>JAHWKL010000047.1 GCA_019347915.1 Actinomycetota bacterium
GATCCTGGAGGAGATGGAAAAGGAGGCGGCCGCCTCGCGACATCATCCGTCGCGAGGATCCGGTCTGAGACAGAAGCGGCCTGTTCGGCTTGTGGCACATCGTACCCACGGTGGCCACGGCCAGGGTCAACCCGTACTCTACCGCGAGGCCGTGCCGGACACCCACGAACGGCTGGTCGCGGCCTTCGAGCGGGACGTCGCCGTGGCCGGTGAACGGCTCGCACGCGAGCGCGCCGGGCGGCTCCCGGGAGATCCGGGGAAGGTCCGGGTCCGTGGGCACGACTGGGCGCACGTGCGTCCTGAGTGGGGGCTCGCCGGCAATGCTGCGTTCGTCGTCGGACCCCGCTCGATCACCGCCGAGCTCGACTTGGCCTGTCGCGTGTTCCTGCACTCCTACGATGCCGAGGGCGATGGCGACGGCAGCGCCCTCGAGACGATCCTCACCCAGCCGCTCGTCGTGGGCCAGTGGATCTCCGCTCAGTACTACTTCTCGTCGGTCGACCCCGACCAGTTCGGCGCGGGAGACAAGACGCTGCACAACCCGGTGGGCGGCATCGGCGTCGTCCTCGGCGAGGGCGGCGACCTCCAGGTCGGCCTCCCCGCGCAGGCGGTGGGCGTTGGAGAGCGTCGCATGCATGAACCGCTGCGCCTGCTCGCGGTCGTCCAGGCGCCCCTCGAGCGCACCGAGGCGATCATCCAGCGCAACCAGGTGCTCCAAGAACTGATCGGCGGGAAGTGGATCACCGTGGCCGGCCGTTCGCACGGGGACGAGCCCTGGTCCATCCGCAGCCCGGGCGGCACGTGGACGACGTGGCGTCCCGCCGACGATGGCGTGGATCACACCAACGCATCGCTGGAGGTTGGATGAGCTGGGGAAGGCCTGGCTCCCATGGCCAAGATCGAAGGGTCGGCTTCAGGAGCCGGGTGCTCGTCGTCAGGCGGCCGGAGCCACCGCCCGTGACGGCTCGTCGCCGTTGCCCCTCGAGGAGGTGCCCTTCGTAGACTGGGCCGGTGCCCATGCGGGTGGAGTGCAAGTACTTCGAGAGCCGGACCTACGCCAACGGCGAGACCGTGCGCAAGTGCCACCTCGACCTCGCCCCCGAGGCGCCGTGGCGGTGTCCCGACGCCTGCCCCCGCTTCGAGCGGCGGCTGGCCGACGCCGCCTGGGCCCACGGCTCCGTGGTGGTCCCTCCGACGCCACCCGAACCGCCCGGCGTGGGCGCCGGCGACGCTGTCGCCGCCCTGCTCGACGAGGCCGAGCAGATCGTCAACGCCGCCGGCCCGGCCATCCTCGCCGAGGTGGAGTCGGGGCGGGAGGGAGGCCGACCGTGGTGGCGGCGGCTCTTCCGGCGCCCATAGCCCGCCCTGCGGTCCACCAACCATGAGCGGTACGGACGACCCCCTGGTCGTCGTGGCCAACCAGCGTGCCAGCGGCATCGACGGCCTGGACCAGGCAGTCGCCGCCCTGCGGAAGCGGGTGGAGACCACCGTCGTCGAGGTGGCCGGGCCCGGCGACTTGGAAGCGGCGCTGGCCGGGCTCACGGGAGGGACCGTGGTCGCCGCCGGCGGCGACGGCACGCTCAACATGGTGGTGCAGCACCTTTGGGAGCAGGGCTGGTTGCACCGGGTGGTCGTGGGGCTCCTGCCGCTGGGAACGGGCAACGACCTGGCCCGCACCGTCGGCATCCCGTTGGACGCCTCGGCCGCCGCGACCGTCGTCCTGAGCGGGCGGTCCCGCCCGCTCGACCTCCTCGTGGACGGCGCCGGGACGGTCGCCGTGAACGCGGTGCACGGCGGCATCGGCGGGCTCGTGGCCACGCGCGCAGCACCGCTGAAGCCACTGCTCGGTCGGATGGCCTACGTGACCGAAGCGGCGTGGACGGGTGCCCGTACACCGGGGTGGGACGTCCGGGTGGAGGTGGACGGTGGGGTGCTGGCGGAAGGGACCGTGCTCTTCGCCGGCATCGGCAACGGCACCACCATCGGCGGCGGGACGGTCCTGTGGCCGCTCGCCTGTCCCGACGACGGCCTCGCCGAGGTGACGGTGGCCTTCGCTGCCGGCATCGGGGCTCGCCTCCGCCTGGCGGGAGCCCTGCGCTGCGGCGATCCGCACCGGGTGGACGGCGTCGTCATGGGACGAGGAAGCGCGGTGCGCATCGACGGTGAAGCCATGCCCTACAACGCCGACGGCGAGGCCCTCGTTCCGGCACCCTCGCGCACCTGGCGAGTGCAGGAACGGGCCTTGCGGCTGCGCACCCCGATGGAACCTGCGGAGGCCAGCGCCGTGTGCGAGGTGGCCCCTTAGGACGGCAGTTTGCACCGCCGACGATGGGGAAGGGGTGAGGGGTCCGAGAGGGTCCGACGGTCACCGAGGAGGTCGACATGCCTGTTGTGGACAGGGTCGAGAGCAGCAGCGACCGGCGGGCGTTCGCCAGCGCCGCCAGCATGGGCCAGGTGTCGCTGATCAGCGTCCTGGCCGGGACGCTGGTGGCCTACGCTGCCTTCGCCGTCCTGCTGGCGGTCGTGGCCGCCATCCTGGCCGCGGTGGGTGTCGACACCACCGGCTTGACCAGCAACGATTGGCGCCAGGCCGGGATCGGCGGCGGCATCGTCGCCGCGTTGGTGCTGCTTGTGTCCTACTTCTTCGGGGGGTACGTGGCCGGCCGAATGGCCCGCCGGGCCGGAGCGCTGAACGGCGGGCTCGTGTTCCTGCTCGCCGTGCTGATCGCCATCGTCGTCGGGGTGCTCGTGGGCGCCCAGACCAACACCGAGGCGCTCGCCGACAACCTGCGCACCCTGGGTGTGCCCACCTCGGGGTCCGAGTACGGCGACATCGCCACCGTGGCGGGCATCGCCGCCATCGTGGCCATGCTGCTGGGCGCCGTCCTTGGCGGTAAGGCAGGGGAGCGCTGGCACGGGAAGCTGGCGACCCGGGCCCTGAGCGCCGCCCCGGGCGAGCCGGCATACCGCCGGGAGCGCGACGACGATCGCCGCGAGCCCGACGACGACCGCCGGGAGCGCGACGACGACCGCCGCGGGCGCGACGACGACCGTCGGGACGGCGACGACGACCGTCGGGACGGCGACGACGACGGGGACCGGGACGGCGGGGAGCAAGGGCTTCCCTCCCGTCCCTGGGCCACGGGCGAGCAGTCGTGGGGCGACGATCGGCGTGACGAGCCCGAAACCGCGGGCACACCGCCTCCGAGCGACGAGCACGGCGACAGCGGTACCCCGGGCGGGACGGCCGGTCGCGCCCCCCGCCGGCGGGAGCGGCCGCTCCGGTCGCCGTCGCCTCGCAACCGCTGACGCCGGCCCGTTAGCCTGGAGGCAGGGCGAGGAGGCCTGCCGGCCCCGCCCCCACCGTTTGCCGAGGAGGCATTGTCCTGACCACGTTCACCGCCGACGCCGTGGACGAGCTGCGCGGTCCCACATGGCTGCAGCGCCGGCGGACTCGAGCGTTCGAGCGCTTCTCCACCACGCCGTTGCCCACGGTCGAGGAGGAGGTGTGGCGCTACAGCCGCATCCCCGAGCTCGACCTGGGCGCGTACCGTCCCGACGTCGGCGCAGCCTTCGGTGACGCCGTACCCGAGGGGTTGAAGCCGGTGCTCGACACCCTCGAGGAGCGAGCAGCGCTGGTCGTGGTGCACAACGGCTCGGTGGTCCACGTCGACGTCGACCCGAGTGCGGCGTCGGCTGGGCTCGAGGTGGGCCGCCTGGCCGAGCTCGATCCGGAAGGGGCGGCGCTGGGCTCGGTCAGCGGCGGTGAGGCCAACGGTGCGTTCTCGTTGCTCCACGAGGCCTTCGTGGCCGATCCCGTGCTCGTGCGGGTGCGCCCGGGCCTGGTCGTGGACGCCCCGGTCGTCGTCCTGCACTGGACCGACGGGAGCGGCCTCGCCACCTTCCCGCACCTGGTGGTGCAGGCCGGCGACGACAGCGAGGTCGTGGTGTACGACCACTCCGGCTCCACCGACGTCGACGCCCTGGTGCTCCCGGTGGTCGAGCTGGCCGCCGGCCCGGCCAGCCGCCTGCGCTATGTCAACGCTCAACTTCTCGGTCAGCGGGTGTGGCAGCTGGGTCGCCAGCTGAGCCGGGGCGAGCGCGACGCCCGGCTGAGCACCTCCATGGTGGCCCTCGGTGGCGGCTACGCCCGCCTGGAGGTCGAATCCACCCTGGCCGGCAGGGGCGCCTCCGGGGAGATGCTCGCCGTCTACTTCGGCGAGGGGAACCAGATGCACGACTTCCGCACCCTCCAGGACCACGTGGGCCCCAAGACCATGAGCGACCTGTTGTTCAAGGGTGCCGTCCAGGGACGCTCACGTTCCGTCTACACCGGCTTGATCCACATCGGGAAGCAGGCGGCTGGGGTCGACGCCTTCCAGACGAACCGGAACATCAAGCTCTCCGACGGCGCATGGGCCGAGTCGGTGCCCAACCTCGAGATCGAGAACAACGACGTTCGGTGCAGCCACGCCTCCGCCGTCGGGCCGGTGGACGAGGACCAGCGCTACTACCTCGAGAGCCGCGGAGTCCCGCCGGCACGGGCCGAGCGCTTGATCGTGCTGGGGTTCTTCGAGGACGTGCTCGAACGGCTGCCGGTGCCAGCCGCCGTCCCTCCGCTTCGCTCGGAGATCACCGCCAAGCTCGACCGTCGAGACGACCCGGTGGCGCCATGACCGGCACTGAGCATCGCTTGTGCTCGGTCGATGACGTCAAGCCCGACAGCGCCACGCGCTTCGTCGTGGGCCGGCACAAGATCGCCCTGGTGCGGGTGGGCGACGACTTCTACGCCATCGGCGACACGTGCAGCCACGCCGACTACTCGTTGAGCGAAGGCGAGGTCGACCCTGATGCGCTGCAGATCGAGTGCTGGAAGCACGGCAGCTGCTTCTCGCTGGAGACGGGCCAGCCCGACACGCTGCCCGCCACCAGGCCGGTACCGACCTACGACGTGCGAGTCGAGGGTGACGACGTGTTCGTGGTGGTGACCGATGGCTGAGCTGGTGGTGTCCGGGCTACGGGCCGCCGTGGGCGGCAACGAGATCCTGCGCGGCGTCGACCTCACGGTGCGCAGCGGCGAGGTCCACGCCGTGATGGGCCCCAACGGGTCCGGAAAGTCGACCTTGGCCCACGTGATCATGGGCCGGCCCGGCTACGAGGTCCTCGGCGGCACCGTGACCCTCGACGGCAACGACATCCTGGCTCTCGAGCCGTGGCAGCGGGCCGCCGCCGGTCTCTTCTCCGCCATGCAGTACCCGACCGAGGTCCCCGGCGTGGCGTTGGACGACGTGCTCGAGGAGGCGCTCGCCGCCGTCGGACGGGGCGGTGACGACGTGCAGGCCCGCATGCGAGTCGAGGCCGAGCGCATCGGCTTCGACGAACGCTTCCTGCATCGCCCGCTCAACGTCGATCTGTCGGGCGGCGAGAAGAAGCGCAACGAGACCTTGCAGCTGGGCGTGCTGCGACCCAGCATCGCCATCCTCGACGAGATCGACTCGGGGCTCGACATCGATGCCCTGCGCAAGGTGGCCCGCCGGGTCGAGGCCGAGACCGAGGAGCGTGGCCTGGGCGTGCTGGCCATCACCCACTACCGGCGCCTGCTCACCGAGCTGCGAGCCGACGTCGTGCACGTGCTGTCCCGGGGGCGGATCGTGGCCACCGGCGGGCCCGAGCTCGCCGAGGAGCTGGAGGCGACCGGCTACGCCGGGTTCGCCGAGGACGAGGCGGAGGGCCAGCTCGACGTCATGCCGGGACTGCGGGAATCCTTCGAGGGCTGACGGTGGCCGAGAAGCTGACTGGCACCGAGATCGAGGAGCGGCTGCGCCACACCGACGGGTGGACGGTCGTCGAGGGCAAGCTCCACAAGGAGCTCACCTTCGCCGACTTCAACGAAGCCTTCGGCTTCGTGGCCCGGCTCGCCCTCGTCGCCGAAAAGCTCGATCACCACCCTGACTGGTCGAACAGCTGGAACCGGGTCGTCATCGACATCTCCAGCCACGCCGCCGGAGGCATCACCGCCACCTGCTTCGAGCTGGCGGCCGCCGCCGACGGCCTGCGCTGACGCCTTCCGACCCGCCCCATCGGTGACGGTCGGCCCGATTACTACTGGTTGGCTCGCTGCTCGGCTTCGTTGCTGGCGGCCTCGGCGCGCGCCCGCTCGGCCTCGGCCTCCTTGGCGGCCACGTCACGCTGGGACTCGGCCTTGTCCTGCTGGGCCTCGCCTTCGCGCTCGAGGCTCTCGTCGCCACTGACGACGCCGGCAGCTTCCTTGACCTTGCCCTTCACGCCCTCGGTTGCGCCCTTGGCGCCGCTCTCCGGTCCCGTGTCACCCATGGTCGTTCCTCCTCGATGGCGATGTGCGGACCGCAGCACCGTACCCACCAGCCGGTCATTACCCTCGCCCCAGGGCGTCCAGCCGACGCCGGAACGACCCCGTCCCCGTGGTCGTCGCCCCCCGGGCGGACACCCGCTCGGCGAGCTGGCGATCGGAGGTGACCACCGACAGCGACGCGGGGTCGGCGTCGGCAACCACCAGCGCCACGATGCGGTCGTCGGCCGACGGTGCCCAGTGCACCGGCACCCCGACGCCGTCCTCGTCCTCGTACGGCTCCGGCGCCTTCCCGTCGAACACCACCGCCACCTCGTCGCCGGTCGCTTCGGCGAAGCGGGTCAGCTCGACGGCCAGGGCGGCGAAGGCGCCGCCGCGGTCGCGCCACCAGCCGTCGGGTCGGCTGCCGACGACGTTGGAGCCGTCGACCAGCCACCGGGCCATGTGCGCTCAGGCGGTAGCGGCGGTCGAGAACTCGTCGAGGCCCTGGGCCAGGGTGTTCCACGGCAGGGTGGCGCACTTGATGCGCACGGGGAACTTCACCACCCCCTGGAGCGCAGCCAGGTCCCCCAGCTCGACCGACGGGTCGGGGACCGGGGTGTCGGTGCCGCTGCCGTCGCCCTCGTCGGCGTCGAGCCGCGACTCGTGAATCGACATGAGCGCCTTGAAGGCCCGATTGAGGGCGCGGACCTCGTCCAGGCTCCGCCCCTTCACCGCCGCCGACATCATCGAGGCTGACGACTGGCTGATGGAGCAGCCCTGGCCGCCGACCTTCAGGTCGACGACTCGCCCGTCAGCGTCGACGTCGAGGTAGAGGACCACCTCGTCGCCGCACAGCGGGTTGAAGCCCTCGGAGCGGTGAGCGGGGGGGCAGGCGAGCTCACCACGGTTCCGCGGGTTGCGGTAGTGGTCGAGGATGATCTCGCGATAGAGGTCTTCGAGGCCGGGCATGGCCCTCCTTCTCAGAGGCAGAACAGGTCGGAGCACGAGCTCAGGGCGTCGGCCAGGGCGTCGACGTCCGACTCGTCGTTGTAGACGTAGAACGAGGCCCGGGCGGTGGCGGCGACCCCGAGGCGGCGCATGAGTGGCTTGGCGCAGTGATGCCCCGCCCGCACGCACACGCCCGACTGGTCGAGCACCTGCGACACGTCGTGGGGATGGAGGTCCTTGAACGTGAACGACAGCACCCCACCCCGTTCGGTGGCGTCTGCTGGACCGTGGATCACCAGGTCGTCGCCGTAGCGCTCGCCCAATGTGCGCAGGGCGTACCGGGTCAGCGACAGCTCGTGATCACGGACGGCCTCCATGCCGTAGCGCTGGAGCTCTCGGACGGCGGCGCCGAGCCCGATGGCCTCGGCGATGGGCGGCGTACCGGCCTCGAACTTCCACGGGAGCTCGTTGGGCGTGAACCCGTCGAGACGGACGTCGCGGATCATGTCGCCGCCTCCGAGGAAGGGGGGCATGGCGTCGAGCAGCTCCTCACGCCCCCACAGCACGCCGATGCCGGTCGGGCCCAGCATCTTGTGCCCGGTGAAGGCCACGAAGTCGGCCCCCAGGGCGGTCACGTCGGTGGCGAGGTGGGGGACGTACTGGCTGGCGTCGACCACGACCACGGCGCCGGCGGCAGAGGCGGCTTCGGCCACCCGGCGGACGGGGGTGAGGGTGCCGAGCACGTTCGACATGGCGGTCAGGCCCACGAGCTTGGCCCCGTCGAGGGTGGCTTCCAGGTCGGAACAGTCGAGCAGACCGTCGTCGGTGACGCCCAGGTAGCGCAGCTCCAGTCCCCGCTCCTCGGCCAGCATGAGCCACGGCACCAGGTTGGCGTGGTGCTCCATCTCGGTGAGGACCACGACGTCGCCGGCCGACAGGTTGGCCCGGCCCCACGCATTGGCCACCAGGTTCAGCGACTCGGTGGCGTTCTTGGAGAACAGGATCTCGCAGGTCGAGGGGGCACCGACGAAGCGGGCCACGGTCCGGCGAGCCCGCTCGTAGCGGGCGGTGGCCTCCTCGGCCATGGCGTACACGCCTCGGTGCACGTTGGCATGGGTGGTCTCGTAGTACTCGGTCATGGCGTCGAGCACCGCTCGGGGCTTCTGCGACGATGCCGCCGAGTCGAGGTAGACGAGCGGGCGGTCACGGTCCTGTTCGAAGACGGGGAAGTCCTTGCGGACCCGCGTCACGTCGAGGGGATCGACTCGCTCGCCGGCATCGCCCGTCCCTACGGCTGCCACGCGTCGTACCCCTCCTCCTCCACCTGCCGGGCCAGCTCCGGGCCGCCGCGCTCGACGACGCGGCCGGCGATGAGGACGTGGACCACGTCGGGCTCGAGGTAGTCGAGGATCCGCTGGTAGTGGGTGATGAGGATCACGCCGATCTCCGGGCGGTGGGCCCGCACCTCGTGCACGCCCTGGGCCACCACCCGCAGGGCGTCGATGTCGAGCCCGGAGTCGGTCTCGTCGAGGATGGCCAACTCGGGCTCGAGCACGGCCATCTGGAGGATCTCGTTGCGCTTCTTCTCGCCACCCGAGAATCCCTCGTTCAGGTACCGGTCGGCGAACGACGGGTCCATGTCGAGGCGCTTCATCCACTCCATGATGGCCAGACGGGTCTCGAGGGCCGAGAGATCCTCGATGCCCTTGCGGGCGGCAAGGGCCTGCTGCAGGAACGACCGCACCGGCACCCCGGGAACCTCCTGGGGATACTGGAAGGCGAGGAACATGCCGGCCTTGGCCCGCACGTCGGGGTCCCACTCGGTGACGTCGTCCCCCTTGAACCGGATGCGACCCGACGTCACCTGGTACTCGGGACTGCCCAGCAGCGCGTTGGCCAACGTCGACTTCCCCGAGCCGTTGGGGCCCATCAGGGCATGGATCTCGCCGGGACGCACGACCAGGTCGACGCCCTTCAGGATCTCGATCGGGGCCCCCGTCGCCTCGTCGGTGACGGTGACGTGCAGGTCGTCGATCTCGAACAGCGGTGCGTCCACGGGCCCAGTGTATGGCCATTAGCACTACGGCCATAGGGGGAATGGGGGCCGGCCCTCGGCGATGGCCACGGGGCGCACCGGTTAGGGTACGAAGGGTGACTCGCCAACGAATCTTCGCCGCGCCCGTGCTCGTCGCCAGCTTGGCCCTCGCTGCCTGCGGGTCGGGCCAGGACCCAGCGCTGGAGGTGCCCGACCAGACCACCACGTCGTCCGCCGCACCCCCGGAGACGCCGGCGGTGACCAGCCCTCCGGTGGCCACCTTCGCCGACATCGCGCTGACGGGGGCGGCCGAGGTCCCCGGACCGGGGGACGACGACGGCACCGGCTTCGCCACCGTGTTCGTCGAGCAGGAGCAGCTCTGCTACGACATCAACGTCCTCGACATCGCCCCCGCCACCGCCGCCCACATCCACGAGGGAGCGGTGGGGGAGAGCGGTCCGCCGGTCGTCACCCTGGAGCCCCCGAGCGCGGAGGGCGCCGTCGACGGGTGTGCCCCGGCCGAGCCCGAGCTTCTCCAGCGCATCGCCGCCAACCCCGGAGGGTTCTACGTCAACGTCCACAACGACGAGTTCCCCGATGGGGCCCTGCGGGGCCAGCTGGGCTGACCGTTCGTTCGCCGGGACCGATTCAGGCCCGCCACTCTCGCACCAGGCCGTCGAGGTCGGGCTCGCAACCCGCTCTCGGCCGGACGCCCTCGGGAACCGTTCCCAGGTAGAGGAAGGCGACCACGGCGTCCTCCGGTGCCAGTGCGAGAGCCGCCTTCACCCGATCGTCGTAACAAGGCTCGCCCGTGCGCCACATGGAGCCGTAGCCCAGGGCGGTGGCGGCCAGGAGGGCGTTCTGGCAGGCGGCGGCGCAGGCGGCCAGCTGCTCGGTCCACGGGATGGTGCTGTCCTCGGCGGGCCGCACGGCGGAGACGACCACGACCAGCGGCGCCCGCCCCAGCTTGCTCCGCTCCTTGGCGGCCTTGGCCGGCAGCACCTCGATGCCCTGGTCCCGGCAGCGGTCCCGGTAGGCCTCCTCCAGCACGGCACCGAAGGTGTCGGCGTGCTCGCCTCGCACCACGGTGAACCGGAACGGGCGGAGCTTGCCGTGGTCGGGAGCGCAGGCGGCGGCCTCGAGAATGGCCCTCAGGTCGGCCTCGTCGGGCGCCGGTTCGACCAGACGGGCGACCGAGCGCCGGGACCGGATCGCCTCCAAGGCGTCCACGGCCCGCCCTACCAGCCTCGCTCCACCCACTCGGCGAGGTGAGGCCGTTCCTCGCCGATGGTCGTAGCGGCCCCGTGGCCGGGCAGCACCAGCGTCTCGGCCGGGAGCGAGAACAGTTTGTGCTCGATCTGCTCGATGATGGTGGCGAAGCGCGCCGGGTCGCCCTGGGTGCTGCCGGGACCGCCGGGGAAGAGAGTGTCGCCGCTGAAGACCAGCGGCGACCCCTCGACGCGGAAGCACATCGACCCGGGAGTGTGGCCGGGGGTGGCCATGGCATGCACCCGCAACCGGCCCACCTCGAGCACCGATTGGTCCTCCAGGATGTCGTCGTGGCCCGGGAGCATGTCGGCATCGGCGGCTGTGACCGCCACCCGGTAACCGGCCTCCCGGACGGCGGGCACAGCCTGGATGTGGTCCCAGTGCCCGTGCGTCTGCACCACCGACCGGACGTCGAGCCGCCGGCACAGTTCCAGCAGTCGCTCGGGCTGGTCGGCGGCGTCGACGAGCACGGATTCGCCGGTCCGGCGGCACCGCAGCACGAACACGTTGTTGTCCAGGCGCCCCACCACGACCCTGTGGATCTCGGCTTGGTCGTCCTCGTAGTGCAACGTGTCCATGGCACCCGAGGGTACCGGCGGCTCCTGGCGCTTACCGGCGGATCGGCGATGCCTCGTACTCGGTGGAACGGAGGTGGTAGCGGGCCTGGGCGTCGGCGCTGTTCAGCGCCTCGGACAGCCAGCGCACGGTGACGGCCGGGTCGTCGAGGAAGTCCTCGATGGCCACCACGTGGCCCGAGGACAACCGCAGCGTGCCCTGCGACCCGTCGAACACCCCCCACAGCTCACGGTACTCGTGGGCCACCACCACGTCGGGGTACCGGCGCAACCGCCGCCGGGAGGTCCGGTAGCTGTGCATCAGCTGCTTGTCGGCATCGGTGAGACCGAATTTGGTCCCCCAACGCAGCGACACCCGCACGCAGTCAGGAGTGGGCTGGCGGGGATGCACCGTGACCTCGTGCAGTGGCTGGCGGCGGATCTCCGGAGCCTGCCGCTCGAGAGCCCGGAAGCTCTCCGCCAGCGCGCTGCTCGCCGGGAGGAGGGCGTCGACCCGCTCCGTCGCCGTGCGCTCCTGGCGGGCGCGAGCCTGTTCGGCCGATGCTCTGACCCGCTCCAGCGCGCCCAGGTCGGCCTCCACGCTGCGGCGTCGCTGCTCCTCCATCTTCTGGCGGGCCCGTTCGATCTCGCTTCCCCTCTGCAGCGACAAGTCGGTTGCCCTCCGGATCGGCGTTGGCGGTGGCGCCGGGAGGGCCTCTCCCGGCGCCGGCCGCCGTGGAGCGATTGGACCCCAGGCTGGTCGTCTGGTCAATAGCAACAATTTGCAGCTAGTGGGGATGGCCCGAGCAGCGGCGCTGCCGTGCCCGGCCCGGAGGCGCCCATCGGCGCCCGGTACGCTGCGAGGATGGTCGTCATGATCGCCGCGGTGGCGCTCGCCGCGGTGTTCGCCATCGCCGCCGTGGCCATCGGTCGGGAATCGGCCCGGCTGGCCGCCCAGCCGCCCCGGCCGGTGTTCCACCTCGAGGAGGCGGTGGCGTGGGTCGCCGGCGAGATCCCGTTCGACGTGGCCGCCGTGCTCAGTCATGACGACGTCCGCCAGATCCTGCAGTGGAGCCTGGCCCACCTGCGGTCACGGGCCTTGTCCGGCAATGGGAGCGACCCTGGGGCCGCCGGCGACAGCGTCGTGGTGGGTGAGGAGGAGAGCGCCCAGTACGTGCTCGACCGGGCCCGAGCGGCAGGTTCGGACTACACCCGGGCGCAGGTGCGAGCCGTGCTCGACGCCCAATTGGCCTACCTGCAAGCCATCGGGGCCGCTGGGCCCGCCAACCCCGAGGACGTCGTCGACGAGTGAGCGCCGGCCCTGGGCACCCCCGCCTGGTGCTCCCGGGCCAAATTGCCTGACAGCAACGCGTCCCGTGGTTACCATGGCAGCACCAGAGAAAGGAGGTGGTCCAGCTGAGCAAACCGTGTAGGACCCTGGAGGTGGTTGGCCGCTAGAGCGGCAGCCGGACCACCTGGCGAGTTCTCGCCAACCACCCCCGATCCGTGCGGCCAGGATGTGGTCCACCTGGTGCACCAAACGCCTGATCGGGCGACTCGGCAATGATGTGCGAGGGGAGCGCTTCGGCGCTCCCCTCGTCGTTTTCCGCAGTGGTCGGCTGGCGCCCGCGGGGATCCCGTAGCGGCACGGGCCCGGCCCACTAGCGTTGACCGCGGTGGAGGACATGATCCACTCCGAGGGGCTGCGGCTCCAGGGCTACCTGGCGCGACCGTCTCCCCAGTCGATCGCACCCAACCGCCCCGGCCTGGTGCTCTGCCACGGTCTACCGACCGAGGCGAGCAGCGCAGCCTCGACCGCCCAGACCTATCCCGAGCTGGCCGACCGGTTGGCGGCAGAGGCGGGGTGGACGGTGCTCACCGTCAACCTCCGGGGCACCGGCGAATCCGAGGGCAACTTCTCGCTGGGCGGGTGGCTCATCGACCTGCGCTCCGCCGTGGATCACCTTCTGGCCACGGGCGAGGTCGAAGGGGTGTGGCTGGCGGGGTCCAGCACCGGCGGCTCCCTCGCCATCTGCGAGGCGGGTGAGGACGAACGCGTCCGCGGTGTGGCTGCCCTGTCGGCTCGGGCCGACTTCGACGACTGGGCCGCCCATCCGCGGCGATTCCTCGAGCATGCCCGGGTCATCGGAGTGGTGCGCGAGCCCGAGTTCCCCCCGCGGATGGATGTCTGGACCCGAGAGCTCAAGGAGCTGCGCCCCCTGTCGCTGGCGGCCAAGCTGGCGCCCCGTCCCTTGCTGCTGGTGCAGGGCTCGGACGACGACATGGTCCCCGCCCTCGACGCCCGGGCTCTGGCCGACTGCCACGGCAGCGCCGAGCTGCGCATCATCAACGGCGCCGGCCATCGCCTGCGCCACGATCCCCGCGCCGTCGCCGTGCTCATGGGCTGGCTCGAGCGCCAGGCCGCTATGTGATCTGCGCCGGCGCCGCCCGGCCGCCGGCGCAGCCGGCTTGGCCGGGCGGAGCGGAGTTGAGCGCCGCCGGAGGCGGCACCGAGCCCTTCGGCGAGCGAAGCGAGCCTGTGCTGCTGCGCCTGGCGGACTCCGCAGCCTTGCGCCCGGCGATAATCCGCCGGCGCCCGTCGCACGGACCGTCCGGCTCGAGGCCGCGACGACGACTGCGGTGGCTTCAAACTAGATGCAGCCCGCCTCTATTGACTGGCTCAGAGGGGTGAGGAATCCTCGGCAGTCGGGCCGACAGGCCCCGTGGTGGGCGAGTCAAGGAGCCGACGGCATGGCAGCAGAACAGCGAGGTCCGCGCGCGGCGCGGACGTGGGCGGTGATCGGCGTGGTGTGCGGCCTGCTGGTCGTGACTCCGTCGATCGGGCTCGCCCAGGACGACGACGAGCCGGTGGTGACGCCGTCGGTCCAGGTGACCGACGACACCAACCCCACCCGCGCCCACAACCAGCCACAGGTGCTCGTGCACCCGGACGACGACGACATCCTCGCCGTCGTTGAAGCCGAGTTCCTCTCGTCCACGTGCCACGTCCACATCAGCCGTGACGGAGGCCGGACCTGGGCCGAGTCCGCCAACCGCCCCATGCCGCCCCAGTACCCGGCATGCGCCCGTCCGGCCTTCGGGCCCTACCTGGCCGCCGCCTTCGGTGTCGACGGGACGCTCTACGTGGTGGGGGCCGGCTCGGAGACGGGCGGGAACCGGGGTCCGACCGACGCCTTCGTGGCCCGCAGCACCGACCTCGGCGAGACGTGGGAGTTCTCGGTGATCGCCGAGTCCCAGGACGTGGAGTACACCACCCGCGACGGCGAGACGATCACCGAGGGCGAGCGCTACAGCTACACCCGCATGGCGGTGCACCCCACCGATCCCAACCTGGTCTACGCCGGCTTCCGGGTGCAGCCCGCCCAGGCGCCCTTCGCCCAGGTGCCGGTCCGCACCGTGGTGGCGGTCTCGACCGATGGGGGGCGGACCTGGAGCGAGCCGGTGGACGTGATGGAGGAGACCTTCTCCCGCGACGAGGTCTACGGCTCCGACGTGCCCTCCATGGCCGTGGCCACCGACGGGACCATCTACGCCTTCACCAAAGAGCGCCCGCCGCCGGCCCCTCCGCCGCCGACGCCCTCGCCTCCCACGCCACCGCTGCCGCCCCCGCCGGGGCCCGCCCCCCTGTGCCGACCGGCGGCGGCGGCCACGACCACCACCAGCGAGGCTCCGGACGAGGGTGGCGAGCCAGGCGAATCGGAGTCCCCACCGGTCACCGAGGGCGAGCCGGGGGCGACAACCACCACCACCGAGGCTCCGGACACCACCACCACCACGCAGCCGCCGGCGGCCGGTGAGCCCGGAGCCGGCTCCCGCCTCCTCATGTCGAAGTCCGCCGACGGCGGCCGAACCTGGCAGGCCTCGGTGGTCGACGACAGCGGGCTGGTGTGCGTCCCGTGCCTGACCACGCCGGAGGCCACCATCGACCCCGAGACCGGCGACCTCTACGTGGTGTTCGAGCAGAGCGATTCGGGCCCGCCCAACGCCCGCGACAACCGCAACATCTGGTTCATGCGCTCCAGCGACGGAGGAGACACCTGGAGCGAACGCACCCGCCTGAACGACGACGACGACCGCGATCCCGGCTACGACCAGCTGTTCCCAGGGATCGACGTAGCCCCCGATGGCCGCATCGACGTGGCCTGGTACGACTTCCGCACCGACGCCATCTACAACCCGGACGGCACGGGCAAAGCCAATCGCAGCGAGGAGACGTGCTGGGACGTCTTCTTCACCTCCTCGACCGACAGCGGGACGTCGTGGTCCCGCAACGTCCGGGTGAGCGACCGCAGCATGAACCAGAACGAGGGCTACGTCCTGCACCTGAGCTACGACCTGCGGGGCCCCATCGGCGTGGCCTCCACCGACGAGGTGACCTACGTGGGCTGGTCCGACTCGAGGTCAGGCCGGGTCGACCTGCCCACCGAAGACGTCTACCTGGCGTCGGTGGTCCACGAGCCGGCCGAGCGCGGCACTTCTACGGTGCAACCCGTCTCCATGGCCATGGGTGCCGGGCTGGGCCTCGTGGTGGCCGGTCTCGCCGCCTTGGTCGCCGTGGCGGTGTTGCGCCGGCGAGCTCAACCGGACGCCGACACGGCGTAGGGCAAGATCGCCGAACGAGACGGCGAAGTGTGGAGAACGGTTCCGCGGAACCGTTCTCCACTAGTCGGCCTTGCCCTTTCCAGCCGCCTTCTTGGCCTTCTTGAACGCTCGCACCTCCTCGAGCGTCTCGGGCGACGAGACGTCGGCCACGGACCGGCGCTGCCCGTCGGAGAACGGGGCGGCGGCGTCCTCCCACCCGGCCGGGCGTACCCCGAGGCGCTTGGCCAGCACGGCGAGGAAGATGCGCGACTTCTCGTCGCCGAAGCCCGGAAGCGCACGCAGCCGGGCCAGGACGGCGGTGGCGTCTCCGGGGTCGGTCCACACCCGTTCGGCTCGGCCGTCGTAGTGCTCGACCAGGTGGCGGCACAGCTCCCATGTCCGACGGCCCATGGAGCCCGGGAAGCGGTGGAGCGAGGGCCGCTCTTTGAAGACGGCCTCGACCTCGTCGGGGTCGAGGGCGGCGATCTCGCCGGCGTCGAGGCGTCC
>JAHWKL010000048.1 GCA_019347915.1 Actinomycetota bacterium
CGCCGTGGATGACCTCGGCGGCCTCGTTGATCTCGAACAACCCGAGGTCGCCGCCGCCGGCGATGCTGAGCAGGATCCCTCGGGCGCCCTCGATGGACGCTTCGAGCAGCGGGCTGGAGATGGCGCCCCGAGCGGCGTTCAGCGACCGGCCCTCACCCGAGCCGTAGCCGATGCCCATGAGGGCCGAGCCGGCGTCGGTCATGATCATCTTCACGTCGGCGAAGTCGGTGTTGATGAGCCCCGGCGTGTTGATCAGGTCGGTGATGCCCTGGACCCCCTGCAGCAGCACCTCGTCGGCCATCTTGAAGGCGTTGACCACCGAGGTCTTGTCGTTGGAGACGGTGAGCAACCGGTCGTTGGGGATGACGATGAGCGTGTCCACCCGCTCCTTGAGCTTCTGCACGCCCTGCTCGGCCTGCACGGCGCGGCGTCGACCTTCGAACGAGAACGGGCGGGTGACCACGCCGATGGTGAGCGCCCCCAGGTTCTTGGCGATCTCGGCCACCACGGGCGCGCCCCCGGTGCCGGTGCCACCGCCCTCGCCGGCGGTGATGAACACCATGTCCGCTCCCTGGAGCGCGGCCTCGATCTCCGCCCGGTGGTCCTCGGCGGCGAGGGTGCCCACCTCGGGGTCGCTGCCGGCACCCAGGCCTCGGGTGACGTCCTGGCCGATGTCGAGCTTGAGCTCGGCGTCGCTCATGAGCAGCGCCTGGGCGTCGGTGTTGATCCCGATGAACTCCACGCCCTTGAGCCCGGCGTCGATCATGCGGTTGACGGCGTTGACGCCGCCTCCGCCGATGCCGACGACCTTGATCACCGCCAGATAGTTCTGGGGGTTCGCAGCCATGTCCTTGTCTCCTCAGCGCATGCTCGGCGGCGTATCCCCCGAGTCTGGATGGAGGAGGCGTCGCTGCGCCTCCGGTCGAGGGTTCACCGGGCCCGACCCTTGCGGGCGAAACCCTCAACCTCGACGTGAGATTTAGAGTTATGTAAAGCTCTCGTTACGGTCGAGAGTATAAGGACGGTGTCCCGGTCGGTCAAGACCGGCGCCTCGGGGACGCGGACGTCGACCACCAAGCCAGGGGCGGCTTCGTCCAAAGCCCCGTGCTCCACCAGCGTTCGCAGGGCCAGAACCTTGTCTGCCAACCTCACCGGTTCCCCCACATGGACCTGGCGCTCGGTGCCGTTGTCGGACCGCACCACCGCCTCGAGGGAACCACCCGGACCCACGGCGACCTTGGGCGGCGGTCCTGCGGGCAGTGCCTCTCGCAACCGAGTCACCAGCTCCAGGGCGCCGGCCGCGCCTCGGCCAACCTGCGCACCGGGGCCAGCCGCCTGCGTCGTTCCGTCGATCCTGGCCAGGTCCGGTGGTGGCTCGTCGACGAAGGCCAGGAGGCGACCCTGGTCGTCGACCAACATCCATCTCGGCGCGCTGTCAGCCTCCTCCCCCTGCATCACCGACACGGTGGCCACCGGGCGTCGCTCGACGACCGACACGACCACGGTGCCCGGCCAGCTGCGCTCGACCGTGGCGGTGGCCACCCAGGGCAGCGCCTCGACGGTGGCGACGGCTCTGTCCAGGCCGAGTGTGACCATGGCGTCGCCCGGCGTGACCCCAGTGGCTCGGCGCACCACCTCGGGCGCGCTGCGCTGGGCGCCGCGGACCACCACCTGGTCCACGTCGAAGAACGACGACAGCACCAGCAGCCAGCCGGTCAGGCCCACGCCGGCGGCGGCCGCCACCACGCCGAGGCGGCGCAGGCGTCGGCGGCCCTCCGATCGCATCACCGCCCGCCGGCGGGCCCGCAGGCGAGGGTCGACCGGCAACGGCCGCTCCTCGGGAGGCACCGTGGTCACGAGTGCCCTCCCGGAGCACGCGTGCCGTCGCCGAGGGCCGTCGGGCACACGTCGGGATGCCCGAGGCCGAGCTGGCTCGCCTCCACGACCTCATCCTGACCGGTGGCCGAACCCGAGACGCGGACCCTCACCGGTCAGGGGCCCGGCGAGCCCCCGTCGTCGAGCATCGCCAGGAGCTGGTCGGGCACGGTGGTGAGGTCGCCGGCGCCCAGTGTCAGGCACAGGTCCCCGGGACGGAGCTCGCTCCGCAACCAGGCGAGGAGCTCCGGGCGCCCGGGCAGCCACGCCACCCGCCGGTGAGGACGGGCGTCGAGGACGGCGTCGACGATCAGCTTCCCGGTGACCCCGGGCATCGGCGGCTGCCCGGCGGCGTAGACGTCGGTCACCGCCAGCACGTCCGCCTCGTCGAAGGCCGAGGCGAACTCGCCGGCGAGCGCGGCGGTACGGGTGTACCGGTGAGGCTGGAACACGCACACCACCCGCCGCCACCCCCCGGCACGGGCGGCGGCGAGCGCCGCTCGCACCTCGGTGGGCAGGTGGTCGTAGCTGTCGACGAAGGTGACGCCGCCGGCCTCGCCCCGCCACTCGAACCGGCGGGCCACCCCGGAGAACCGGCCCAGCCCGAGGACCACGTCCTCGAAGGGCACGCCGATGGCCATGGCCGTCACCGCGGCGGCGGTGGCGTCGCTGACGTTGTGCAGCCCGGGGACGCCGAGCTCGATGCGGCCCAGCCGCTCCCCGTCGCCCACGAGGGTGAACGCCGACCGCCGACCGCCGAGCTCGGGATCGACGATGCGGTAGCGGGCCCCCGGCGCGCTCCCGTAGGTGAGGCAGTCGCTGAGCCCGGCCAGCTCGGCGGCCCCCGGGTCGTCGGCGCACACCACCTTGGGACCGGGCGCCGACACCACGAACCCGGCGAAGGCCTCCCGCAGGGCGTCGAAGCTGCCGTAGTGCTCGAGGTGGTCGGGTTCCACACTCGTCACGATGACGGCGTCGGCACCCAGCTCGAGGAACGTCCCGTCGCTCTCGTCGGCCTCGACCACGAACCACTCCCCCTCGTCCCAGGTCGCGCTCTCGCCCAGTCCCGTCACCTCACCACCGACGAGGAAGGACGGGCGCAGGCCCGCCTCCCGCAGGACCACGGCGAGCATGGCCGTGGTGGTGGTCTTGCCGTGGGTCCCGCCCACGGCCAGGGTGCGGCGGGTCGCGCACAGGGCGGCCAGGGCTTCGGCCCTGCGGGCGACGGCGATGCCGGCGGCCCGGGCGGCGACCACCTCGGCGTTGTCGGACGGAACGGCGGTGGAGACGACGACCACGTCGACGCCGGCCACGTGCTCGGCGGCGTGGCCGACGTGGACGGTCACCCCCAGGGACCGCAGCCGGTCGAGCCGCGGCGAGGCGGCGAGGTCGCTCCCGGAGACGAAGTGGCCCATGGCGGCGAGGATGGTGGCGATGGGGCCCATGCCCGACCCCCCCACACCCACCACGTGCACTCGCCGGGGGATGGTCAGGTCGAGCATTCGCCCGACCGTACCCGGGCGCCGCTGGCGCACCGGCGCCGGCACCCACGTCCTGCAGGCCGGCCTCCTGGGCCTAGGCTGCCGCGCCCATGGCACCGAGCATCGTGATCGCCGCCGGCGGGACCGGCGGCCACATCTACCCGGGGCTGGCCCTCGGTCGGGCCCTGGCCCGGATGGCGCCCGGCGCCCACGTGTCGTTCGTGGGGACCCCTCGGGGCCTGGAGGGCACGCTCATCCCCGCGACCGGGTACGAGCTGGACCTGGTGGACATGGTGCCGTTCGCCGGGTGGAGGCGGGCGGTGCTCCCCGCCGCTCTTGTCCGGGCGGGGGTGCAGGCGCGGAGCATCCTGCGCCGGCGGGGCGCCGACGTGGCCGTCGGCATGGGTGGCTACGCCAGCATCCCCCTCATCCTCGGCGCCCGCCTGGCGGGAGTGCCCGCCCTCGTCCACGAGTCCGGGGCCGTCCCCGGGAAGGCCAACCTGGTGGCGGCCCGGCTCACCGGCAACGTCGCCACCGCCTTCGACGAGGTGGTGTCCGCCTTCCCGGCGTCGGCCACCGTGCGCACCGTGGGCATGCCCCTCGGCCCGGAGCTCTCCGACTTCGACCGGGATGCGCTGCGCGACGAGGCCCGACAGGCCTTCGGTCTCGACGACGGCACCCGGTTCGTCCTCGTCAGCGGGGGCAGCCAGGGCGCGGCGTCGCTCAACCGGCTGGCTGTGGGGCTGGCCCAGCGCTGGCGCGACCGCGGTGACGTGCGCATCCTGCTCAAGGCCGGGGGCCGCAACCTCGAGGAGGCGCAGGCGGCGGTGGTGGCCACCGGCACCGAGAAGGTCGTGGAGGTCACCCGCTTCATCCAGCGCATGGACCATGCCTACGCCGCCGCCGACGTCGCCGTGTGCCGTCCCGGCGCCGGGACGGTGGCGGAGCTGGCCGTGGTCGGCCTCCCGGCCGTGCTCGTGCCGTATCCCCACGCTCCCTCCGACCACCAGACGCGCAACGCGGCGGCGCTGGTCGAGGCCGGCGCCGCCTTCCTCGTCCGTGACCACGAGGCCGCCGCCGAGGTCGTCGGCCCCTTGCTCGAGCGGGTCCTCGACGATCGCTCCGAGCTGGAGCGCATGGGCTCGGCCCTGCGGTCCATCGCCCATCCCCGGGCCGCCGACGAGCTGGCGGCGTGGGCACTGGAGCTGGCGGGGACGACGTCGTGAACGTGCCCCTCACCGTGTTCGTCGACGACGAGGCCGGCGACACCCTGCTCCAGATGCAGGACGGCGCTGCCGGGCTGGCGGTGGTGACCGACCACAGTGGCAAGGTCGTGGGCACGATCGTCGATGGCGACATCCGCCGGGCGGTGCTGGGCGGCGCCGACCTGAGCGTCCCCGTGGCCGAGGTCATGGGCGACGACCCGGCCATGGTGACACCGGCGACGCCCGACGACGAGGTCCGGGCCCTGCTCCAGCGCCGCCAGCTGCCGGCCGTCGCCGTCATCGACGGTGACCAGGTGGTGGGCTTCCGCCACCTGGGTGACGTCGGCGCCGCCCGGCCGCCGGTCAGCGCCGTCATCCTCGCCGGCGGTCGGGGCCAGCGGCTGCGGCCGCTCACCGACAAGGTGCCCAAGCCACTGCTCACGGTGGGTCGCACGACCATCGTCGAGCGCCTGCTGGGAGCCCTTCGGGACGCCGGCGTCCTCGACGTCTACCTCTCGGTCAACTACAAGGCGGAGGTGTTCGAGGAGCGCCTCGGCGACGGCGAGGCCCACGGAGTGCGCCTGCAGTACCTGCGCGAGCACAAGGAGCTCCACACCGCCGGGCCGCTGTCACTGCTGCCCGAACCGCCGGCAGGGCCGGTGCTGGTTGTCAACGCCGACCAGGTCACCGCCCTGCACTTCGCCCGCCTGGTCGACTTCCACCATCAGCAGGGCGCCTCGGTCACCGTCGGGGCCTTTCGCCACGAGGTGCAGATCCCCTACGGGGTGCTCCGGCTCGACGGTGCGCGGGTGGCCGGCATCGACGAGAAGCCCACCATCCGCCAGCAGTGCAACGCCGGCATCTACGTCGTCGAACCCGACGTGGTGGCCATGGTGCCCCGCAACACGTTCTTCGGCATGCCCGACCTGGTCGAGGCGGCGCTGGCCGACGGCCACCCGGTGACCGCCTTTCCCATCGTCGAGAAGTTCATCGACATCGGCACCCTCGAGGAGCTGGAGACCGCCCTGGTCTACTTCGCCACGGGCGAGGAGGTGTAGCGGTGAACTGGAACGGCCGGTCGGTGCTGGTCACCGGAGGTGAGGGCTTCATCGGCAGCAACCTGGTGGAGCGCCTGGTCCGAGAGGGCGCCGACGTGCGCGCCCTGGTCCACTACAACCCGTTCGGACGGGCGGGATGGCTCGACCCCGAGGTCCACGGCGAGGTCCGGGTGATCCCGGGCGACGTCCGGGACGCCGAGCGGGTGTTCAGCGCCGTCGACGGGTGCGACGTGGTGTTCCACCTCGCTGCCCTCATCGGCATCCCCTACAGCTACCTGGCTCCCGAGAGCTACGTCCAGGTGAACGTCACGGGGACCCATCATGTCGCCCGGGCGTGCCTGCGGGCCGGCGTGAGCCGGATGGTGCACACCTCCACCAGCGAGACCTACGGGACCGCCCTGTCGGTGCCCATCTCCGAGGACCACCCGCTGCAGCCGCAGTCCCCGTACTCGGCGTCCAAGATCGGCGGCGACATGATGGCGCTGTCGTTCTTCCACGCCTTCGAGCTGCCGGTGGCCGTCGTCCGCCCGTTCAACACCTACGGGCCCCGGCAATCGACCCGGGCCGTCATCCCCACCATCCTGTCCCAGCTCCACGCCGGCGCCCGCGAGATCCAGCTGGGCACGACCACCCCGACGCGCGACTTCAACTACGTCGACGACACCGTGGCCGGCTTCCTCGCCGTGGCCGCCTGTGACCGGGCGCTGGGCGAGGTGGTCAACATCGGTTCGGGGCGGGAGATCTCCATCGGCGACCTGGTGCAGCTGCTGATCGCCATCACCGGCGGCACGGCGACGGTCAGCACCGATCCCGCCCGCCTCCGGCCCACGGGCAGCGAGGTCGAGCGGCTGCTCTGCGACAACACCCGGGCCCGCGACTGGGCCGGCTGGGTGCCGGAGGTGCCGCTCGAGGAAGGCCTGCGACGCACCTCCGACTGGATCCGCGAGCACCGCCACCTCCTGGGAACGGGCGGCTACGCGGTCTGACGCCGCCCCCCGGCGCTCCCGTGGCGGGCGATGTTCAACAGGATGCCGGTGGCGGCCATGGTCACCACCAGGGACGAGCCGCCGAAGGAGATGTAGGGCAGGGTCAGCCCGGTGATGGGGAGCAGGCCGAGGACGCCTCCGATGTTGACCACGGCCTGGGCCAGCAGCCAGGCGGTGATCCCGCCGGCGACGAGCATGCCGAAGCGGTCCGGCGCCTGCATGGCGATGCGCACGCCCACCACGGCGAAGGCCACGAACAGCACCAGCACCAGCAGCGCCCCGAGCAGGCCCAGCTCCTCACTGATGATGGCGAAGATGAAGTCGGTGTGGGCGTTGGGCAGGAAGCCGTACTTGGCCCGGCTGGCGCCCAGCCCCACGCCGACCAACCCGCCCGAGGCCACGCCGGTGAGCGACTGGGTGAGCTGGTAGCCGGTGTTCATGGGGTCCTCGGCGGGATGGAGGAAGGCCAGGATGCGGTCACGGCGGTACGTCGCGCTCATGGCCAGCGCCAGGAAGCCGGCGGTGGCCAGGACGACCACCCCGGTCAAGCGGCCCAGGGGGAGACCGGCCAGGAACAGCACGGAACCGACGATCGACGCCAGGACGATGGTCGTGCCCAGGTCGGGCTGGAGCATCATGAGCACGGTGATGGCGCCCGTCACCACGACGATGGGACGCAGGGTGAGGGAGCTCTCGCGGAGCCGGTGGGCACGGCGGGCGAGCAGGTCGGCGCAGAACAACAGGAGCGCCAGCTTGACCAGCTCGGCCGGTTGCACGCGGGCCGACCCCACCGCCAGCCAACTCTGGGCTCCGTTGACCCGCACGCCGAGGGGGGACAGCACCGCCACCAGCAGCAACCCCGACAGGCAGAGCAGCGGCACGGCGAGCCGCCGCCACCGGCGGTAGTCGACGGCCAGGGTGCACGCCAGCGCGGCGGTGCCCACGCCCAGCCAGGTGGCCTGGCGCATGAAGTAGCCCCACGTCGAGCCGAGCTCGGCCAGCGACTGGACCGACGAGGCCGACAGGACCATCACCAGACCGATGCCGTTGAGCACGGCCACCAGCACCGCCATCAGCAGGAACGTCGACGCTCCCGACGAACGACCGCCTCGGGGGGGCCCGGGTCGGGAGTCGACGGAGCCGTCGACCGACGGGACCGGAATCAGCGCAGGGTGACGGCGAGCGGTCACGACCGCACCCCGATGGAGTCGGCGACCGCCCGGGCGAAGTCGTCGCCTCGCTCGGCGTAGGACGAGTACCAGTCGTAGGAGGCGCAGCCGGGAGACAGCAGCACGACGTCGCCGGCGGTGGCGGCGGCCCGGGCGGCGGCCACCGCCTCGTCCATCGTCGATGCCCGGGCGACGGGGACGCCGCCGGCGAAGGCGGCCTCGACCTCTTCGGCCGCCTCCCCCATGGCGACGACCGCCCGCACCCGGTCGCCGGCGCTGGCCAGCGCCGACAGGTCGAGCCCCTTGTTGCGGCCGCCGGCGATGAGGACCACCGACGGGAACCCGGCCACGGCGGCGGCGGCGGCGTGAGGATCGGTCGCCTTGGAGTCGTCGTAGAAGCGCACGCCGTCGTGCTCGGCCACCAGGCTCACCCGGTGGGGCAGGCCCCGGAAGGCGCGCAGCGTCTGGCGCACCGCCTCCAGGGAGGCGCCGGCGGCGCACGCCACTGCGGCGGCGGCCAGGGCGTTGCCCAGGTCGTGGGGCAGCCGCCGCCAGAGGTCGTCGACCGCCAGCAGCGCCTCCCCGTCGGGCATCAACAGGCGCCCGTCCCCCACCCGCCAGTCGCCGTGCTCCAGGCCGAAGGTCACCAGGCGGGCCCGCACCTCGCCGGCCGCCGCCATCACCACCGGGTCCTCCACGTTGGCCACGGCCACGTCGTCGGGGCCCTGACAGGCCCAGATCCGCGCCTTGGCCCGCTCGTAGTCGGCGGGAGTGGCGTGCACGTCGAGGTGGTCGGGAGCGAGGTTGAGCCAGGTCACCCGGGGCCGAAAGCTCCGGGTGAGCTCCAGCCGGAACGAGGACGCCTCGACCACCACCAGGTCGAGACCGGCCTCACCGGCGATGGCGTCGACCAGTGGCAGGTCGTTGTTCCCGGCGGCGACCGTGCGCAGCCCGGTGGCGGTGAGCATCCGCTCGACCAGTGTCGTCACCGTGGTCTTGCCGTTGGTGCCGGTGATGGCCACCAGGGGGATCGACGACCAGCGGGCCGCCAGCTCGAACTCGCTCCAGACGTCGACACCCGCCTCCAGCGCGGCGGCGATGGCCGGGTGGGTGAGGGGCACGCCGGGGCTGGGAACGACCAGATCGACGTGGCCGACCACGGCGGCCAGCGCTGCCGGCGAAGGCCTCTCCAAGGTGGCCACGCCCCGGGCAGCCAGGACTGCGGCCCGGGCCCGGCTGCCGTCGCCAGGGCGGTCCTCGACGACGGTCACCGCCCACCCCCGCTCGGCCAGGCGCCGGGCCGCGGCCTCTCCGGCCACGCCCAGGCCCACCACCAGGGCCCGCCCCCCGCTCAACCGACGGCTCCGGTGGAGAGGTAGTCGGCGTAGTAGACGCCGATGGCCAGCGCGGTGGACATGCCGGCGAGGATCCAGAACCGCACGATGACCGTCGTCTCCGGCCAGCCCCCCAGCTCGAAGTGGTGATGCATGGGGGCCATGCGGAAGGCCCGCCGGTGGAAGAGGCGGAACGAGGCCACCTGCACGATGACCGACAGGGTCTCCACCACGAAGAGCCCGCCGATGATGGGCAGGAGCAGGTGGGTGTTGGTGGTGAGGGCCAGGGCGGCTAGGCCGGCGCCGATGGCCAGCGAGCCGGTGTCGCCCATGAAGATGCGGGCGGGAGCGGCGTTCCACCACAGGAACCCGGCGCAGGCCCCGGTCATGGCCGCCGCCACCACGGCCAGGTCGAGGGCCTGGGTGTAGCGGTAGAGCTCCGGGTGGCGGAAGGCCCAGAAGGCCAGCACCACGAAGGCCGAGAAGGAGAACGCCGCCGAGCCCGCGGCCAGGCCGTCGAGGCCGTCGGTGAGGTTGACGGCGTTGGTGGTGCCGAGGATGAGCAGCATGGCCCACAGCCCCCACAGCACCGGCTCGAGCTCGATGCCGGTGGAGCCGATGCGGGTGAACGACAGCTCGGTGGAGACCTGAGCCAGGTCGACGGCCAGCACCGCGAACAGCCCCGCCACCAGCGTGAGGCCGGCGAACTTGGTGCTCTTGTTGAGCCCCAGGTTGCGGGCGTGCTTCACCTTGATCCAGTCGTCGAGCAGGCCCACGAACCCGGCCCCGGCGATGACGAGCATGGTGATGATGCCGGCCCAGGTGAAGATGGCCCCGTTCTTGAGGTGGGCGATGACGTAGCCGGCCAGGCCGGCGCCGACGATGGCCACGCCCCCCATGGTGGGCGTGCCCGTCTTGGTCACGTGGCCCTCCGGCCCGTCCTCCCGGATGGGCTGTCCGATGCCGTTGGCCTTGAGCCAGGTGATCAGGAACGGCGTGCTGACCAGCGACACCACGAAGGCGACGCCGCCGGCGATGAGAAGGGGGATCACGAGCGCTCGCCGACGGCCAGGCCGAGGGAGGCCAACTCGTCGCGGACGACGTCGCGGTCGTCGAACGGGATGGAGCGGCTCCCGACCGTCTGGGTCGTCTCGTGTCCCTTGCCGGCCACGAGCACGACGTCGCCCGGCTGGGCCGACGCCAATGCGGAGCGGATGGCGGCGCGGCGGTCGAGCTCCACCTCGACCGTGGCCGGGCCGTCGGCGCCGGCGACCACCTCCGAGGCGATGGCCGACGGGTCGTCGTGACGGGGATTGTCGGACGTCACCACCACGGCGTGGGCCAGTGTCGCGGCCACCCGTCCCATGAGTGGCCGCTTCTCCACGTCCCGGTCGCCGCCGCAGCCGAACACCACGGTCAGCCGTCCGTCGGTGGCGGCCCGGGCGGCGGTGAGCAGTTGGCGCAGGGCATCGGGGGTGTGGGCGTAGTCGACGACGACGGTGAAGGGCTGGCCGGCGTCGATGACCTCGTAGCGCCCGGGGATGGGTGGGGCCGAGCCCAGTCCCTCGATCACCGCGTCCTCGCCGACGCCGAGCTCGACAGCAGCGGTGGCGGCGGCCAGGGCGTTGGAGAGGTTGGCCACGCCGCCGAACGGGATCCGCATGCGCCGGCCCCGCCACGTGCAGGCACTGGCCACCAGCCCCACCTCGACGTGTCCCACGTCCGACAACGAGTAGCCCCGAGTGGGGACCCGGCAGGCCTCCAGCAGCAGGCGGCCATGGGGATCGTCGAGGTTCACCACCGCGGCCGACGTCAGGTCGGGCTCGAACAGCCGGGCCTTGACCGAGAAGTACTGCTCCATGGACTCGTGGAAGTCGAGGTGGTCGTGGCCCAGGTTGGTGAACACGGCCACGTCGAAGCGGGTGCCCTCGACCCGGGAGAGAGCGAGGGCGTGGGAGGACACCTCCATGGCCACGGCGGCGGCACCGTCGTCGGCCAGCCGCGAAAGCTCGGCTTGCAGGTCGGGAGCTTCCGGCGTGGTGCGCGCCCCCCCGAGCGTCCCGATCACCCCGGTGGGCAGACCCGCGGCCTCGAGCACCGCCCGCAACAGCCAGGTGGTGGTGGTCTTCCCGTTGGTGCCGGTGACGCCCACCACCCGGAGCCGCCGGGACGGATGTCCCCAGAACGCCGAGGCGGCCCGTCCCATCTGCACGCGAGTGTCGCTCACCAGCACCTGGGGCACGTCCAGGTCGACGTGGCGCTCGGCCAGCACCGCCACCGCTCCCCGGGCCACAGCCTCGGGGGCGTGGCGGTGCCCGTCCGAGCGCCGGCCGGGAACGCAGCAGAAGAGTGAGCCGGGTGCCGCCCGGCGGGAGTCGTGGGTGAGGGCGGTGACGTCGACGTCGACGTCGCCCTCCAGTGCCACCACCTCGAGCTCAGCGGCGAGGTCGGCGAGTCGCATGGCAGGGCGTGACAGGGACGGGAACAGGAGCGGTCACCGGGTCAGTCTCGCGGCAGCGCGCCGCTGGTGGGGGGCATCCCGGCCGGCGGCAGCGAGGCCACCTCGACCTCGGTGGGCGGTGGGACACGGAACAGCCGCAGGGCGTACTCGGCGATGTCGGCGAACACCGGGGCGGCGACGACGCCGCCGTAGTAGGGATGGGGCTCGTCGAGCACCACGATCAGGGACAGCTCCGGCTGCTGGGCGGGGACGAACCCGGCGAAGACGGCCATGTAGGCGCCGGCCTCGTACCCCCGGAACGACGTCGACGGCTTGCGAGCCGTTCCGGTCTTGCCGGCGACCTGGTAACCGGCGACCTGGGCGTTGACGCCCGTGCCCACGCTCACGGCGCGGGTCAGCATCGCCTTCATCTCCTCCGCCGTCCCGCGGGACACCACCTCGTGGCGCTTCGCCGGGGAGGCCGGGTGCTCGGTGCCGTGGGCGTCGACCACGGAGCGGACCAGCGTCGGCTGGACGTAGGTCCCGCCGTTGGCGACGACGTTGACGGCGGCGAGCATCTGCACGGCGTTCACGGCGATCCCCTGGCCGATGGACACCGACCCGATGGAGGTGCTGGACCGCTCCTCGGGGTCGGGCAGGATGCCGCCACTCTCGCCGGGAAAGCCCAGCCCGGTGGTGGTGCCCAGCCCGAAGCGCCGCAGGTAGTCGTCGAGACGCGGCATGCCCAGGTCCTGTGCCAGGAGGATGGTCCCCACGTTGGACGACCGGGCCAGGATGTCGGTCACCGACAGGAGCAGCGGATCGTGGCGCTCGCTGTCGGAGAACAGCTTGGGCCCCACCTGGAGGGTGTCGGGCACGGTCAGCACGTCGGCGGGGCTGCGCACGTCCTCCTCGAGCACGGCCGACAGGGTCATCACCTTGCCGACCGATCCCGGCTCGAACACCGAGGTCAGGGCGGCGTTGTGAGCGGTGGGCCGGGGCTCGCCGTCGCCGTCCCGGCCGATGCTGGCCAGTGCCAGCACCTCCCCACTGTCGGGGTCCATGGCGACGGCCATGCCGCCGCGTGCGTTGGTGGCGGTCACCTGGTCGGCCAGGGACCGCTCGACGTGGTACTGGAGTGAGCGGTCGATGGTGAGGACGAGGTCGTCACCACGAATCGGGGGCGACAGGCGCCGCTCCCCGGCGGCGATGGTGCGCCCATCGGCCCCCCGCTCGACGAGGAGCTCTCCCGGCACCCCGGCCAGGCGCTCCTGGTGTTCGAGCTCGAGGCCGGAGATGCCCCGGTTGTCGGGGTCGACGTCGCCCAGGACGGAGACGGCCAGGTCTCCGGCGGGGCGGAAGCGCCGGGGCTCGTCGAGCAGGGCCACCCCCTCGAGACGGAGCGCGGACACATTGGCCGCAGCCCGGTCGTCCACCTGGCGGGCCAGGTAGACGAAGCGGCTCTCCTCGGCGGCCAGGCGCCGGCGCAGCTCCGCCTCCCCGACCCCCAGGACCGGTGCCAGCGCGGCGGCGTGGCCCGCCGGGTCGCCGACCAGCGCAGGGTCGGCCCAGACGGCGTGCTGGCGCACCGACAGGGCCAGCTCGTTGCCGTTGCGGTCGAAGATGGACCCCCGCGCCGCCGGGAGGGCAACCGTCCGCACCCGCTGGGCGACGCCCCGCTCGGCATGGTCCTCCGGTGCGAGGACCTGGAGATGGACCAGCCGGACGGTCACGACGCCGAACACGAGCAGCACGACGGCGAGGAGGCTGCGGCAACGCCGGCGGGGGTCCCCGCAGCGAGGAGTGCGGCGGGGGGTGCGGCGGGGCCTGGGGGCACCGGCGTGCCGCCCCGCCCGGGGGCGGCCGCCTCCTGACCCGACCTTCGGACGACGGCCGGCGGTGGTGGCGGCGCGAGTGCCGGACCGGGCGGCGCCCGAGTCCCGGCGACGGGGAGTGGCGGCGGGCGGGCGGGCGGCGGGCGGGCGGGCGCGGCCAGAAGGAGCCGCCGGCCTCGCCGACCGGCTCAACGGACCGAGCCCAGGTAGGGCTTGATGGCCCCCCAGGATGATTGGGTACCCGGCTCCCCGGCCTCCCACGAGGTGGCCCCCGGTGCCGGTGCCCGCTCGGGCGTCGACGCCGCGGGCGCGCCCGGCGCGGCGGGCGCGGCGGCGTGCAGGTAGGTGACGGTGTCCGGAGGCGCCATGCCCAGACGCTCCTGCGCCACCGACACCACCCGGTCGGGCGCCTCGAGCGTGGCCACCTCCAGGCGCAGGGCCTGGTGGCGGGCCTGGGCCTCCACGACCCGCCGGTCGAGGTCGTCGAGGCGGACCTGGGTCGAGATCATCATGGCGTGAGAGGCGGCCAGGGCCAGCAGCGAGGCCCCGACGAGCACGGCAGCGACCACCAGCAGTCGCCGGGCCCGACGCTGGCGAATGGCGAGCCGCAGGCGGGCATCGTCGACCAGGCGCAGCGGTGGCCGGGCCGAAGGCGCCGTGGGGCGCCGGACGCCGGGACGGGGAGCGCGAAGCGGCGGCGCGGCGAGCGCGGGGACGCGCGCACGAACGGGAACAGGGCTCACGGCTCACTTCGCTCGGGCTCGGCGGAGAGCGGCGGCGGCAGCTTCTCGACCGCCCGCAGCCGGGCGCTCGCCGCCCGCGGGTTGGCCTGGATCTCGGCGGCTGACGGCGTGGTCCCTCCCCGGCGGACCAGGGCGACCGTCGGCACCGCGCCGCAGGCGCAGGGAAGGCCGGGCGGGCACGTGCACCCGCCGGTGGCTGCCGCCCGGAAGCGGGACTTGACGATGCGGTCCTCGCCCGAGTGGTAGGAGAGAACCACGCAACGGCCTCCCGGCACGAGCATGTCGATGGCCGAGTCCAGCGAGTCGGCGAGCACCTCCAGCTCGGCGTTGACGGCGATGCGCAGGGCTTGGAACGTGCGGGTGGCGGGATGGCGGCCGCGCCGGCGAGCCGGTGCGGGGATGGCCTCACGCACCACCTCGGCCAGCCGGGCGGTCGAGGCGATGGGGCGGGCAGCGACGATGTCCCGGGCGATGCGTCCCGCGTACCGCTCGTCCCCGTAGCGCCGCAGGAGGTCGGCCAACTGCTGTTCGGTCGCCTCCTCGATGAGCTCGCCGGCGCTCTGGCCGGTCGTGGGGTCCATGCGCATGTCGAGGGGCCCGTCCAGGCGGTGGCTGAAGCCCCGCTCGGGCCGGTCGAGCTGGTCCGAGCTCACGCCCAGGTCGAACAGCACACCGCTGGCGCTCAACAGGTCGAGATCGGACATGGCGGTGGCGAGACGGTCGGACCGGGAGTGGCGGACCCGGGCACGTCCCGGGAACTCCGAGAGGCGCTCGGCAGCGACGGCCACGGCACGGGGGTCCCGATCGAGGCCGATCACCGACAGGTGGTCGTGGGCCTCGAGCAGGGCCCGGGCGTGGCCGCCGCCGCCCACCGTGGCGTCGACCACGGTCCCCGGGGGAACGGGACCGAACAGGTCGACGACCTCGTGGAGCAGCACGGGCCGGTGGTGATAGGCGCTCTCGCTCATCCGCAACCCCCCGACCGACGAAGGTCCGCCGGGTTGTGTCCCCGACTGACGTCGATGGCAGCGGGCGGAGTAGGGGCTGTCCATCTCGTCGATCGGAGGGCTGCGCATGAGCGACGACGCCTGGGTGGCCGCCGTCGGTCGTTCGGGTCTCGGCTCTCCTCTCTGTGCGGTGGGTTCGGTCGGTGCGGTGGGTTCGATCGGTGCGGTCGGCGGGTCGGTGCGGTCGGTGCGGTCGGTGCGGTCAGATGCCGAGGTCGTCGAGGCCCGGCTGGGAGCCGGCGAGCATGGCTTCGCCCTGTTGGTTGACCTCGGTCCAGCGCTGGGCGTCCCAGATCTCGATGCGGTTGATGGAGCCGTTGACCTTGACGTCACGGTCGAGGCCGGCGAAGTCGCGGAGGTTGGCGGGAATGGCCACCCTGCCCTGCTTGTCGGGTTTGATCGAGCGGGTGCCGGCGGCGAACGAACGGACCACGTTGCGCTCCATCTGCCCCCGCCTCGCCTTCTCCTGCATCCCGGCAGCCACCTCCTGGAACTCCTCTCTCGTGTAGATCGCCAGGCACCCGTCGAGGACCTTGGTGATGAAGCCACCCTCCTCGAGCCGGTCACGGAACTCGGCGGGAAGGATCACCCGCCCCTTGGCGTCGAGGGAGTGGTCGAACTCCCCGAAGAACACCTGCTGGGCCTCTCCATCGTCGTCCTCGCCCTTTGTCTGACCCTTTGGACCCTACGCCTCCACTCTGTGCCCGTCAACACCCCTGTCCACCACTTCGCGCCACCCCGGCCTCATCCTTTTTCGGATAAGCCCCCGTAGTGGGGGGAGATCCGACAAAGAACGGTCGAGGGTCAGGCAGGCGGAAGGTGGGACAGGAAGGCGCCGAGCAGGGTGGGCAGGGGGCGCTGCAGGCCGGTGGCCACGGTGGCCAGCTGTGCGGCAGCCTGCCGGCGCTCGCCGGCCTCGAGGGCCAGCAGGGCAAGGAGGGGCTCCGGGTCCCAGTGGCGCAGCACCACGCACTGGAAGCGGGCGCCGTGGCGGGTACGCCGCTGCGAGAGGC
>JAHWKL010000049.1 GCA_019347915.1 Actinomycetota bacterium
GGGCTGTTGCGCGAGCGAGGCATCGAGCGGGTGGTGGTGGCCGGCCTGGCCACTGACGTCTGCGTCAAGGAGACGGCGCTCGACGCGGCCCGCTTGGGGTTCGCCACCACGGTGCTGACCAGGGCGGTGGCGGCGGTCGACCTGGAGCCCGGTGACGGGGAAGCAGCCCTGGCCGAGATGGCCGCCGCGGGGATCGAGCTGGACTGATGCTGCTGCAGCAGGGGGACGGCCTCTTCACCGACCTCTACGAGCTGACCATGGCGGCCAGCTACCACGAGCACGGCCTGGACACGCCTGCCACCTTCGACTTGTTCGTCCGGGACCTGCCTGAGACCCGTCGCTTCCTCCTCGCCTCCGGGTCGGAGCCGGCGGTGGCCTTCCTGGAGCGACTGCACTTCGAGCCGTCCGCCCTGCGCTACCTCGACTCGCTGGATCTCTTCGACTCTTCTTTCCTCGACCGGCTGGGCGAGCTGAGCTTCACCGGCGAGGTGTGGGCCGTGCCCGAGGGCGAGGCCGCGTTCGCCGGCGAGCCCCTGCTGCGGGTCACCGCGCCCCTGGTGGAGGCCCAGGTGGTCGAGACCGCCCTGCTCAACCTGATGGCCCACTCGACCATGGTGGCGTCCAAGGCCGCCCGGGTGGCGTTGGCGTGCGGCGACCGGCGCTTCGTCGACTTCTCGCCCCGACGCGACCATGGCCCCGACGCCGCCCTGCTCGGGGCCCGGGCGGCCTTCGTCGGCGGCGCCGGCGGCACCTCACTGGTGGCCGCCGGCTCTGCCTTCGGGCTGCCGGTCAGCGGCACCATGGCGCATTCCTACGTCACCCGCTTCGCCTCTGAGCGAGAGGCCTTCATGGCCTTCGCCCAGTCGTTTCCCGATGGGTGCACCCTTCTCATCGACACCTACGACACCGAGCGGGCGGCCGGCCTGGTGGTGGAGATGACCGGGGACCTCGCCGCCGAGGGCGCCACCGTGGGAGCCGTGCGCATCGACTCCGGCGACCTGAGCCGGGCGTCGCAGTCGGTGCGCGCCATCCTCGACGACGGCGGGCTCGACCGCGTGCGCATCATCGTCTCCGGTGATCTCGACGAGCACCGGATCGCCGCGCTCCTGGCCTCAGGGGCGCCGATCGACGCCTTCGGTGTCGGCACCCAGCTGGGCACGAGCGCCGATGCGCCGTCGCTGGGCGCGGTGTACAAGCTGGTCGAGGACGTCGACGGGCCCAAGGCCAAGCGGTCGGCCGGCAAGGCCAGCCTGCCCGGGTGCAAGCAGGTGTGGCGGGTGCGCGGTGAGGACGGGCGCTACGCACGCGACGTGCTGACCCTCGCCTCGGAGTCGGTCGCCGGCGGGCAGCCGGTGCTGGAGCGGGTCATGGCCGGCGGTGGGCGCTGCCAGCCGGCGCTGTCGCTCCCCGAGCTCCAGGAACGGGGACGGGCGACAGTCGCCGCGCTCCCGGACGAGCTCCGCAGTCTCGAGCCGGGCGGGCACCCGTACCCAGTGGAGACCAGCGGGCCCCTCGCCGCCCTGGCCGAGCAGGTGTGGGCCCGGCATGCCTGACCGGATCGGGGTCTTCGGAGGGACCTTCGACCCCATCCACGTGGGCCACCTCGTGACCGCCGTCAACGTTCGCCACGCCTTGGCGCTCGACCGCGTGCTGCTGGTGGTCGCCAACGACCCATGGCAGAAGGCCACCCTGCCCGTCACTCCCGCCCCCCATCGCCTGGCCATGGTCGAGGCGGCGGTGGCCGACGTGGAGGGGATCGAGGTCAGCATCCTCGAGATCGAACGGGGCGGCGTCTCCTACACCGCCGACACGCTGGCCGAGCTGAACCGGGCTCATCCCGGGGCCGAGCTGTACGTCATTCTCGGCAGCGACGCCGCCGCCGGCCTCCCCACGTGGGAGCGGATCGACGAGGTTTTGGCCTCGAGCACCCTGGTGGTGGTGACCCGGCCCGGGCCCGACAACGCTGGTCCCCCCCCGCCCTGGCACCACCTCGTCGTCGAGGTGCCCCGCCTGGAGGTGTCGAGCACCGACCTGCGCGCCCGCTTCGCCGACGGGCGGCCGCTCGACTGGTTGGTTCCGGAGCCGGTGGTGCACGTCATCCGCCAGCGCGGGCTGTACGCTGAGGGGCAGATGAGCCCGTCCCGGAGCGCCACGCCCTGACGACCGACGCCATCAGCGCCGAGCGGGCCCGCCTGGCGGCTCGAGCCGCGTGGTCGAAGAACGGGGCCGACACGGTGGCGCTCGAGGTCGGCAGCGTGCTCACCATCGCCGAGTGGTTCGTGGTGACCAGCGCCACCAACCCTCGCCAGGCCCGCACCATCGCCGAGGAGGTCGAGGAGCAGCTCCGGCGCTGGGATGGCTCGGCACCCCTGAGGGTCGAGGGTGCCGACGACGCCCGCTGGATCCTCCTCGACTACGGCGACGTGGTCATCCACGTGCTGCTCGACGAGGCCCGTTCCTACTACGAGCTGGAGCGGCTGTGGGGCGACGTCCCCCGCCTCGACTGGAGTGACGAGGGGCGCCCGCTGGCCGACGACCGGGGCCGGGCCGCCGGCCAGAGGTAATACCTCCTCGATGCGGGTCGGCATCGAGACGTCCCAGCACCGCGTCGAGTGGCCTGAGCTGGTGGAGCGCGTCCGTTTCGCCGAGGAGGCAGGCTTCGACGGCGCCTGGCTCTTCGACCACTTCAAGCCCCTCTACGGTGAGGGGCCCGGGCCCTGCCTCGAGGCGTGGACGCTCCTCGCCGGCCTCGCCGCTGTCACCACCCGGATCCGCCTGGCGACCCTGGTCACCGGCGTCACCTACCGTCATCCTTCCCTGCTCGCCGCCGAGGTGGTCACCCTCGACCACATCTCGTCGGGACGCCTCGACCTCGGGCTGGGGGCGGCGTGGTTCGAGGAGGAGCACCGCCAGCTGGGGTTCTCGTTCCCGCCCGCCCGGGAGCGCGTCGAGCGCCTGGAGGAGGCGGTCGAGGTCGTGCGCCTCCTCCTGACCGGCGACGGGGCGAGCTTCGAGGGTCGCCACTACCAGCTGCGCCACGCCACCTACCGGCCCCGGCCGGTGCAGCGGCCCCACCCGCCGCTGTGGATCGGTGGTTCCGGCGAGCGGCGCATGCTCCCGCTAATCGGTCGGGTGGCCGACGCCTGGCACTCCTTCGCCCCGCCGGACGTGCTGTCGCGCAAGTGGGCCATCGTGGCCGCCAGCGCCGAGGCGGCCGGCCGGGACCCTGACGCCATCGTGCGCTCCACCAACCTCTCCCTGTCGGAGCCGTGGGACGAGGTCCGGCACCGGGCCGACGACTGCCGGGCGGCGGGCGTCTCGTACCTGGTGTGCAGCTGGCCCACCGAGGGCCGGGCGCGGGTGGAGGAGTTCGCCGAGCGGTTCCTCCCCGAGCTGGTGGAGGCCTGAGGAACCTCTCTCAGCCGGAGATGGCCAGGCAGCGCACCTGGGAGAGCCCTTCCACCAACCGGGTCCAGGTGACGCCGTCGTCGGTGGAGGTGTAGGCGTGGCCGTTGGGTGCGGCGAAGGCCAGGGTCTCGCCGTCGCTCACCAGGCAGCCGGTCTCGACGTTGCCACCGAGGTCCTCAGGAAGGCCGTCACGGCAGCGTTCGAAGGGCCCGTCCTCGTCGAGCGGCCGGCGGTAGATCGCCGCCTGCTTCCCGTCGGGCCCATTGGAGGCGCCCAGCACCACGCTGCGCGAGGTGGCTGCCATGGCCCGCGAGTAGGTGGCGTGCAGACCCTCGGCGTCGATGCGCCAGGTCTCGCCGCCGTCCTCGCTGACCGCCAGGCCACGGGCGCAGGCGGCCAGCACCCGGCCGGTGGTGGTGCCGGCGAGCACCTGGTGAACGTCGGCGTGGATGTCGAGGCCGCCGGGCCGCCACGACTGCCCCCCGTCGGTGGAGAGGACGACCCCGCCGACGTGAATGCCGGCGTAGAGGGTGCCGTCGCCGTCGCCGTCGGGCGACCACGACAGCGTCCGCGTGTCGGGTGGTCCACCCCAGGGCGTGTGCCACTCGTCCCGGCCCTCGACGTGGTCGAACCCCTCGACGGGATGGAGGCGCCCGTCGTCGCCCAGCCGGGCCAGTTGGGCCTCGGCCGTGCCGGCGAACAGCCCCGACGGCGTCGGCAGCAGGCACCTCAGCCGGGGCGTCGAGGCGATGGCCGCGAGGTCCCAGTAGCGCCGGTCGGCCGGCGCTCGCCACACCTCCCAGCCCTGGACCACGGCCCACCAGCCGTCGTCGCCGGCGACGAGGGCGTCGACAGCGTTGCCGCCCAGGTGGATGCCCGCCGCCGGCTGCCCTCGGCGCAGCTCGAACAGCCCGTGGTCGGTGCCGGCCAGCAGCGTCGTCATCCGAGCGACGATACGCCACCGCCGCTCTCAGCCCGCCACCGGGGGGAGGACCAGGTCGGCGAGGACGCGGATGGCGCCGGTCACCCGGGCGGGGGCCTCCAGGGGCGCCATGTGCCCCACCCCGGGCAGCTCCACCAGTGTGGCCCGCGGCAGGACCTCGGCCATGGCCCGGGCGTGCACCGGTGGCGTCAGGCGATCGTGCTCCCCGGCGATCACGACCGCGGGAATCGTCAGGGCCTGGAGCCGCGGGGTCAGGTCGAGACTCGCCAGGGTGGCTCCGAAGCCACCCCGCACCCTGGCGGGAGGGGTCAGGACCATCCGCGTGCAGAAGTCCACCTGGGCCGGTGAGGCGTCGGGGCCGAGCACGGCGGCCCGGACCAGGCGGGACACCAGGGGACGGGGATGGCTGGGCCACGGCACCGGCCAGCCCAGCAGCCGCCGGCCCACCGCCTCCCGTGCGGGCGAGAGGGCGGCGGGAGCGGGGAAGATGCGAGCCCGGCCCACGAGCTGTTCGACACCGGTGTTGACCAGCACGGCGCCGGCCAGCGTGGCCCGCGCCTGCTCGGGGTGGGCGTCGGCCCAGGCCACCGTGACCATGGCGCCCATCGAGTGGCCCACCATGACGGCCTGCTGGCCGGCGGGGACCGTCCGGTCGACCACGGCGGCCAGGTCGCCGGCGAGGGTGGCCATGGAGTAGTCGCCGGTGGCTGCCGGAGCGCTTCTCCCGTGGCCCCGCAGCTCGCAGGTCACCACCCGCAGGTCATCGGCCAGGTCCCGCAGCTGGTGGTGCCAGAGCCGCGCCGAGCACAGCCAGCCGTGGGCGAGCACCACCGTGGGGGCGTCGTCGGCACCGAAGACCTCGGCGTGCAGCGCGGTGCCGTCGGGCGCGCGCAGGGCGAGCGGTCGGCCCTGCGGTGCCCGGGCCAGCTCGGCGTGCGCCGGGTCGGCGAGCACGGCCCGGCGGTCGCGGCCCGCCATCAAGGCTCCGGCGGCCACGCCCGTGCCGAACAGCGCACTGCCCAGCATGCCGGCGCCGGGCAGCCGGTCGCTCTTCTCCTGGCGGTCGGGTGGCGCCGCGCTCACCGCCAGAAGCCCGGAGAGGTGGGTGACGTGGAGCTGATCGGACTCGAACCGACGGCCTCCTGCGTGCCACGCAGGCGCTCTTCCAACTGAGCTACAGCCCCGTACCGGCCCCCGACGCTACCAGCGCCGGACCACTCCCCGAACCTGTCGTCATCCTGCACCACGGCGCTACACCACCAGGTTGACCAGCCGGGAGGGCACCACCACCACCCGGCGGATCTCCCGGCCGGCCAGCGCCGCCTGCACCCGGTCGTCGGCCATGACCACCGCCTCGACGGCGGCCTCGTCGGCGTCCGCCGGCACCCGCACGTGGGCACGCACCTTGCCCGCCACCTGGACCGGCAACTCGATCTCCTCGTCGACCAGCAGGGCAGGATGGGCTTCGGGGAACGGCGTCCACACGAGCGACGACCCGTGCCCGAGGCGGGCCCACAGCTCCTCGGCCACGTGGGGGGCGAGGGGCGCCAGCATCAGCACCAGGCCCTCCGCCACCTCGCGCGGGGTCGCTGCGCCGGAGGCGGTGACCTCCCGAGTCAGCGTGTTGTTGAGCTCGGTGAGCTTGGCCACGGCGGTGTTGAACCGCAGGCCCTCCATGTCGGACCGCACCCCGTCGATGGTGCGGTGCAGCGCCCGCCGCAGCCCGCTGCCGGCCGGCGCGTCGACGACGCGGGCCGCCCCGGTTTCCTCGTCGACCACGTTGCGCCACAGCCGCTGGAGGAACCGGTGCACCCCGATGATGTCCCGGGCGTTCCAGGGCCGGTCGGCGTCGAGCGGCCCCATCGCCATCTCGTAGAGCCGGAGGGTGTCGGTGCCGTACTCGGCCTGGATCGCCTCGGGCGAGACCGCGTTCTTCAGGCTCTTGCCCATCTTGCCCAGCTCGCGGCGCACCGGTCGCCCCCGGAAGGTGAAGCCCGCCTCCGGATCGCCCGTCACCTCGGACGCCTCCACATGGAAGCCCCGCTCGTCCAGGAAGGCGTCGGCGAGGATGTAGCCCTGGTTGAAGAGCCGCTCGAACGGCTCGGGTGTCGACACGTGCCCGAGATCGAAGAGCACCTTGTGCCAGAAGCGGGCGTAGAGGAGGTGCAGCACGGCGTGCTCGACGCCGCCCACGTACAGGTCGACGCCGCCGAACGCCGGTCTGCCGTCGGGCTTGGAGCCCTGCATCCAGTAGCGCTCGACGTCGGGGTCGACCAGGGCGGTGTCGTTGTCGGGGTCGAGGTAGCGCAGGTAGTACCAGCACGATCCCGCCCACTGCGGCATGGTGTTGAGCTCTCGGCGGTACGTCTTCGGGCCGTCGTCCAGATCCAGCGTCACCTCCGCCCATTCCTTCGCCCGCCCCAGCGGCGGTTCCGGGACGCTGTCGTCGTCGTCGCCCACGACCGTGGGCGTGTAGTCGTCGATCTCGGGCAGCTCGACGGGCAGCATGGACTCGGGCAGGGCCACGGGCTGGGCGGAGTCGTCGTAGACGATGGGAAACGGCTCGCCCCAGTAGCGCTGGCGGCTGAACAGCCAGTCTCGCAGGCGGTAGGTGACCGTTCCCTCGCCGTGACCCTGCGCCTCCAGCCAGGCCACCATCGTCCGCTTGGCCTCGTGCACCTCCAGCCCGTCGAGGAACCCGCTGTTGATGGCCGGGCCCTCGCCGACGTAGGCCTGGCCGGTCCAGTCGTCGGGCGGGGCCACGGTGCGGACGATGGGCAGGTCGAAGGCCTCGGCGAAGTCCCAGTCGCGCTGGTCCTGGCCGGGGACCGCCATGATCGCCCCGGTGCCGTACCCCATGAGGACGTAGTCGGCGATGAACACCGGGAGCTGCCCGCCGGTGGCCGGGTTGACCGCGAAGGAGCCGGTGAACACGCCCGTCTTGACCCGGGACTCCGCCTGGCGGTCGACGTCGGACCGGGTGGAGGCGTAGCGCCGGTACCCCTCCACCGCCTCCCTGGGCGTGGCCCACCCGCCGGCGGGCACGCCATCGATCACGCCGGCCAGGCCTGCGCCCCGCCACGACGCCGGTGTCGGCTCGTCCCAGGAGCCCGAGGCCAGCCGGGGCACCAGTGGGTGTTCCGGGGCCAGCACCATGTAAGTGGCGCCGAACAGGGTGTCGGGCCGGGTGGTGAACACCGAGATGACGGTCTCGGCGTCGGAGGCCAGGGGGAAGTCGATGCGGGCGCCTTCGCTGCGGCCGATCCAGTTGCGCTGCATGGAGCGGATGCGGTCTGGCCAGTCGATGAGGTCGAGGTCGTCGAGGAGGCGCTCGGCGTAGGCGGTGATGCGCATCTTCCACTGCTTCAGGGGCCGCTTGTAGACGGGGAAGTTGCCCCGCTCGCTGCGCCCGTCGGCCGTGACCTCCTCGTTGGCCAGCACCGTGCCCAGCCCCGGGCACCAGTTGACGGGGGCCGCGTCGAGGTACACCAGGCGGTGGGCGTCGACGACCCGGTGCCGCTCGTCGTCGGACAGCTCGGACCACGGCCGTCCCTCGGGGTGCTCGACGTCGACGGCCAGGCGGGCGCCTGACTCGAGCTCGGCCACCAGCTCGGAGACGGGACGGGCCCGGTGGGCCTGGGGGTCGAACCACGAGTGGTAGATCTGCAGGAAGATCCACTGGGTCCAGCGGTAGTAGCCGACGTCGGTGGTGGCCACGCTGCGCCGGTCGTCGTGGCCCAGCCCCAGCGCCCGGAACTGCCGGCGCATGTTGGCGATGTTGGCCTCGGTGGTGACCCGGGGGTGCTGACCGGTCTGCACCGCGTACTGCTCGGCGGGGAGCCCGAAGGCGTCGTAGCCCATGGCGTGGAGCACGTTGAACCCGGTCATGCGCTTGAACCGGGCGTAGACGTCGGTGCCGATGTAGCCGAGCGGGTGCCCGACGTGCAGGCCCACACCGCTGGGGTACGGGAACATGTCGAGGACGTAGAGCTTCGGTCGTCCGGCCACACGCTCGAACCCCTCGGCCAGGTCACCGCTGGGATTGGGCGTGTGGTACGTCCCGTCGGCGGCCCAGCGGTCCTGCCAGCGGGACTCGATCTCGTTGGCGAGCACAGCCCCGTAGCGGAACGCCGGGGTGTCTTCGGCAGCCACGGCGGCAGCGTACCGGCCGGTCGTGGCCCCGTTTCCCCCCGCTGTGTTCGCTTCTTTGTCGGCTCACCCCCGGTCAGCGGGGGCCAGCCGCCAAAGATCGTGGGGGATGGGGAGGGTCAGCCGTCGTCGCCGCGGGCCTCGAGGTCGCGCAGGAAGCGTTCGACCTCGCTGGCCAGCTCCTCGCCGGCGCCGGGGCCGGCGGTGAAGGGGGCGCCTTCGGCGGCGGGTTGCTCGGCGTCGTAGGCGGTCTCGAGGTTGTGCACCATGCGGGTGTGCTCCATGTTGGTCGACACCAGGTCGTCCAGCCGTTGACGGTGGACGCGCGCCGTCTCCTGCAGGGTCTCCAGGTCGAGGCGCAGGCCGGCGAGGCGGCACAGGCCCTCCAGGAGCGAAGCGCTCGCCTCGGGATAGGCCATGCCGGCGGCGTAGTGGGGGACCTGGGCCCACAGCCCTACTGCCGGGAGCCCGACGGCCGCGCACCGCTCCTCGATGGCCGCTCCCACGCCACCGGGCACGTCGACCGTGGTCTGCACCTGCCCGCCCGTGGCGGCCAGGTCGGCGGTGGTGGCGGTGGTGGCCAGGCGGACCGGCCGGCTGTGGGGGACCGGCGCCGGATAGGCGCCCAGGCCCACGACCAAGCGGACGCCGAGCTCTCGGGCCAGGTCGACGACCTGGTGGGTGAACGCCCGCCAGCGGGCGTCGGGCTCGGTGCCGGTGAGCACGAGGATGTCGCTCTGGTCGAGGTCCTCGCCCCGGCGGAGCTCGATGCTCGGCCACGTGAGGCCGGTGTTGACCCCCTCGACGAGATGCATCACCGGCCGGCGGGAGCGGTGGTCGACCAGGAGGTCGACGTCGAAGGCAGCGACCGGAGAGGGCTCAAGCGCCCGGAGCAGGTGCGACATGGCGGCGGCAGCCGCGTAGCCGGCGTCGATCCAACCGTCGAGCACCACGACCAGCACCGGGTCCGACAGCGCCGGCTCCTCCAGCAGATGGTAGAGGCGGTTCCCGCTCTCGTCGGCCATCACCAGCGACAGTAGCTCCGGCGGTGCCGCCGGCCGCCACGCCATCGGGGGACTGCCGTCTCCCGACGATCCGCCGGTACCGTGAGCCCCCATGGGCGACGTCACCGACGCCACCTTCGACACCGAGGTCGTGCAGCGGTCCCGCGAGGTCCCGGTCGTGGTCGACCTGTGGGCGTCGTGGTGCGGACCGTGCCGCCAGCTCGGACCGGTCCTGGACAAGGTGGTAGGAGCGACTGGTGGCCGGGTCGAGCTGGCGAAGGTCGACATTGACGCCAACTCGGGGGTGGCGCAGGCCTTCGGCGTGCAGTCCATCCCCGCGGTGTTCGCCCTGCGCGACGGCAAGGTCGTCGACCAGTTCATCGGCGCCCAGCCCGAGTCGATGGTCACCGACTTCGTGGCCCGGCTCCTGCCCTCTCCCGAAGAGGACGAGGTCAGCCGCCTCGTCGCCGCCGGCGACGAGGCGTCCCTGCGCGCTGCCCTCGAGCTCGACCCCGACAACGCCCCCGCCGTGGTGGCGTTGGCTGAGCACCACGTTGCCGAGGGGCGCAGCGAAGAGGCCCTTGCCCTCCTGGAGCGCATCCCCGCCTCGGCCGAGACCCGGCGGGTGGCAGCCCTGGCCCGCCTGGGCGACGACGGTGTGGTCGGGGAAGAGGGGATCGAGGCGCGTCTGGACGCCCTCCTGGACCGGGTGAAGGCCGACGAGGGCGCCCGCCGGGAGTTCCTCGACCTGCTCGAGCTGCTGGGTCCCGGCGACCCTCGGACCCTCACGTACCGCAGGGCCCTCACGACCCGCCTCTTCTAGCGGCGGCGGCCGCGCCGCGCCGGCGAGGGTGCTGGTGACGGCGCTCGTCCCGCTCTAGGCTCTCGACGCACCTCGGCACCGCTTCCCCGGCGCACTCCTCACTCCCGGGAGCCTTCGTGCCCGAGTCCCCTGCCTCAGAAGACCCGTCCCCCGACGCGCTGGCGCCCGCCGGCTGGCGCCAGCGGATGGAGCTGCTCACCGGCCCCACGCCGGTGAGCCCTGCCCGGATGGCGACCGGCGCCGTCACCGCCGTGGTGGCGGTGGTGGTGGCCGTGCTGGTCCTGCGGGGCCCGGCACCGCCCCCTGAGCTCAGCCTTCCCCTCGCCGGTGGGCCCGACGATCCGGCGGCGACCACGACGACCACCACGGCGGCGCCCACGGAGGTCTTCGTCCACGCTGCCGGCGCGGTGCGGGCACCGGGCGTCTACCGGCTCCATTCCGCCGCCCGGGTCGCCGATCTCGTCGAGGCCGCCGGTGGCGCCCTCGAGGACGGTGACCTCGATCGGCTGAACCTCGCCGCTCCCCTCACCGACGGCGAGCGGGTGTACGTGCCGCGGTTGGGCGAGCCGGCACCGGACGTGGGTACCGCCGCCGGGGCGGTCGAGGAGCCGGGCCGCCTGGTCGACCTCAACACCGCCGACGCCGAGCAACTGGAAGCGCTGCCGGGCGTGGGCCCGGCGACGGCCGAGGCCATCCTCGACGAGCGAGAGCGACGGGGGCGCTTCGCCACGGTCGACGACCTGCTCGACGTGCGGGGCATCGGCCCGGCCAAGCTCGAGGCACTGCGTGACCAGGTGAAGGTGTGAGCCACCGGTACGAAGGGGCGTCGGAGGAGCTGCCGGCGCCGTGAGCGATCGAGCCACCTACGCCCTGGCCGTCGCCGTGTGCGCGGGAGCGTGGCTGGCGGCGGGGCTGCCCCTGGTCCCCGCCGTGGGCGCCGTGGCCCTCGCCCTGGCCGCGCGCCGGCCGTGGTTCTTGGTGGTCGGGGCCGCCGTGCTGGCCTCGGCCCTCGGGGCCCGGGCCGAGGCCGGTCTGGCCCCGCCGCCTCCGGGCGGCGAAGGCGTGCGCGGCGAGGTGGTGTTGGTGTCCGATCCAGTCGAGACGCGGGGCGCGCTGCGCGTCGACGTCCGGGTCGGCCGGCGGCGGGTGGAGGCGTGGGCCCGGGGCGAGGCGGCGGCCGCGCTGCGACCCCGGTTGGCAGGAGAGCGGGTGTGGGTGCAGGGCCGCCTGCGGGCGCCGTCGCCCGATGCCCGTTCTCGGCTCGCCCGACGCCATGTGAGCGCCCGGATGAGCGTCGACGAGGTGGGGGAGTGGCGTCCGGGCGGCCTCGTCGGCCGGGTGGCCAACGGTCTGCGCCGGACGCTGGTGCGGGGAGCGGCGCCGCTGGCCGGCGACCGTCGCGCTCTGCTCACCGGGTTCGTGCTCGGTGACGACCGTGAGCAGTCGCCCGCCGTGGCCGACGACTTCCGCGCCGCCGGCATGACCCATCTGCTGGCGGTGTCGGGCCAGAACGTGGCCTTCGTGCTGGTCCTGTGCCGCCCCTTGCTGCGGCGGCTGGGGCTGCGCGGCCGGTGGCTGGCCACCCTCGGCCTCATCGCCTTCTTCGGCCTGGTCACCCGGTGGGAGCCCTCGGTGCTGCGGGCGTCGGCCATGGCGGCGCTGGCGTGCACCGCCTCGGGGTTGGGGCGGCCGGCGCCGGGGCGGCGGCTGCTGGCTCTGGCCGTGGCCGGGGTGGTGCTGGTCGACCCGCTGCTGGTGCGCTCGGTGGCCTTCCAGCTGTCGGTCGGTGCGTCGGCGGGGATCCTCGCCCTGGCCCAGCCCCTGGCGCTGCGCCTCCCCGGGCCCCGGTGGCTGGCCGAGGTCGTCGCCGTCACCCTCGCTGCCCAGGTGGGCGTGGCCCCTGTGCTCGTCCCCGTCTTCGGTGGCCTGCCGGTGGCCTCGGTGCCCGCCAACCTGCTGGCGGTCCCGGCTGCCGGACCGCTCATGGCCTGGGGCCTCACCGCCGGGCTGGCCGCCGGAGCGCTGGGCCCGCCCGCCGACGCCGTGCTCCACCTGCCCACCGCGGTGCTGGTGGCGTGGGTGGCGGCGGTGGCTCGCTGGGGAGCGTCCCTTCCCCTGGGGCGTATCGAGGGCGTCCACCTGGTGGCGCTGGGCGCCGTGGTCGTCACCGGGCTGGCGTGCCGCCGGCGCCGGCGCCTCGCCGTCCCCGTGGCCGCGGTGGGGGCCACCCTGGTGGTGCTCGCCCCCGCACTGGCGCCTCCGAGCGGGCCGCTCGAGGGCGTGCCGGTGGCCTACGGGGCCGAGGTGTGGCGGTCGTCGGGCGCGGTGGTGCTGGTCCTCGACGGCGCCGACGGTGGCCGGTTGCTCGAAGGGCTGCGGGCCGAGGCGGTCGCTCGTGTCGACGTGGTGGTGGCCCGGCGGGGCGGCCGCCCGGCGGCTGCCACCGTGGCGCTGTTGCGGGACCGCCTGCCCGTGGGGGTGGTCGTGGCCCCGGAGGACCACCGCATCCGTGGCGCCGTGATCCCCGCCGCCGGGGCGGTGGTGCAGGTCGGGGGCCTTCGCATCCACGTGCTCGAAACCCGGCCCACGCTGGAGGCGGAGGTCTCCCGGGCACCGCCGCCAGCGCCACCGACGGCGGTGACGGCGGGGGGCGACGCCGGCGTAGGGTCGCTCCGATGCAGCTCGTCCTCGGTGTGCGCACCTACGACCTGACGACGAGGGCGCTGGTCATGGGGGTGCTCGACCCCCCTCGCGGTGGCTCGTGCTCCGGCCTCGGTTCCGCTGACGTCGACCCTTGGCTCAGGTGCGGCGAGCGGCTGGTGGGGGATGGTGCCGACCTGCTCGAGGTGGGCGCGGCCTCCGTGGCGACAGCGGGCCCCGGGCTGTCCGAGGCGGAGGAGCTGGACGTGGTCGTCCCCCTCGTCGGCGCCCTGGTCCAGGGCGCCGGCGTCCCCTTGTCGTGTGCCACGGCGCGGGCGTCGGTGGCCCGGGCGGCCTACGCCGCCGGCGCCGTGGTCGGCGACGACCCCAGTGGCTTCTCCGACCCCGGCTACCTGCCTGCCGCCGTGGTGGCCGGCGCCTCGGTGGTGGCCCGCCACCCCGCCGCCGCCCGAGGTGCCCCGGGTCCTCCTTCTGGGACCGACGACGTGGTGACCAGGGTGCGGGCGTTCCTGGCCGAGCAGGCCCGGCGGGCCGAGAAGGCGGGTCTGCCCCGGAAGCGGATCGTGCTCGACGCTGGTCTGGATGGCTCGGCCACAGAGCAGTCACTACGGGTGCTGCGGGCGTCGTCGCAGCTGGCCGAGCTCGGTTACCCGCTGGCCTCGGCCGTCGCCGGAGCGGCGGACGACCACCGCCCCGACCGGCGGGTGACGACCGCCTCCGCCACCGCCCTCGCCGTCGTCGGAGGCTGCCGGTTGCTGCGGACGTCCGACGTGCGCACCGCCCGGCGCGTCGCCGACGTGCTGGCGGCCATCCTGGGCGCAGGCTGAACATGAGCCCGGCCGGCACCGCGCTCCCTGCCTACCTGGTGCGCGGCGGCGACCCCGTGCTGCGGGCCGATGCGGTGCGCGCCCTGGTCCGTGAGCTGGTCGGGGACGACGACGCCGCCCTGGTGGTCGAGGAGCACGAGCCCGGAGCCGGCGACGACCACACCACCGCGCTGGCCGACGCCGCCCAGACGCCGCCGTTCCTCACCTCCCGCCGCGTCGTGGTGGGGCGCGACGTCACCGCCTACAGCAGCGAGGCCCTCCAGCCTCTGCTCGCCTACCTGGCCGAGCCACTCGACACCACGTCGCTGGTGCTGGTGGCCGGCGAAGGAGGCCGGCTGTCCCCCAAGCTCGTCGCCGCCGTCAAGAAGGTGGGCCGGGTGGTCGATGCCGGCGTCCCCACCCGGCGCGCCGCCCGCAGCGACTGGGTGGGCGAACAGGTGAAGAAGGGACCGGTGCGACTCGACAGCGCCGCACTGGCCCTGGTCGACGACCACCTGGGCGACGACCTGGGTCGCCTGCGCAACCTGCTCGAGACGCTGGGTGCGGCGTACGGGAACGACGCCCGCCTGGGGGTCGACGACCTCGAGCCGTTCCTGGGTGAGGCGGGGGCGGTGCCTCCCTGGGAGCTCACCGACGCCGTCGACGGGGGAGACGCCGCCTCCGCCGTGGCCGCCCTGCACCGCATGACCAGGGCCGGCGAGCGCCATGCGCTGCAGGTCATGGCCATCCTCCACGGGCATGTCGCCCGCATGCTGCGTCTCGACGGTGCCGGCATCGGCGACCCCGCGGTGGCGGCCGAGGTCCTGGGCGTGAAGGGCTCGACCTATCCGGCCCGCAAGGCGCTGGAGCAGGGCCGGCGCCTGGGCCACGACGGGGTCACCGAGGCGGTGCGGCTGCTGGCCGAGGCCGATCTCGAGCTGCGGGGGACCAAGGGATGGCCCGACGAGCTGGTGCTGGAGGTGCTGGTCGCCCGGCTCAGCCGGTTGTCGCGGCGTCGCTCGCGCCGCTGACGCGCCGCATCAGCCGGCTCTTGCGCCGGGCGGCGGTGTTCTTGTGGATGACGCCCTTGGCCGCCGCCTTGTCGATGCGCTTGATCGCCAGGCGCAGCTCGTCGTCGCTCTGGGGCGCCCCGGCCTCGGCGGCGGCGACGGCGCGACGGGTGCGGGTGCGCAGCTCGGACCGCACGGCCTTGTTGCGCAGCCGGCGCTTCTCGTTCTGGAGGTTGCGCTTGATCTGGCTCTTGATGTTGGCCATGTGCGGTCCTACGGGAGATCGACGGGGACGCGTCGAGGCTAGTCCAGCGATGGCCGGGTCCCACACTCCGTCCGCCCCCGGTCCGCCAGCCGCCCGTCTGGGCACGGCTCGGTACCCTTGCCTGGTGTCGGACCTGTCCCGCTTTCGTGCGCTGAGCCTGCTCGCCCACATCGACCACGGGAAGTCCACCCTCGCCGACCGCATCCTCGAGCTCACCGGAGCGGTGGACGCCCGGGAGATGAAGGAGCAGTACCTCGACTCGATGGACATCGAGCGGGAGCGGGGCATCACCATCAAGGCCCAGAACGTCCGGGTGCACTGGAAGGACCACATCGTGCACCTTGTCGACACGCCGGGACACGTCGACTTCGGCTACGAGGTGTCCCGTTCGCTGGCCGCCTGCGAGGGTGTGGTCCTGCTCGTCGACGCCGCTCAGGGCATCGAAGCGCAGACGCTGGCCAACTGCTACCTGGCGCTCGAGAACGACCTCGAGATCGTGGCCGTGTTGAACAAGATCGACCTGCCGGCGGCCGACCCGGATCGCTGTGCGGCCGAGATCGAGCAGGTGCTCGGCATCGCCGCCGGCGACGTCCTGCGCATCAGCGCCAAGACCGGGGAGGGGGTGCCCGAGCTGCTCGACGCCGTGGTCGAGCGCATCCCGCCGCCCACCGGTGACGCCGACGCCCCGCTCCAGGCCCTCATCTTCGACTCCTGGTTCGACCAGTACCGGGGCGTCATCTCCTCGCTGCGGGTCATGCAAGGCACGCTCACCACCGGCGCCCGCCTGCGGTTCATGCAGACCGGCGCCACCCACGAGGCCGACGAGGTGGGGATCCGCACACCCGTGCCCCTGCCCGTGCCCGCCCTGGGGCCGGGAGAGGTCGGGTACCTCGTGGCCGGCATCAAGGACGTGGCCGAGGCCAGGTCGGGTGAGACCGTCACCGAGGTGGCTCGCCCCGCGCCCGAGCCCCTGGCCGGCTACCGGGACCCTAAGCCCATGGTGTTCTGCGGGCTGTACCCCGTCG
>JAHWKL010000004.1 GCA_019347915.1 Actinomycetota bacterium
GGCTTGCGTCGTCGAGGAGAAGGGCCTCGTAGAAGCGGCCGAGGTCGGCGGCGGGCCCCCTGCCGGCGCCGCCGGGCTCGACCTTGGCCCGGTGCCAGGGCCGGTTGTGCACGTCCTCGACGTGGTACGGGCGCATCGACAGCTCGCCGTCCTCGACCACGGGGACCACGTGGCCCGTCCAGTGGACCGGGGCCAGGCGCTCGGCCAGGCGCTCCTGGTCGGCCAGAGGGATGCCCAGCCAGGAGTCGACCATGCCCGCCGGGGCCATCACCTCGTTGTCCAGGTACGCCTGGACGGGCCGGCCGTCGACCACCCGGACGATCTCGCCCAGCACCTTCCATCCCGACGTGGGGTGGTAGCCGGCACGGGTCCCGGGCTCGTACTCGGCCGGGTGGGCGGCGATGCGGGCGATGGCCGCCTCCCAGGTGACGTCCTCGTCGAAGGTCTCGGCCCGGGCGAAGCCGCCCATGTGGGTGAGGACGTGGCGCAGCGTGCAGGCCTGCTTGCCCGAACCCCATCCGGCCACGTAGCGGCCCACGGGGTCGTCCAGCCGCAGCTCGCCCCGCTCTACCAGTTGGAGGACCGCCACCGCGGTGAGTGGCTTGGTGGACGAGTACCACATCGTGATGTGGTCGGGTCGCAGCGGCACCCCGGCCCTCGCCTCGCCCACGGCCACGTCGCACACCACCTCGCCGCCGAGGCTCACGTACAGCTGGGCGCCAGGGTGCAGGCCCTCCGTTCGCTGCCGGTCGAGCAGGGCGACGACGGCGTCGATGTCCGCCACTCAGGCGCCCGGGCGGCGTGGCCGCACGGCCGGGTGAGGGAGGACGGTGGTGATCACCTGGCGCTCGGCCACCGCCGCCAGCAGCCGCTGGTGGACGGGGGAGCCCACCAGGTGCTCGAGCTCGGCGGCCATGCTCGACAGGACGGTCTCGCCTCCCACGAAGGCCTCGGCCTCCTCGATGCACCACCAGTGGAACTCCTGACCACCCTCGCCCCAGTCGCGCCGCTTCCACTCCCGCACGGTGGAGGTCACGTGACCGACCTCGTCGGTGCTGTCCACCCGCCGGAGCGGCACCTGCCAGCACACCTCCGGCTTCAGCTCCATGATCGTCCGGCCCCGTCGGTGGGCGGCCTGGTGCAGGGCGCAGCCGGCGCCTCCCGGGAACCCCGCCCGGTTGAGCATGATGCAGGCTCCGTCCTGGAGCCGGGTGCGCCGGCTCCCGCCAGCGGCCCGGGCGACGATGCCCTTGCGCCGGCCCACGGGAGCGAACTGCCACTCGTCGTCGCCCAGGGTGGCGGCGATCTCCTCGATCCTCGCCCGGTCGGCGTCGTCGGAGAAGTAGGCCCCGTGCGAGCAGCACCCGATCTCCAGCTCCGGGGCGGGCCCGTCGGGGGCGATCCCCGGGCAACCCCGGCCGTAGATGCACGTCCAGCGGCTGAGCAGGAACGTCAGGTCGAACACCCAGGTCCGGTTCTCGTCGGGGTCCTCGAACGAGACCCACTCGTGCAGGTCGTCGGGCTCGGTCATGCCGGTGGCCGGTGCCCGCCCCCGTCGTCGTCGTCGCCGCCGTCGCCGCTGTCGCAGAGCCGGCGCAGGGTGGCCACGTCGAGCGCACCGAAGTCGTCGACGACCAGGGCGGCGCCCTCGAGATCGTGATCCCGGGTGTAGTCGTTGACCACCACGACGCAGGCCAGGTCGGCGGCGTGGGCGGCCAGCAGCCCGTTGCGCGAGTCCTCCACCGCCAGGGCCGCCGACGGGGGGAGCCGGAGTGCCTCGAGGGCCATCACGTAGGCGGCGGGGTCAGGCTTTCGGGCCGGCGCCTCGTCTCCGGCCACGATCGTCTCGAAGCGGTCAAGACCGAAGAACCGGTCGAGCAGCGGGGCCACCCATCCGCGGGAGCCCGTGGTCGCCACCGCCAACCGCACCCCTTCGCCCTCGAGCCGGTCGAGCAGCTCGGCGGTGCCGGGACGGGGCTGCACCTTCCCCTCGGCCACCAGCTCCTGGAACAGCTCGGTCTTGCGGGCGTGGAGGCGGGGCACCAGCTCGTCGCGCTCGGCGGCGTCCATGCCCTCGTCCTCCAGGTAGGCGTGGAGCCGGCGCTGGCCTCCGGTGACCTCCAGCAGGCGGCCGTACTGCTCGACGTCCCACCGGTGGTCGAGACCGAACTCCTCGAAGGCCAGGTTGAACGCCACCCGATGCCCGTCCCGCTCGCTGTCGGCCAGGGTGCCGTCGACGTCGAGGATCACCGCCTCCATCCCGGCGACGATAGTGCGCTTCCCACGGCCTCCGAGGTGCCCTCAGGGGCCGGAGGACTCGGCGTCCTCCTGCTCGACGATCCGGTCGTCCTCGGCCACCGTGGGCGGGGGCGAGGAGTGGTCAGGGGCGCTGTCGAGGCGGTTGAGGGCGTCGATGAGCGACCGCAGCCGGCCGAAGCTGTGGTGGTCGAAGCGCAGGGCGAGGCGGGGAAGGTGGAGGTGGTCGTCGCCCGAGACCTCGGGCGGGAAGGGCCCGCTGCGCTCGATGCGCCCGCCCACGAGGATGTCGGCGAACTCGTCGTTCAGCCGGCGCAGCTCGCCCCTGGTCGGCTCCGACCGCAGGCGCAGGACAAGACGGTCCCCCACGTAGCGCAGCGAGTGGTAGTTGCGGTAGAAGACGTCGATCTCCTCGAGGGCCGCCGCCACGTTGTCGGTGACGCGGTAGAGGGACTGGTCGTGCGGCGAGATCATCCCGTTGCCGGCGACCTCGTGCTCGACGAACCGCTTCCAACCCCGCCAGTACCCCCCGGACGGCGTGTCGAGCAGCACCACCGGGACGGGTTCGGCCTTGCCCGTCTGCACCAGGGTCAACAGCTCGAAGGTCTCGTCGAGGGTGCCGAAGCCGCCGGGCAGGGCGACGAAGGCGGCCGACTCCTTGATCAGCATGAGCTTGCGAGTGAAGAAGTACTTCATCTCGATGAGCTTGTCGTCGCCCTCGATGATGGCGTTGGCCCCGCCCTCGAACGGGAGCCGGATGAGCACCCCGATGGCCTGCTCCCGTCCGGCTCCCTCCATGCCGGCGGCCATGATCCCCGGCCCCGCCCCGGTCACGACCATCCACGCCCGCTGCGCCAGGCCGGCGGCCAGGTCGTGGGTCTGGACGTAGAGGGGATCGTCGGGACGGGTCCGGGCCGAGCCGAAGATGGTGGCCTTGGGGACGTCCCGGTAGGGGGCGAACATGTGGAACGCCGCCCGCATCTCCTTGAGGGCGGCGTTGGTGATCTTCAGGTCGAGGCGGTGGGCGCCGTCGCCGGCCAGGAGCACGGCCGAGGCCAGGATCTGGAACAGCTGGTCTCGGTCGGTCGTGGCTCCCACCCGGTCGAGCAGGTCGACCAGGCGGTCGTCAAGGTCGTCGTCACCGGTGCGGTGCGCAGGAAGTGACCGGGTCATGCTCCGGTCGCCGCCGGCAGCCGCTCGTACAGGGTGGTGCGCTGCTCCAGTCGGCGGCCCAGCGGCTCGACCCAGTGGCGGAACTCCCCCTCGGTCATGCGCTGGCCGTGGGAGGCGCCGGCGGCCCGGGAGATGTTCTCGTCCAGCAGGGTGCCGCCCAGGTCGTTGGCGCCGGCCCGCAGGGCTTGGCGGGCGCCCTCCCGCCCCATCTTCACCCACGACACCTGCACGTTGTCGATCAACCCGTGGTAGGCGATGCGGCCCACGGCGTGCATGAGCAACGCTTCCCGGAAGGTCGGCCCCCGGCGGCTCCGGCCCTGGAGGTGGATGGGCGCGGCCATGTGCACGAAGGGCAGGGGCACGAACTCGGTGAACCCGCCGGTCTCCTCCTGCAGGGCGCGGGTCCGCAACAAGTGGCGGGCCCAGTGTCGGGGCCGCTCGACGGAGCCGAACATGATGGTGATGTTCGAGCGCAGCCCGATGCCGTGGGCGGTGCGGTGGGCCTCGAGCCACTGCTCGGTGTTCACCTTGTCGGGGCACAGGACGGCGCGCACGTCGTCGTCGAGGATCTCGGCGGCGGTGCCGGGCAGGCTTCGCAGCCCGGCGGCGGCCAGGCGTCGCAGGTAGTCGGCCAGCGGCTCACCCAGGCGCCGGGCGCCCTCGGTCACCTCCAGGGCGGTGAAGCCGTGGAGGTGCACGCCCGGGGTGACCTCGGAGACGGCCTGGATCACCCGCAGGTAGTACTCACCGTCGAAGTCGGGGTGGATGCCGCCCTGGAGGCAGACCTCAGTGGCGCCCTGGGCCACCGCCTCCACCGCCCGGGCCTGGATCTCGTCGATCGACAGCAGGTACGGCGCACCCCGCAGGTTCAGGGACAGGGGCCCCTTGGAGAAGGCGCAGAACCGGCACTTGAAGGTGCACACGTTGGTGTAGTTGATGTTGCGGTTGGCCACCCACGTGACCGTGTCGCCCACCGCTCGGGCCCGCAGGTCGTCGGCCACCTCGGCCACCGCCTCCACCTCCGGGCCACGGGCGGAGAAGAGGGTGACCAGCTCGTCCTCGGCCGGCTCCTGGCCGGCGGCCACACCATCGAGCACCTCGCTGACCGCCGTCCCTCCCTTCGACGTTCTTTGTCGACTGGACCCCCGCTGCGGAGGGTCATCCGACAAAGAACGAGGGGGGCGGGGCAACAGGAGGGGCGGTGGGTGCTCGGCGCCGGCGTGCCAGCGGTCGTCCCGGGCCAGGCCCTCGGCGTCACTGTGGTCGAGCACCGCCGCTCGTAGTGACGGGTCGAGCCAGCGCTCCGGCTCGGTCACGTACTCGGGATAGGCGGTCAGCCGGGGGGCGAGGGTCAGCCCCCGCGCCTCGGTGGCCACTCGCAGTCGCTCCACGTCCGGCCAGGGCCGCTCGGGGTTGACGTGGTCGGGCGTGACCGGCGACACGCCGCCCCAGTCGTCGATACCGGCGTCGAGGAGGCGGCCGAAGTCGTCGCTCAGGTTGGGCGGCGCTTGGAGGTGGACGTCGGCCGGCAGGACCAGACGGGCGGTGGCCACGGTCCACAGCAGGTCGTCGGCCGGGCACGGTGGCGTCCCGTGCATGGCCGTGCCCGCCTTGGGCAGGAAGTTCTGGACGATCACCTCCTGCACGTGCCCGTGGCGGCGGTGGGCGGCGGCGATGGCCTCGATGGCCCGGAGACGATCGCCCCGCGACTCCCCGATGCCCACCAGCACGCCGGTGGTGAAGGGAATGGCCAGCCGTCCGGCTGCCTCCAGCGTGGCCAACCGCCGCTCCGGCGCCTTGTCCGGAGCCCCCCGGTGGGCGGGGAGATCCGGGGCCAGCGACTCCAGCATCATCCCCTGGGACGCCGAGACGCGGCGCAGGCAGGCGAGCTCGTCGGGGAGGAGGGCGCCGGCGTTGGCATGGGGCAGCAGGCCGGTCTCCTCGACCACCAGCCGGCACATGGCGGCCAGGTAGCCCACCGTGGTCTCGTGGCCGTGCTCGGCCAGCCAGCGGCGGGCGACCGGGTAGCGCAGCTCCGGGCGTTCGCCCAGGGTGAACAGTGCCTCGTGGCACCCCGCCGCCGCCCCGGTGCGAGCGATGGCCAGCACCTCGTCGGGGGACAGGTAGGGGGAGGCGACGTGCGCCGGGGGTTCGGCGAAGGTGCAGTAGCCGCAGCGGTCCCGGCACAGCCGCGTCAGGGGGATGAACACCTTGGGCGACCAGGTCACCCGGTGGCCGTGGGCCGCCGCTCGCACGCCGACGGCGGCGGGCAACAGCTCGTCGGAGGCCAGGGCGAGGAGCTCGGCGCCGTCCATGGCGGTGACCCTACCTAGGAGGCGGGCTGATCCCGTGGCCCCGTGCCGCAGTGCGCCTCGGGTCGTCGCCTATCCCGGGTGGGACCTTCGGACGGCCATGGCCAGTGCCCCGTCGAACACCGGGTCCGGGCGCAGCTGGAGCAGGGCGGACGCCAGCAAACCGGCGGTCGTGGCCGGCGGGGCCCCGATCGACGATTCCCACGCCGGTCCCTCACCCTCCACCACCGAGGTGGTGACCGAGGCGGCCGCCTGCTCCACGGTGACCTCGACGTCACCGCCGGCCAGCACGACTGAGGGGCCGGCGGTTCGGTCGCCTTCGTCGTCGATGGGGACGCCGGGGAGCCGGTCGGCGATCCAGCCGGCGAGCAGGGCGCGGTCGAGGTCCCCTCCCGTCACCGTGACCGCCGACACCTGGTCGAGCACGGGGCGCAGCTCCGGCCGGCGCAGCACCATGGCCAGGTGCCGCCGCAGTGGCAGCAGCCGGAGCCAGGCGAAGTCGGTGACCTGCACCCGCCGGCGCAGGCGGTCGAGCTGCACGATCCCGGCACGGCCGCCGGCGACGGCGCTGTCGACGATCAGGTGGTCGGTCGTCAGGAGCAGAGCATCCTCGGGGTCGGGGTGGTCCTTGCGGCACCACACCACGACGGGAAGGTCGGGCAGGGTCAGGGGCTCGACCACCGAGTCGAGGTGGGAGGTGACGTCGCCCGACAGCTCCAGGGCGACGTCGTCGATGCCCAGGCACTGGTCGCCCCGGGGCAGGAGGTGGACGCCCACCCGGGCGGCCAGGCGGTGCCCGGTGCCCGGGAGCAGGCGCAGGGCCACGACCCTGCTGGGCTGGTTCTGGCCCAGGCCGTGGACGGTGTCGAACACCTCGTCCACCTCGGTGGCGGCGTCCCCCACCACCAGCAGGGTCAGGAACGAGGTGCGCACCGCACCCCGGTGGTCGCGACACCGCAGGTCGTCGAGGGCCTTCAGCACCGACCCCATGGAGGCGGTGTCGTCGCGCCATGTCCCCACGGTGACCATGCCGGCGCTCACGGGAGGCCCCCCCACCGATCGCCTCTCAGGGTCACGGTCGCCGCCAGCGCCGGCCGTCGGCCTCCAGCAGGCGATCGCCCTCCACCGGTCCCCAGGTGCCGGCTTCGTAGGGCACCGGGCGCACGGGTTCCTCGGCCCACGTCTCCAGCAGGGGTTGGACGATGCGCCACGCCTGGTGCACCTCGTCGGTCCGGATGAACAGCGTGGGGTCGCCGAGCAGAGCGTCGAGCAGGAGGCGTTCGTAGGCCTCGGCCGCCTCCTCCAGGAAGGCGGCGCCGTAGGAGAAGTCCATGGAGACGGTGCGCACGTCGAAGGCCTGGCCGGGGATCTTGGCGCCGAAGCGCAGGGTGATCCCCTCGTCGGGCTGGATGCGCAGCACCAGGGCATTGGGCCCGAGTTGTGCCGCCTGGGTGGGGGCAAAGGGAAGGTGGGGCACGCGGGAGAACTCCAGGGCCACCTCGGTGACCCGCTTGGGCAGCCGCTTGCCGGTGCGCAGGTAGAACGGGACCCCGGCCCAGCGCCAGTTGTCGACCCGCAGGCGCATGGCCACGTAGGTCTCCGTCCGGCTGTCGGGGGCGACGTCATTCTCCTCCAGGTAGCCCGGCACCTCCTCACCCCCGAGCCAGCCCCGCGCGTACTGGCCCCGCACGGTGTCGGCCAGGACCTCCTCGGGCTCGAGCACGTCGACGGCGTCGAGGGCCTTCACCTTCTCGTTGCGGATCCCCGTCGGGGACATCGACGCCGGCGGCTCCATGACGGTGAGGGCGAGCACCTGGAGGAGGTGGTTCTGCACGATGTCACGGAGGGCGCCCGCGGTCTCGTAGAAGCCGGCCCGGTCGCCGACGCCCTCGGACTCGGCCACGGTGATCTGCACCGAATCGACGTACTGGCGGCTCCACACCGGCTCGAAGATGGTGTTGGCGAAGCGCAGGGCCAGCACGTTCTGCACCGTCTCCTTCCCGAGGTAGTGGTCGATCCGGTAGATCTGGTCCTCCTCGAGCACCTCGTGCAGCTCCTGGTCGAGCCGGTGGGCGCTGGCCAGGTCCCGCCCGAAAGGCTTCTCGATGACGACGCGGCAGAACTGGCCACCCGGAGCTGGGCGGTGCAGCCCGGCGGCGCCCAGCTGGTGGACCACGGCGGAGAACACGCCCGGGGGCGTGGACAGGTAGTGGAGACGGTTGCCGGCCGTCCCGTGCTCGCGGTCGAGGTCGTCGAGCGTCTCGCCCAGGTCCTTGTAGGTGGCCAGGTCGTCGTAGCCGCCGGACACGTAGCGGAAGCCGCCCTCCAGCTGCGACCACGCCTGCTCGTCGACCCCGCCTCCCGGGCGGCGGCGAGCGGCGGCCTCCACCGCCTGGCGCATCCGGCGGCGGAAGCCCTCGTCACCCAGGTCGGTGCGGCCCACGCCGACCACCGCCGTCCCCGGCGAGAGCTGGTCCCGGGAGGCGAGTGCCTGGAGAGCGGGCATGAGCTTGCGGCTGGTGAGGTCACCGCTGGCCCCGAAGATGACCACGGCCGCCGGCGGGGCGGCCCTGTCCACACCGAGACCCTCGAACAGCGGATGGGCCAGGGCGTCGTCGACCGCACGGCCGAGCGTCCCGGTCGAGTCGCCCATCAGTGGGCGTCCAACTCGGCGGCTTTCTCCTCCAGGGTGGCGACGGCCTCGTCGTAGGCCTTGGAGAAGGCGCTCACACCCTCTTCCTCGAGCACGCGCCCCACGTCGTCGATGTCGATGCCGACCCTCTGCAGGTCGTCGAACACCGCCTCGGCCTCGTCGAGGCCCTGTTCCAGGGTGGCGGCGACCGTGCCCTGCTCCTCGAAGGCCTCCAGCGTGGCCGACGGCATGGTGTCGACCGTGTCAGGACCGATCAGGTTGTCGACGTAGAGGGTCGGAGGGAAGTCGGGGTTCTTGGTCGACGTCGACGCCCACAGGGGCCGCTGGAGCCGTGCCCCCTTGGCCGCCAGCGCCTCCCAACGGGGCCCCGAGAAGGTCTCCCGGAAGAGGCGATAGGCCAATTTCGCCTGGGCCAGCGCAGCCCGGCCTCGGAGGGCCAGCGCCTCGGGGGAGCCGATGGCCTCCAAGCGCCGGTCGACCTCGGTGTCCACCCGGCTGATGAAGAAGGAGGCGACGCTGTGCACCCGGCACAACGACGCCGCCCCGGTGTCGGAGTCGGCCAGCTCCTCCAGGCCCGAGAGGTAGGCCTCCATGACCTCGGCGTACCGCGGGATCCCGAAGATCAGGGTGACGTTGATCGACGCGCCTTCGGCGATCATCGTGTGCACCGCGGGGACGCCCTCGGCGGTGCCGGGGATCTTCACCAGCAGGTTGGGGCGGGACAGGTCGGTGTGGAAGCGGCGGGCAGCCTCGATGCTGGCCGAGGTGTGGCGGGCCAGATCGGGCGCCAGCTCCAGGGACACGAACCCGTCGTTGCCGTCGCTCTCGTCGTACAGGGGGCGCAGGGCGTCGAGCGCATCGGCGATGTCGGTCTTGACCATGGCCCAGTAGGCGCGGGGAGCCGAGCAGCCGTCGGCCACCAGCCGGGCGAACTGGTCGTCGTAGTGCGAGCCCCCGGCCATGGCCTTCTGAAAGATGGACGGGTTCGACGTCACCCCCCGGACGCCCCGGTCGAGCAGACGGTCGAGGGTGCCGTCCACCAGCCAGTCTCGCCGCAGGTCGTCGACCCACGGGCTCTGGCCCTGCTGGGCGTACAGGTCGTGGAGCTTGGTCATGGGGAGGACTCCTCGCGCCGGGAATGCTCCTTGCTACCTATCCGAGATGAGGAGGTCGTAGACGCGCGTGGGCGGGCGCGAGAAGGGCCGGGGTGGTTGCCCCGGCCCCGGCCCTTCTCCTGTCAGATCTCCTGGGTCAACCGGCGACGAGCTTGCGGGCGGCGTCGGCGATGTGGCCGGCGTCGATGCCGGCGGCGGCCAGCAGCTCGGCGGGCTTGCCCGACGTGGGCATGTCGCGGACGGCCAGCTTGACGATCCGGGGGTGATCGTCGACGTCGGCGAACACCTCCAGCACGGCGTCACCCAGGCCGCCCTCGGGCCAGTGGTCCTCCACCGTGATCACCCGCCCGCCGGCGGCCTTGGCCGCTGCCCGCAGGCCGGCGGCGTCGATGGGCTTGACCGAGTAGCAGTCGACCACCCGGGCCTCGATGCCCTCTCCAGCCAGCGTCTCGGCGGCCTCGAGCGCCTCGTGCAGCGTGATGCCGGCGCCCACGATGGCCACCTGGTCGTCGTCCGACTGGCGGACGACACGGCTGCCGCCGATCTCGAACTCCTCGTCGGGGCCGTAGAGGACCGGCGTGGCCGCCCGGGTCGTGCGCATGTAGGAGATGCCGGAGACATCGGCCATGTGGCGGACGAGCTGGGCGGTCTGGTTGGCGTCGGACGGGTAGAGGACCGTGCTCCCGAACACGGCCCGCAAGGACGCCAGGTCCTCGAGCCCCATCTGTGAGGGCCCGTCCTCACCGATGGACACGCCGGCGTGGGAGCCGACGAGTGAGAAGCTGGCCTGGCTGACGGCCGCCATGCGCACGAAGTCGTAGGCCCGGGTGAGGAAGGCGGCGAAGGTGGAGGCGAAGGGCACCCAGCCCCGCACCTGCATGCCGATGGCCGCCGCCACCATCTGCTGCTCGGCGATGTACATCTCGAAGAAGCGCTCGGGATGAGCCTTCTTGAAGATCTCGGCGTGGGTCGAGTTCGACACCTCACCGTCGAGTGCCACCACGTCACCGCGCGCCGAGCCCAACGCCGCCAGGGCCTCGCCGTAGGCCTTGCGGGTGGCCATCTCGCTGCCGACCTCGTAGCGGGGCAGCTCGAGTGCTCCGCTCTCGAAGGTGTGCGGCGAGCCGGAGGGGGGCCCGGGGACCGAGACCCGGATGTCGCGCAGGCCGCCCAGCTCCTCGATGGCGTCCTCGGTGTCGGCCAGTGCCTTGCCGTGGGCGTCGTCCTCGTCCTCGACCGCGTCCACGCCCTTGCCCTTGAGCGTGCGGGCCACGATCACCGTGGGCCGGTCAGTCGTCGCCACCGCCTCGGCGTAGGCGGCGTCGATGGCCGCCACGTCGTGACCGTCGATCGGGATGGCGTGCCAGCCGGAGGCCCGGGCCCGGTTCACGTAACTGTCGAGGTCCCAGCCGTGCATGGTCTCGCCCCGCTGGCCGAGGCGGTTGACGTCGATGATGGCGGTGAGGTTGTCGAGGCCGGCGTGGGCGCCATGCTCGAACGCCTCCCACATGGACCCCTCGGCCATCTCGCTGTCGCCGCACAGGACCCACACCCGGTAGGGGAGACGGTCGAGGCTCTTGGCCGCCAGGGCGATCCCCACGCCGATGGGCAGACCCTGGCCGAGGGAGCCGGTGGCCACGTCGACCCAGGGCAGGATCGGTGTCGGGTGGCCCTCGTAGCGGCTGCCGAAGCTCCGGAAGCTGAGCAGCTCCTCGTCGCTGGTCACGCCCACCGCCTTGTACACGGAGTACAGCAGCGGGGAGGCGTGGCCCTTGGAGAACACGAGGTGGTCGTTGTTGGGGTTCGTCGGCTCGTCGAAGTCGTAGTGGAGGTACTTGCTGATCAGTACGGCCAGCAGGTCGGCAGCCGACATCGACGATGTCGGGTGGCCGGAGCTCGGTCCGGCTGCTGCCCGCACCGAGTCCACCCGGAGCTGCTGAGCGAGCTCTTCCCACTGCTGCTGGTCGGTCATCTGGCATCCCCCGTTGCGCCGGTCGCGTCGATGGTGCTCACCCTACCCGCCGTCCGGGGAGGGACGCCTACCTGCTCAGACGTCTCGGAACAGGACCACCGACGCCGTGAAGCCGTGGAGGAAGCTACGCCCTCCGACGGGGCCGATCTCGCCGGCGCACGACATCCCCGCCACCGGCCCGTCGGCGATGGCCGACGAGACGATGGCGGCGTCGTGATCGGCGACGGCGAACAGGTGCGAGCCCCGGCCGTTGCACGTGAACAGGAGGGCGGCGTCAGCGTCGCAGGTGGCCATGAGGTGCCGGAGGTCCTCGTCGGCGGTGTGGGCGTCACGGACCTGGAACTGGACGGTGTCGCCCACGTCGATCTCGTCGCCCACGGCCACCGCCTTGACCTCCCGGTCGGCCCCGAGCACGTTGCGGATGAGGAAGTCGCCCCGGCCGTAGTCCACCTTTCGCTCGTCGATCACCCGCCCCACGTGGAGGCCCTGCTGGGCCAGCTGGAGATCGTCGGGGCCGAGGGACTGAACCAGCTCCTGCACCCGGTCGAGGGCGGGGCGCCCGGCCAGCTCGTAGATCACCTGCCGCTCGCCGCGGGTGACGATCATGGGGTCCCCCACGGGACGGCAGCCCTGGGACACCACGGTGGAGACCTCGACGCCACCGAGGATCACGCCCACCGCCCCGTCGCTGAGCACCTCGTCGCCCAGCACGAGGCGGTTGCCCCCGGGCCCCCGGGCGGCAGAGGCCAGCCCGCCGACCACGGGCAGGTCGACGCCGACCTGGTCGCGCAGCCCGGACAGGAAGGAGTCGACCGGGAAGGTGAAGGGGTCGGCGAGCACGAGCAGAGCCCGGCCGTCGGCCGGGAGCCCGTCGGCGGTGGGGAACCCCCTCACCGCCACCTGGTCGCCCACCTGCTCGGCGGTCAGGCGGAGCGGCGCCACGCTGCTCATGGTGCCTGCCCACAGCGAGATGGCCGGCTGGTCCTCGACCTCACGGGCGCCGCCGACCACCGACGCCGCGGTACAGCCGACGAGCACCTCGGGGAGCAGGATCGACCGGACGGCGGCGGCGATGTCCTCCATGGCCCCGGTGTGGGCGGCGCTGACGAAGAGCACGGCCAGCTCGGGCGCCTTCCCCACCTTGTCGAGCACCTGGCCCGTGACCTCGCCCACGGCGTGGGTGGCGAGGGGGTGTTGCGACAGCGCGGCGGCGAAGGGCACGCTTCGACGCTATCGCCGCGGCGTGAGCGCGTCTCCGCGTTCGAAGCGCACGGCGGCGGCCTCGGCCTGCTCTGCCGGCTCGAGCGGCTGCATGACCAGGTGCAGGGCCAGCCACAGCGTCCTCGACATCGGGTAGCAGGCGAGGGGGGTGGCGACGGCGACGGCCAGGGCGCCGGCGAGGATGACTCCGACGGGGGCGTCGGGCAGCGTGAGGGCGAAGGCGACGGAGATGAAGGTCACCAGAGCGGACTGGGTGAGGGTGACGTTGACGAAGTAGACGCCGAGGAAGAAACCCTCCTCCCGCTCGAAGCGCATCCCGCACCCGGGGCAGTGGTCGACCATGCGCCACCACCTCGTGAACAGCCCGCCGGCCCCGCAATGTGGGCAACGTCTCCGCACGCCACGCCAGAGCGCCGTCACCCATCCCGCCGGCTCGATGTGGTCCCTGGCATAGCCTGCACGGCGATGGCCACGGCTGAGACGGCTCCGACCACCCGTGACGCCATCCTCACGGCGGCCACTCGGGCCTTCGCCGACCACGGGTACGACGGTACCGCTCTCACCGAGATCGCGGTTGCCGTGGGCATCCGCCGGCCCAGCTTGCTGCACCACTTCGCTTCCAAGGAGGTGCTGTACCGGGAGGTCTTCACCCGGCTGCTGACCGACTGGGCGGTACGGGTGGAGGAGGCGGTGGACAGCCCCCGCGAGGGGTGGAAGCTCGTCGACCACGTCATCGAGGCAGGTTTCACGTTCTTTCGGGAGAACCCCGACTTCGTCCGGCTCGTGCGCCGGGAGGCGATCGAGGGGGGCAGGCACCTCGGCATCGACCTCGGTGCCGCCCTGCGCCCTCACCTCCAGCGGGCGGTGCGGTTCTTCGAGCAGGAGATGGACGCTGGGCGGTTCCGGCGCCACGACCCCGAGCAGCTGCTGCTCACCGGCTATGGCGCGCTGCTCAGCTACTTCTCGGACGTGCCCTTCCTCGAAGGCCTGCTGGACGAGGACCCGCTGGGGGAGGCGGCCCTGGCCCGCCGCCTCCAGCACGTACGCAGCTTCTTCAGGGCCGCGCTGGAGCCCTGACGGCGCCGCCGTCCAGCTCGACGCCCTCTCGCTGGAGGAGGGCCCGCTTGCACTCGGCGCCGAGGGCGTAGTCGCCCACCCGTCCGTCGCTGCGGACCACCCGGTGGCACGGGATCACCACGGGAAGGGGGTTGCGGGCGAGGGCCGAGCCCGCCGCCCGCACGGCGCCGGGCCGCCCCACCTGCTCGGCCACCCAGGCGTAGGGCCTCACCTGCCCGAAGGGGATCTCGGCGGTCACCATCAGCACCGCTCGCCCGAACGCCGACAGCCCGCCGAGATCGACGGCGAGCCCGCGTGGCGATCCGTTGTGGAGCGCGGCCATCAGCCCTGGCGGGGGACCCGCAGCCGGCCGTGCCCGGCGCCCGAGCCGGAGCTCGTACTGCCGTTCGAAGTCCGCCCGGGCAAGATCGGTGGTGCCGGCGGGCGCCACGCGGGTCAACCCCCGGTCGCCGAAGGCCACGAAGAGCGGCCCGACAGGGCCCTCCACCACGACGTACTCGTCGGTCTCGACTCCCAGTGCCTCGATCGCCACCACCACGGGTTCCTCCCTGCTCCGAGCGGGCCGGTGCGCCGCCTCCCACCCCGTTGTAGCCCACGGCGCCGATTCGTGCCGGAGCGGCCTGCCAACGGCACGTCGATGCCGGCCCGTATCCTCGCCGGCCGTGCGCCGTCTCCTGGTTCCGGCGATCCTGGCCGTCGTCGCCGTGTCCTCCACCCTGGCGGGGCTGCGCGCCGGCCCGCCGGCGACCAGTGACGGCGACGACGAGATCGAACTGGCCACCGCCGTCGAGGCGCCCCTGTTGAGCCCCCGCCGGGCACCGGCCTTGCTCGTGGAGCCCATCGGCAGGGCCCGCCTGGTCCAGGCGCTGCACGGGATCTCGGTGGCCGGCCCCGACGCCGCCTGCCTGCTGGTCACGCAGGCCGACCAGCCGCTCTACGAGCACCAGCCCGACCTCGCGCTGGCGCCGGCATCCGGCCTCAAGCTGCTCACCGGCGCGGCCGTGCTCGCCCACCTCGACCCCGGCGAACGGCTGCGGACGACCGTCCGGGCGGCGGCACCGCCGGCTGGAGGAGTGGTGGAGGGCGACCTGTGGTTGGTCGGGGGAGGGGACCCGGTGCTCGGCACGGCGGCGTGGGCGGCCCACTTCACCCGCCAGCCGGCGCTGGTCACCTCCCTGGAGGCGCTGGCCGACCGGGTGGTCGAGGCCGGGGTGGCCGAGGTGCGGGGCCGGGTGGTGGGCGACGAGAGCCGGTACGACTCGGTGCGGGCCGTGCCGTCGTGGCCGGCCCGCTACCTCGAGGCCAAGGAGGTGGGGCCGCTCTCGGCACTCTCGGTCAACGACGGCTTCGCGGTGTGGGAAGGCCGGAAGGAGACCTTCGCCGACCCCCCTGCCGGCGCCGCCGGCGTGCTCACCGACCTGCTCCGCCAGCGGGGTGTGACCGTGGCCGGCGAGGCGGCGTCGGGGACAGCTCCCGCTGGCGCTGCCGCCGTCGCCGGCGTCGACTCGCCCCCCATGGCCGAGCTGGTGGGCCAGTTGCTGCGGGAGAGCGACAACGGCACCGCTGAGCTGCTGGTCAAGGAGTTGGGACTGCGGGTGGCGGGGGAGGGCTCCACTGCCGCCGGTACCCGCGTCATGGCCGAGACCCTGGCGGCGATCGGGTTCCCCACGGCGGGCCTGGTGGTGATCGACGGCTCAGGCCTCGACCCCGGCAACCGGGTCACGTGTCGCCTGCTGCACGCCGTCCTCCACGCCAGTAAGGAAGGCGAGCCCCTCCGCCAGGGACTGCCGGTGGCCGGGACCAGCGGCACCCTGTCCCGGCGACTCGTCGACGACGCCCTGAGCGGGCAGGTGCGAGCCAAGACCGGTTCCATCCGGGGGGTGGCGTCGCTGTCGGGCTTCGCCGTCACCCGGGGCGGTTTCGACTTGACCTTCTCGTTCATCCTCAACGGGATCAACCGCTTCGACGACGCCGTCCCGCTGCAGGAGCAGCTCGGACGCGCCCTGGTGCGCCATCCGGACCTTCCTCAGCTGGAGGAGATCGGGCCCAGCCGCTACCCCGAGGCCGCCTGAGGGCGGGTTCCCATGGGGAGGATGGTCGCGGCGCCGGACGTAACGTCACCGGCGTGGCCGATGACCTCCCCATGTTCCCGCTGGGGACGGTGCTCCTGCCCGGGGCCCACCTGCCCCTGCAGGTCTTCGAGCCCCGGTACCGGCGCCTGGTCGAGGCCTGCCTGGACGGCACGCCCGAGTTCGGTGTCGTGCTCATCGAGCGGGGGAGCGAGGTGGGCGGGGGCGATCGCCGTTTCGACGTGGGCTGCGTGGCCCGCATCCTCTCCGCCGTCCGCCTGGATGAGGAGCGCTGGTTGCTGAACACGGTGGGCACCCGGCGCGTCCGGGTGGTCCGGTGGCTCCCGGAGGCTCCCTACCCCCGCGCCGAGGTGGAGCCTTGGGACGACCCCAGGCCCGGTCCGGGTGCTGACGAGCGGCGGGCTGCGACGCTCACCGCGCTGCGGCGGGTACTGGCCCTGGCCGCGGAGATGGGCGACCCCGTGGCCGACGCCACCACGCCGGTCGGAGAAGAACCCGTGCGTGCGAGCTACCAGATGGCCGCCCTGGCGCCCCTCGGCGAGCTGGACCGGCTGCGCCTGCTGGCCGCCCCGAGCCCCGATGACCGCCTCGACCGGTTGGCCTGCCTGCTGGAGGAGGAGGCGTCGGTGCTTGCCAGCCGGCTGGAGGGGGGATAGGAAGGACCCCTCCGAGCATGCGAGGACCGTGAGTGGCCGAACGACGCCCGAAGGACAAATCGATTCCCAACCTGGCCACCGACCTGTGGGACCTCGTACGGGCCTACGCCAAGCAGCAGACCATCGAGCCGGCCAAGGGCCTCGGCCGGTTCGTCGGCTGGGGAGTGGCGGGGTCGCTCCTGCTGGGCGTGGGCACGGTCCTGCTCGTGCTGGCCGTGCTGCGCGCCCTCCAGGACCAGACCGGGACCACCTTCGACGGCAACTGGTCGTGGGCCCCGTACCTTCTCACCCTGGTGATCTGTGTCGGCGTCATCGGGGCCGCCCTGTCCGCCGTACGAAAGAAGGGGTCCCGCCCGTGACCACGAGCTCCCGCGCCGGCCAGGGTGCCACCGTGTCCCGTGACGACATCGAGCAGAAGCTCCGTGAGATCCGGGGCGAGGCCGGCGAGGTGGTGGAGTCCAACCGCGACTACGCCGTGCTGGCCGCCGTGGCCACGGCCGTGGTGCTCGTGGCGGCGGCGTACTTCTTCGGCCGGCGCAAGGGCAGGAAGCGCACCACGGTGGTCGAGGTCCGCAGGGTCTGATGCTGCGGTACCTGTACCGAGCGGGGCAGATGAAGGGCCTCCTCGGTGGCTCCAGGCCCTGGACCCTCATCTGGGCGCTCCTCTTCGGGGCCCGCATGCTCAAGAAGGCGACCGGACGTGAGTCCGAGGTCGTTCACTCCACGGTGCTCGAACCTGGCGACGGGCTCGTCATCCGCCACGAGCGCCGACCCGAGCGGCAGCGAAGGCGGTGACTCGCCCCTTCCGGCCGGGCGAGCGGGTGATCCTGGCCGACAGCAAGGGGCGGCGGTACCTCCTGGCGTTGTCCGAGGCTGGGAGCTTCCACAGCCACACCGGCATCGTCCAGCACGAGGCGGTGCTGGGCTGCGAGGAGGGGGTCACGGTGCGGTCGACCACCGGCGCCCGCTACACCGCCATGCGCCCCACCCTGGCCGACTTCGTGGTGCAGATGCCCCGCGGCGCCCAGGTCATCTATCCCAAGGACCTGGGTGCCATCCTCATGCTTGCCGACATCCACCCCGGCGTGCGGGTCCTGGAGGCGGGAGTGGGCTCGGGCGCCCTGTCCTTGGCCCTGGTGCGGGGCGGCGCCGAGGTCGTCGGCTACGAGGTCCGGACCGACTTCGCCGAGCGGGCCCGGGCCAACGTGGCCGCCTTCCTCGGTGAGGAGGTGGTCGCCTCCCGGTACCGGGTGGAGGCCGCCGACGTCTACGCCGGTATCGCCGAACGGGGACTCGACAGCATCGTGCTCGACCTGCCCGAGCCGTGGCAGGTGGTCAAGCACGCCGAGTCGGCCCTGCGCCCGGGCGGCATCTTCGTGGCCTACACCCCATCGGTCCTCCAGGTGGCGCAGCTGCGGGAGGTCCTGGCCACCAGCAACTTCGAGCTGGCCGAGACGGTGGAGGTCCTGGCCCGGACGTGGCACGTCGAGGGTCAGGCGGTGCGGCCGGACCACCGCATGGTGGCCCACACCGGCTTCCTCACCTCCGCCCGCCTGCTCGGCCCGGTGCCCGGTGGCCTCAAGCCGGCCAGGAGCCCTCGGTGAACCTCTTCGACATCTTTGTCGCCACCCTGGTGATCGTCGGGGTCGTGGGTGGCTACCGGCTGGGGTTCCTCACCCGGGCCCTGTCGTGGGCGGGGCTGGCCGTTGGCCTGGTGGTGACCATCCGCTTCCTGCCCGACCTGGTCGAGCTGGTGCCCCTGCCCGCCGAAGGATCCGATGCCAACGCCCGCCTGCTGGTGGCCATCGGCGTGCTCCTGATCGGTGCTTTCCTCGGCCAGGGCCTGGGGATGCTGATCGGCACCCAGGCCCACCTGGCCATCCCCAACGCCGGCCGGCCACTCGACCGCCTCGGCGGGGCGCTGGCCGGGGGACTGGGCGTCCTGGTCGCCGTCTGGCTGCTGTTGCCAACCTTCGCCCAGGTGCCCGGGACCGTCTCCCGCCAGGCCCGCAGCTCGTCGGTCGCCCAGACGCTCGATGCCGTCACGCCCCAGCCGCCGGACACGCTCAGGGCCCTCCGGCGTCTCGTGGGCGACACGCAGTTCCCCGACGTCTTCGCCACCCTTCGCCCGGCTCCCGACCTGGGGCCGCCCCCCGCCGAGTCCGGGCTCAGTGCCGACCTGGCCCGGTCGCTGGCCGCCTCCACCTACCGGGTCGAGGGTGAGGCGTGCGGCCGGCTCCAGGAGGGGAGTGGCTTCGTCGCCGAGCCCGGGGTCGTGGTGACCAACGCCCACGTCGTCGCCGGCCAGGACACCACCGAGCTCATCGCGGTGGACGGCAGCCGGGCTCAGGCGCAAGTGGTGATGTTCGACCCCGACACCGACCTCGCCGTCCTGACGAGCGGCGTGGGGGCGGCGGCGCTGCCCATCGGGCAGAGCGGGGTGGGTGTGCAGGGAGGGGTGTTCGGTTATCCCGGCGGCGGAGCGCTCGAGGTCTCCCCGTTCGATGTGCGTGAAGCGGTCCAGGCCGTGGGTCGCGACCTCTACGGCGACGGACCCACCCGCCGCCAGGTCCTCATCCTCTCCTCGCGGCTGGCGCCCGGCGACTCCGGTGCCGCCCTGGTCGACGGGACGGGGTCGGTGGTGGGCGTGGCCTTCGCCATCGCACCCGACCGGGCGGGTACCGCCTACGCCCTGCACGTCGACGAGTTGCGCGAGGCGCTGTCAGCTCCCCGCACCCCCACCGACACCGGGCCCTGCCTGCGCTGAGCCAGGAGCCGACGGCCCGGCGGCTGGCGGCATGGCGGCATGGCGGTGGGACCCCCGCCGCGATGGGGCCGTCGGGAGAAGGCCCGAACCGCTACTGCCCGGCAGGGACGGGCTGCCTGCGTTCGGGACGCTCGGTCACCAGCGCGGGCACGTAGCGGGCGGCGACGGGACCGGCGATGGCGAGCAGCAGGACGTACGCCGCCGCCACCGGGCCGAGCGCGGGTTCGATGCCGGCGGAGACGCCGAGGCCGGCGATGACGATGGAGAACTCGCCCCGGGCGATGAGGGCCGTGCCCGCCCGCAGGCGGCCCGGTCGGGCGATACCCATGCGCTTGGCGGCCCACCAGCCGGTGACGACCTTGGTGCCGGCGGTGACCGCGGCCAGGGCGAGGGCGACGCCGGCGACCGGCACCAGCTCAGAGGGATCGATCTGGAGCCCGAAGAATAAGAAGAAGGCAGCGGCGAACAGGTCCCGGAGCGGTCCCACCAGCAGGCTGGCTCGCTCCTGCACGGCTCCACCGATGGCGATGCCGACGAGGAAGGCGCCGACGGCGGCGGAGACCTGCAGCTGGGCGGCGACGCCGGCGACGACGAGGGTGGTGCCGAGCACGCCGAGCAGAAGGGCTTCGTCGGAGTGGCTGAACAGCGCCTGGCTGAGCACGCCCCCGTGGCGCAGAGCCACGAACAGCACCAGCGCCACCGTGGCCAGGGCGATCGCGACCGAAGGCAGGCCGGCCATCAGGGAGCCACCGGTGAGCAGTGCCGCCACCACGGGCAGGTACACGGCCATGGCCAGGTCCTCCATGACCAGGATCGACAGCACCGACGGCGTCTCCCGGTTCCCCAGGCGGTCGAGATCGGCCAGCAGCTTGGAGATGACGCCCGAGGAGGAGATGTAGGTCACGCCGCCCAGGAGGATCACCGCCCGTGCATCCCAGCCCAGGGCCAGGCCGGCGAGCACGCCGGGGGTGGCGTTGGCGACGATGTCGAGCAGACCTGCGGGAAGACCCACCTTGAGGTTGCCGCCCAGCTCCTCGGAGGAGTACTCCAGGCCCAGGGTGAGCAGGAGCAGCACCACGCCGATCTCCGACCCGACGGCGATCAGCGTCTCGCTCACGTCGAGGTCGACGACGCCGCCTCTGCCCACGATGAGGCCCCCCACCAGGTAGAAGGGGATGGGGCTGAGACTCAAGCGGTCCGCCAGCCGGGCGAGGAGCGCCAGGCCCAGCACCACCAGCCCCAGCTCGGTGAGCACGAGGGCCACCTCGGCGGGTGCGGCGGCGAAGATCACCTCCAGCGATGCAGGGAGACGGTCACGGCGTTAACCCTGCTGGAGGAGGCGGAACAGCTCCTTGATGCCCTCCGGGGTCCCTACCGCGACCGCAGTGTCTCCCTCCTCCAGCGTGAAGTCGCCCCCCGGGGCGGGGATGGTCTCGTCGCCCCGCACCACGGCGACGATGGAGACCCCCGTCTCGGTGCGCAGTGCCGACTCCCGTAGCGTCCGCCCCGCGCACGCCGCGTTCCCACCCACCGGCAGCCAATCGATGGTCAGGCCCTCGATGTGCTGCTGGAGGTCGGCCAGCCGCTCGCTGACATGAGACGTCCCGAGCAGCTCGGCCAACGTCTGGGTGTCATCGGCATCGAGCCGTACGACGTCACGGCAGGCGTCGGGATCGACGCTGTCGTACACGAGCAGCTCCCGCCGACCGGTCCGGTGGGCGAGGACACCCACTCGGTCGCCCTCCTTGGTGACGAAGTCGTAGCGGATGCCCACGCCGGGCAGTTGCGTCTCCTCGACCTCAGCCATCGACAGCCAGTCTGTCAACCATGCGAGCTGGGCCGGCGGTCAGGCGGGCTCGATGAAGATGCACTCGCCGGGGCACTCCTCGGCGGACTCGACCACGTCGTCGAGCCGTTCATCGGGGAAGCTGGCCAGGCCTTCGGCGCCACCGGGGTCGCTGAGGACCTTGTCCCCCTCCTTGACGTATGCCAGGCCGTCGTCCAGCAGCGTGAACACGTCGGGGGCGATCTCCTCGCACAGGCCGTCGCCCGTACACAGATCCTGGTCGATCCAGACCTTCATCGGCATCAGCGCACGCTCCTGTACTTCGCTGGTCGGCGGTCCTCCCCAATTTACCCGGTGCGGGGGAGGAAAACTCAGGAGGGTGGCATTCCCGGGTTCCCGTGCCCGCCGGTGTCGTCCGTTTCCGGCGGTCCCCCGTGTATCGTCGCCCGCGGATCGACAGGAGCCCGAGCATCGACAGGAGGGAGTCCTGTGGCCGACCACGACGAGGCCGAGCTCGAGGAGCTGCGCGAGCAGGCGATGACGCTGGAGGAGGAGGTCGCCCTGCTCCGGCGGCGGCTGCAGGATGCCCCCAAGCGGGTCCGCACCCTCGAGGAGCGTCTGCTGGAGACCAAGGGCCAGCTGGCGCAGGCGGTGTCCCAGAACGAGAAGCTCACCTACACGCTGCGCGAGGCCCGTGAGCACATCGCCGCGCTGCGTGAGGAGGTGGAGAAGCTCACCCAGCCCCCGTCCGCCTACGGCACCCTGCTCGGCCACAACGACGATGGCACGGTCGACGTCTTCTCCGCCGGCCGGAAGATGCGGGTGGCGGTGCATCCCGACCTGACCGAAGCCGACCTGCCCCGCGGCGCCGAAGTGGCGCTGAACGAGTCCCTCAACGTGGTGCTGGCCCGGGCGGCGGAGATCTCGGGTGAGGTGGTCACGGTCAAGGAGCTTCTCGACGACCGGCGGCGGGCCCTCATTCTCGGCCGGGCCGACGAGGAGCGGGTGGTGGAGCTCTCCGACTCCATGGTGGACACCGTGCTGCGGGCCGGCGACACCGTGCTGATGGATCCCCGGTCGGGCTTGATCCTCGAGAAGCTGCCCCGCCCCGAGGTCGAGGAGCTGGTGCTCGAGGAGGTGCCCGACATCTCCTATGCCGATGTGGGTGGCCTCGACGCCCAGATCGAGCAGATCACCGATGCGGTCGAGCTGCCGTTCATCCATCGCCGCCTGTTCGAGGAGTACCGCCTGCCCGCCCCCAAGGGCATCCTGCTGTACGGACCTCCGGGCTGCGGCAAGACCCTCATCGCCAAGGCGGTGGCCAACTCGCTGTCCAAGAAGGTCAGCCAGGTGACGGGGCAGCCCGCGGCTCGCAGTTACTTCCTGAACATCAAGGGCCCCGAGCTGCTCAACAAGTACGTGGGCGAGACCGAGCGCCAGATCCGGCTGGTGTTCCAGCGGGCTCGGGAGAAGTCGGAGGAGGGCGTGCCCGTCATCGTGTTCTTCGACGAGATGGACAGCCTCTTCCGCACCCGCGGCAGCGGCATCAGCTCCGACATGGAATCGACCATCGTCCCTCAGCTCCTGGCCGAGATCGACGGGGTGGAGACGCTGCGCAACGTCATCGTCATCGGCGCCTCCAACCGCGAGGATCTCATCGACCCGGCGATCCTGCGGCCGGGCCGCCTGGACGTGAAGATCAAGATCGAGCGCCCCAACGAGGAGGCGGCCGTCTCGATCTTCAACCGCTACCTCGACACCTCCCTGCCGCTGGCCGCCGACGAGGTCGCGGACCTGGGCGGCGGCGACCCGGAGAAGGCGGTGCGGGTCATGATCGAGCGCACGGTCGAGGTCATGTTCCGGGCCGACGAGGCCAACCGGTTCCTGGAGATCACCTACCAGAACGGCGACAAGGAGGTCATGTACTTCAAGGACTTCGCCTCGGGGGCCATGATCGAGAACATCGTGCGCCGAGCCAAGAAGCTGGCCATCAAGCGGCTCATCTCCGGCGGTGCGCCGGGGATCCGGACCGCCGATCTCCAGGCTTCGATCGCCCAGGAGTACAAGGAGCACGAGGACCTGCCCAACACCACCAACCCCGACGACTGGGCCAAGATCTCGGGCAAGAAGGGTGAGCGCATCGTCTACGTCCGCACGCTGGTGTCCCAGGGCACCGACGAGGTCGGGGGCGGCCGTTCGATCGAGCGGGTGGCCACCGGCCAGTACCTGTGAGGTGACGGCGCCGGACTGTCGCCGATTCCGGCGTCACCGGAGGTAGGGTCAACCTCGTGGCCATCCCCAAGGTCTGCGGGATCGAGACCGAGTACGGCATCGTGGTCCGGGGCGCCGCTGAGCCCAACCCGATGGCGGCCTCCTCGCTGCTGATCAACGCCTACGTGTCGTCGCTGCAGCCCCGCGTCGGTTGGGATTTCGAGGACGAGTCCCCCGGCAACGACGCCCGGGGCTACCGGGTCGAGGGCCCTGCCGCGCCGGAGGTCGAGACCCATCTGGTCAACGCCGTGCTGACCAACGGCGCCCGTTACTACGTCGACCATGCCCACCCGGAGCTGTCCATCCCCGAGTGCCGTGACGCCCGTGAGGTCGTCGTCTGGGACAAGGCCGGCGAGCAGATCCTCCTGCGTTCCATGCGTGCGGCCCAGGCCACGCTGCCGCCCGGGCAGGAGCTGGTCGTCTACAAGAACAACAGCGATCGCAAGGGCAACAGCTACGGCTGCCACGAGAACTACCTCGTCGACCGGGCCGTGCCCTTCCACCGCATCGTGGCGGGGATCTTGCCCTTCTTCGTCACCCGCCAGCTGTTCGCCGGGGCGGGCAAGGTGGGCTCCGAGGCCCCGGGCCTCTCCTCGGCCGAGGTCCCCTTCCAGCTGTCCCAGCGGGCTGACTTCTTCGAGGAGGAGGTGGGGCTCGAGACCACGCTGAAGCGCCCCATCGTCAACACCCGTGACGAGCCACACTGCGACGCCCAGAAGTACCGTCGCCTCCATGTGATCCTGGGTGACGCCAACTGCTCCGAGCTCGCCACCTTCCTCAAGGTGGGCACGACCGCCCTGGTGCTGGCCATGATCGAGGACGACGAGCTGCCCCGGAACCTGGCGCTGGCTTCGCCGGTCCGGGCGCTGCGCCAGGTGTCCTACGACCTCGACCTGGGGCTGTCGCTCGAGCTGGCCGACGGCGGGCGGATCAGCGCCCTCGACATCCAGTGGGAGTACCTCACCTGGGCCCGGAAGTACGCCGACACCCACGGGCTCGAAGCCGTCGGTGAGGAAGTGGGCGGCGAGATCCTTCAACGCTGGGAATCCGTGCTCACCGCCCTCGAGACCGATCCCATGTCGCTGGCCGGCTCCCTCGACTGGGTGGCGAAGTACACGCTGCTGTCCGCCTACCGTGACCGCCACGGGTTGGCGTGGGACGCCGCCCGGCTGGCAGCGATGGACCTGCAGTACCACGACCTGCGCCCGGAGCGCTCCCTCTCCGCCCGTCTCGGTCTCGAACGACTCACCGAGGACGCCGAGGTCGAGGCGGCGGTCACCGAACCCCCGGCCACGACCAGGGCCTGGTTCCGCGGCAAGTGCCTGCAGCGGTGGGCGTCCCAGATCGTTGCCGCCAACTGGGACTCGCTGGTCTTCGACGTGGGTGCCGACCCGTTGCGCCGGGTGCCGATGATCGAGCCACTCAAGGGGACAGCGGCCATGGTCGACGACTTGTTGGAGGCATGTGCCACGCCCAGCGAGCTGCTCCAGCGGTTGGGCACGTGAACAGTGCGAACAGTGAGGTGATGAGCGATGGTTGAACGGGAACATCGGAGGAAGCCGGCGCCGAGCCGCCACGAGGAAGAGGCGGTCGACGAGCAGCCGACGAAGTCCGAGAAGGGGGAGAAGATCAAGGCCGAGCTCGACGACCTGCTGGACGAGATCGACGAGGTCCTGGAGGTGAACTCCGAGGAGTTCGTCCGGTCCTACGTCCAGAAGGGTGGACAGTAGGCTCCGGCTCGGTTCTCCACTCAGGGCGAGAACATCGAGCGGGTAGCCTCCCCGAGCGTGGCCTTCCCCTTCTACCTGCCCGGTGACGATCCGGGCCCCAGCTTCGCCGAGCTCCTGCGCCGCACCGGCGGGTGCCCTCCCACCCCGGCGGGCCCGATCGACGACGTGACGCACGGCACCACGGTCGTGGCCCTGCGCTACGCCGACGGCGTGGTCATGGCTGGCGACCGCCGGGCGACGTCGGGGAACCTCATCAGCCATCGCACCATGGAGAAGGTCTTTCCTGCCGACCGGCACTCCGGGGTGGCCATCGCCGGAGCGGCAGGGCCGGCAGTCGAGATGGTGCGCCTCTTCCAGCTCCAGCTCGAGCACTACGAGAAGGTGGAGGGCGTCGAGCTGAGCCTGGAAGGCAAGGCCAACCAGCTGAGCGTCATGGTCCGCAACCACCTCCCGGCGGCCATGCAGGGCCTCATGGTGGTGCCTCTGTTCGCCGGCTACGACCTTGGCCGCGGCGCCGGCCGCCTCTTCCAGTACGACGTGACCGGGGGACGCTACGAGGAGAGCGACTTCGCCACCAACGGGTCCGGCCGGCTGCACGCCGGAACGGTGGTCAAGCTCGGGTACCGAGAGGGCGTCGAGCGGACCGGTGCGCTCGACCTGGCCATCTCGGCGTTGTTCCAGGCCGCCGACGAGGACTCGGCCACCGGCGGTCCCGACCTGGTCCGGGGCATCTACCCGACCATGGCCACCATCACGAGCGCCGGCTTCGAGCGGGTGGACGCCGACGAGGTGGCCGACCGCTTCCGCCGGCTGGTCGAGCGCTTGTCGACGCCCGAGGGCACGGCCAGCACGGGGGCCACACCCACCATCGGCGGTGGAGGTGCGTCATGACCATGCCCTTCTACGTCTCCCCCGAGCAGGTCATGAAGGACCGGGCCGACTACGCCCGCAAGGGGATCGCCCGGGGCCGCAGCCTGGTCGCTGCCACCTACGACGACGGCATCCTGATCTGCGCCGAGAACCCGTCCCGCCGGTTGCGCAAGATCAGCGAGATCTACGACCGGATCGCCTTCGCCGCGGTGGGGAAGTACAACGAGTTCGACCAGCTCCGGATCGCCGGGATCCGTGCCGCTGACCTCAAGGGCTACGCCTACAGCCGCCAGGACGTCGACGCCCGCAGCCTGGCCAACAACTACGCCCAGATCCTGGGGCAGATCTTCACCCACGAGATGAAGCCCATGGAGGTCGAGATCCTCGTGGCCGAGGTCGGCACCATCCCGGAGCAGGATCGCCTCTTCCACCTGCTCTACGACGGCACGGTCGTCGACGAGAGCCGGTTCACCGTGCTGGGGGGCGAGGCGGAGACCATCGCCGAGCGGCTCCGGGAGCACTACGCCGACGGGCTCGACCAGCCGTCGGTCATCCGGCTGTCGACGGTGGCGCTGGGCGGGCCGGACCGGACCCTCAGCGCCGGCGAGCTCGAGGTGGCGGTGTTGAGCCGCAGCGAGGAGGGCCGGGCGTTCCGGCGGCTGGACGAGGAGACCCTTGCCCGCCTGCTGGGATGACGCGGGAGGCTCAGGCGACGGCGCTGGCGTAGGCCTGGACCACCAGGGCCAGTACCAGCAGCAGGGCGAACCACAGCGACACCGGCACGACCCGGCCGGGGCCTTCGCCGTCATCGTCGAAGGCCGACTCCACCTCGTCGACCAGCAGAAGCTCGCGGGCCAGCGCCAGGTCGGGCTCGTCCACCAGCACCTCGACGGCGCCCATGGGGTACGGGCCGTCGACGCCGCCGCCACGGAGCTGGGTGACCACACCCTCTGATCCGAGCCGAGCGGCCAGGACCCGGGCGTGGAAGCCGGAGGGCACCCTGGCCAGCGGCACCATCCTCACCTCGGCCACCTCATGAGCCTACTGAGGGCCGCCTCCGGCGGCGAGCGTGGCAGGCTCGCTTCGCTCGCGGAAGGACTCGGTGCCGCCTGCGGCGGCGCTCAGTCCCGCTCCGTCCGGCCAAGCCGGCTGCGCCGGCGGCCGGACGGCGGATTATCGCCTGGCGAGGCTGCGGAGGCCGCCAGGCGGAGCAGCGACGAGGACTGGTCCAGCTCCGTGCGAACGGGCGCCGGCGGATTATCGCCGGCGCAAGACAGATAGCGTGACGCCGATGGACCGGAGGATCTTCGGGCTGGAGAACGAGTACGGCGTCACGTGCACCCTGCGTGGTCAACGTCGCCTCAGCCCGGACGAGGTGGCCCGCTACCTCTTCCGCCGCGTCGTCTCGTGGGGCCGGAGCAGCAACGTGTTCCTGGAGAACGGCGCCCGTCTGTACCTGGACGTGGGCAGCCATCCCGAGTACGCCACCCCCGAGTGCGACTCCATCCACGACCTGGTGGTGCACGACAAGGCCGGGGAACGGATCCTCGAACAACTGCTGACCTTCGCCGAGCAGCGCCTCCGAGAGGAGGGCATCCGCGGGGTCATTTACCTGTTCAAGAACAACACCGACTCCGCCGGCAACTCGTACGGGTGCCACGAGAACTACCTGACCAGCCGGCGTGACGACTTCGGTCATTACGCCGAGGTGCTCATCCCCTTCCTGGTGTCCCGCCAGGTCTACGCCGGCGCCGGCAAGGTGCTCCAGACGGCCCGCGGGGCGATGTACTGCATCTCCCAGCGGGCGGAGCACATCTGGGAGGGGGTCTCCAGCGCCACCACCCGGAGTCGCCCCATCATCAACACGCGAGACGAGCCCCATGCCGACGCCGAGCGCTACCGGCGCCTGCACGTCATCGTGGGCGATTCCAACATGAGCGAGTACGCCACCTTCCTCAAGGTGGGCGCCACGTCGATCCTGCTGCGGATGCTCGAGGACCCGGGGGTGGTGCTCCGTGACATGACACTGGAGAACCCCATTCGTGCCATCCGCGAGATCAGCCACGACACGACGTGCCGGAAGCGGGTGCGCCTGGCCCATGGCCGAGAGGTGAGCGCCCTCGACATCCAGAGTGAGTACCTGAACCGGGCATTGCGCTACGCCGAGGCGAAGGGTGTGAGCGCACTCGAAGAGCAGGCGCTGCGCATGTGGGAGCACTGCCTGACCGGCCTGGCCAAGGACCCCCTCTCGCTCGACCGGGAATGCGACTGGGTCATCAAGCACAACCTCATCGAGGCCTACCGCGACCGCCACGACCTGCCGCTGATGCATCCCCGAGTGGCCTTGATGGACCTGCAGTACCACGACGTGAACCGGGAGCGGGGGCTGTTCTACCGGCTGCAGGCTCGTGACCTGGTCGACCGCATGTGCACCGAGGAGGAGGTCGATCGAGCCGGGCCCGGCTCCCTCGAGCCTCCGCAGACCACCCGTGCCCGCCTGCGTGGCGAGTTCATCCGCCGGGCCAAGGAACGCAAGCGGGACTACACCGTCGACTGGGTGCACCTGAAGCTCAATGACCAGGCCCAGCGGACCGTGCTGTGCAAGGACCCGTTCAAGTCCAGGGACGAGCGAGTCGAACGGTTGATCGCCTCGTTGTGACCCTCCGGCCGTCGAAGAACGGCTGACACGGCCGTGCCTTCGTTCCGTACCGCCACCGTCGTCGCCATCACCGAGGACCGGCCCGGCCTGCAGCGCATCCAGACCACCTTCGGTGATCCGGGAGGCACCGGAGGCCAGGCAGAGGGGCGCGCCTACGTGCTCACCGAGCTCCTCGGTCCGGTCGCGGTGGGTGATCGCGTCGTGTTGAACACCACTGCCGTCGAGTTGGGGCTGGGCACCGGCGGGTGGGACGTGGTGCACTGGAACCTGTCACGGGACGAGTGGCGCTCGCCTGGGCCGGGCCACAGCATGAAGTTGCGCTACACGAGCCTCCAGGCCGACATGGGTTCGGCCGAGGAGTTCCACGCCGGCGCCCTCGCTGAGGCGGACGACCTCGACGGCGTCCCCGTCGTGGTCTGCAGTCTCCACAGCCAGGTTCCCTGCGTGGCCGTGGCCGCCAAGCACCTGCGCCCGGAGCTGAGGTTGGCCTACGTCATGACCGACGGCGGCGCCCTGCCGCTCGCCACCTCCGACCTGGTGGCGCACATGAGGGCCCGGGGGCTGGTCGATGCCACCGTGACCGCCGGGCACGCCTTCGGTGGCGACCACGAGGCCATCAACGTGCCGTCGGCCCTGGCCGTGGCCCGGCGGGTGGCCGAGGCCGACGTCGTGGTGGTGGGCATGGGCCCGGGATCGGCGGGGACCGCCACCCGTCTCGGCTACAGCGCGCTGGAGGTGGCTCCCGCCCTCGACGCCGCCGAGTCACTGGGAGGCCGGCCGATCGCCGCCGTGCGCTTCTCGCTTGCCGACCCCCGCCTCCGTCACCAGGGGGTCAGCCACCACACCCTCACCGTGCTGTCCCTGCTCGCCCGGGCCCGGGCCACCATCGGCGTGCCCCGGGGAGCGTTCGAGGCCCGGCTCCGAGGAGATCTGGAGGGCAGCGGCGTGGCCGACCGTCACCGCCTGCTCTCGGTGGCCGACCCAGGCGTTCCGGATCTCTTGGCCGAACACGGGCTTCACGTCCCTTCGATGGGTCGGCTGCCGGCAGCCGACCCGGGTTTCTACGCGGTGGCCGGCGCCGCCGGGACCGCCGCTGCCCACGTCGCCCGCTGATGGCCGCGGCGGGCGGCCGCCCGCCGGGAGCACCAGCGGCTCACTCCCGGGGAGGTTCCTGAGACGGCGGGGGGTGCTCGGCAGCGCCGGCGGCGTCCTGCTGGGCGCGCAAGGACTCGAGCTGCGCCTCCATCCCTTGCAGTGCCTCCAGCGCCTGGCGAGCGGCGCGCTGCAGCCGCACGAGGACGGGCAGCAGCACGGCGGCGGCGCCTACGACCACGACGAGGATGATCAGCGGTACGGGGTCCACGGCCAGGACCGTAGCCCTCGGCGGTCCGGCGAGCCGCACCACGGTGACCCCGGGCCCTGGCCGTCGTCTGTCCCGCCGCCGGTACCATCGCCGGCGGTGTCGCGCGTGGAGCGTCTGCTCAACCTCACGGCCGCCCTGCTCACCGCCACCCGTCCACTCACCCGGGCGGAGATCCGCGAGCGGGTCCCTGGCTATCCCCCCGGTGACGACGACCGGGGCTCGTTCCGCCGGGCGTTCGAGCGCGACAAGGACGCCCTGCGAGAGATGGGGATCCCTCTCGTGCTCCGGGAGGTCCCCGGCACCGATCCCGTGGTCGAGGGCTACCTGATCCCCCGCGACCAGTACGCCCTGCGCGACCCTGGCCTGGAGCCCGACGAGCTGGCCGCCATCCACCTGGCCGCCGCCGCCGTGCAGCTGGACGGGATGCGGGGCACCGAAGCCATCTGGAAGCTGGGCGGAGTACCGGCTGGAGGAGACGGAGCCGACACCCTCGCCGCGCTGCCGACCATCCCGCAGCTCGTTCCGCTGTTCACGGCGGTGTCGGAGCGCCGGCCCGTGACCTTCGGCTACCGCGGCGAGCAGCGGACCGTTGATCCTCACCGTCTCTCGTTCACCCGAGGCCGCTGGTACCTCGACGGCGAGGACCACACGAGAGGCGCCTCTCGCCAGTTCCGTCTCGACCGCGTGGAGGGCGACGTGACGCTGGGCGAGCCGGGCAGCTTCGAACGGCCCCGCTCGCTCGACGCCGGTGGTAGCCGGCCCTGGGAGATGGGCGGCGAAGAGCCGCTCGACGCCAGGGTCCGGGTCGATGCCGACCTGGCGGGGTGGGCGGTCGACCACCTGGGTGGCGATGCCGTGGTGGCCGAGGACGCCGACGGGGTCGAGGTCGCCCTCAGGGTCACCAATCGCGACGCCTTCCGATCGTTCGTCCTGGGCTTCCTCGACCACGCCGAGGTGCTGGGGCCACCGGAGCTGCGGGCCGACATGGTGGCCTGGCTGCAGGAGCTGGCAGGGGAGGGCGCCTGATGGCACGCCGCAGCGCCGACGCACGGCTCCGCCGGCTGCTCGCCCTGGTGCCGTGGGTGGTGGCTCAGGACGGGCCGACCCTCGACGAGGTGTGCGCCCGGTTCGGGCTGACCCAGGACGAGCTGGTGGCCGAGCTCGACCTGCTCTTCCTCTGCGGCGTGCACCCCTTCACGCCGGATTCGCTCATCGACGTGCTGGTGGCCGACGGGCGGGTGTGGATCCGCTACGCGGACTACCTCGAGCGCCCGCTGCGTCTCACGCCCGAGGAGGGGCTGGCACTGGTGGCCGCCGGGACGGCGTTGCTCGCCGTCCCCGGGTCCGACGCCGAGGGGCCACTGGCCCGGGGGTTGGCCAAGCTGGCGAGCGTGCTCGGCGTCGACCCCCGGGAGGCGCTGGACATCGACCTGGGGTCCGCTCCCGAGGCGGTGCTGGAAGCGCTCAGGGCGGCGATCTCGGCCCGGCGCCAGGTCGAGATCGACTACTACGCGTACGGCCGAGACGAGCGCACCCGGCGGGTGGTCGACCCGCATGCCGTGTTCGCCGCCGAGGGAGAGTGGTACCTCAGCGCCTACTGCCACCTGGTCCGGGCGCCGCGGCGCTTCCGGGTCGACCGTGTCCGCTCGATCATCCTGCTCGACCGTCAGTTCGACCGCCGCCAGGAGGTCCAGGCCCGCACCGTGTTCGAACCGGCGCCCAGCGACCCCCGCGTCGTCCTCGAGCTCGAGCCACGGGCCCGCTGGGTCTGCGAGCGGTACCCGGTGGAGGAGTGCGTCGAGCTCGGCGGTGGGCGTGTCCGGGTGACGCTGGCGGTGAGCGAACGGGCGTGGCTGGAGCGGCTGCTGCTGAGACTGGGCGGGGCGGCCACGATCGTGCAGGGAGACGACGGAGTCGGGCCTGCCGCCGCCGCTCGTGTCCTCGATCGTTACCGGCGAGGACCAGCCGTTAGCCTCGGTCCGGAGTGAGCGAGCCCCCCGCCCCCCCCGAGATCACCCCCGGTACCCCGGAGGTCGACAACGCCGCCACGGTGGTGACCCCCGAGCAGGGGGCTCGTGATGGTGACGAGTCCAAAGCCCACGCGTCCGCTCCTGACGTCGACTCGCGTGAGGAGGACGTGGCCGAAGGCGACCCAGCCGAACACGACCCGGCCGAAGACGAGCCTCCCGAGGACGACCGAGCCGAACACCCGCCCGAAGACGAGGCTCCCGAAGACGAAGCTCTCGAGCACGACCCGGGGGCACCGGACGTCGCCACCACGGGTTCCACGGCGAGTGGCGGGCGCAGCGCGGGGATCAGCGCGGCCCGCAACGTCGTCGAGTGGCTGACCATCCTGGGAGGGGCCCTGGTGGTGGCCCTGGTGGTCACCCGGTTCCTGGTGCAGGCCTTTTTCATCCCTTCCCTGTCGATGTTCCCGGCGCTGAACAACGGGGACCGGGTGCTCGTGAACAAGCTGAGCTACCGCCTCCACGAGATCCATCGGGGGGACCTGATCGTGTTCGAACGGCCCTCCGACGACGGGTCCAGCCAGGTGAAGGACCTCATCAAGCGGGTGGTGGCGCTGGAGGGAGAGCGGATCGAGGCCCGGGACGGACGGGTGCTGATCGACGGCAAGGCCCTGCCCGAGCCCTACCTGGCACCCAGCGTGCAGACGACCAACCTCGAACCGCTGGTCGTGCCCGAGGGCCACGTCTTCGTCATGGGCGACAACCGGGACGACTCCCGCGACAGCCGGTTCTTCGGCCCCCTACCGGAGGAGCTGGTGATCGGCCGGGCCTTCGTCAAGGTCTGGCCGCTCGACGATCTCGAGCTCCTCTAGGAAGTCCGGGAGGCCGGTGGTCATTCCCGGGGCGTCGAGTCGGGGTGGTTCCCGAGCGCTTCCACCAGGCGGTCGACGTGATCGCTGTAGACGCCGTCGACGCCCATGGTCAGGAGGGCGTCGAGCTGCCGCCGGTGCTGGGCCCCCCAGGCGAAGGCCAGACGGCCGAAGCGGTGGAACAGGGTCGTCAGACCCGGCGTCCAGTCCCCCTCGGGGAGGTTGACGGCGTCGACGCCGGCGGCGGCCAACGCCGACGCCCGTCGCTCGGGGCCCTCGGCGATGCGGCGCATCCGCGTCGAGTCGACGACATGAGCTTCTGACGAGAGCTTCCGCCAGGACGCTGCCCGCTGCCAGTCGGAGGAGCACAGCCACAGCCGCCCCGGCGCCTCGCCCCCGGCCTCCCGGGCCACAGCGACGACCAGGGGCGCGGCTGCATCGTCGCCCACGTCGAGCGAGAGCTCGAAGGCGGTGCCGCAGGCGGCGTAGACCTCGGCGAGCGAGGGGATCGAGGGCGGCAGCCGGGATCGGGGCATCTCGCTCAGCGGCCGTCGGCGGATGCCCGAGCGCACCATGGGCTCGTGGTGCAGCACCGGCTCGCCGTCGGCGCACAGCCACACGTGGCTCTCCAGGCCGGGTGCGCCCAGGTCGAGGGCCCGGCGGAACGCCTCCAGGGTGTTCTCCGGTGCCTCCCCCCGGGCGCCTCGACGGGCGAAGCCCAGGGGCGGGTCGAGCAGCGAGGGATAGCGGGGGGGCACCCCGCCATCCTGCCCGACGCGCGCTCAAGGTCGGTCCCCTGGCCGTCGATGTTCAAGGGGAGGTCGTCCGGTCTTCCCGCCGGGTGCCCATCGACTCGGAGGAGGACGGCCATGGCGAAGGTGCGGGCAAGCTGTCCCGACTGCGGCAACGTCGAGCTGAGCACCGACGACGTCCAGGTCCGGGTCTGCGTGGACGACGGCGCCGGTACGTACGCCTTCCGATGCCCCGCGTGCCGGGTGGCGGCGGCCAAGCCGGCCGACGCCCGTGTCGTGCACCTGTTGGTGTCCTGGGGCGCGCCCCTCACGATGTGGCGGATGCCGGCGGAGCTCACCGAGCCGCACCACGGGCCGCCGCTGACCCACGACGACCTCCTGAGTTTCCACGGCGAGCTGGCCGACGACCGGTCGATTCCCCGTTCGTCCCGTATCGACGACTGACGCGAACTGCAGGAGATCGGCGGCTCGTCGGGCCGCCGGTAGCATTTGGCTCGTGTTCAACGTCGGGACGGCCGAGCTGCTGGTCATCCTGCTCGTGGCGCTACTGGTCCTGGGCCCGAACAAGTTGCCCGACGCCGCCCGCCAGGTCGGCAGGGCGCTCGGCCAGCTCCGGCGCCTGAGCTCCGGCTTCCAGGCCGAGATGCGCGACGCCCTGCGGGAACCGGTCGAGGGCAAGCCCACCTCCGGTGCCGCCACCACGCCGGTGAAGAACGACGGCGATGGGGCACTGTCGTCGCCCAAGGCTGGCCATGCGGGCGCCGACGCCACCGCCACGCCGCCCCCGGTGACCGACGGCGCCGGCACCACCGGTGCCGACGTGGAGCACGCTCCGCCGCCGCCGACCGGCCGCGGCGACGACCCCGTCGGCGGTGACGGTGGGACCACGACCGCCCCGACCGGCCGTGGCGGCACGGCCACCTCCCCGCCCGCCCCCGACGCGGGCGCAAACGGCAGCACTCCGACCTGATGGCGCTGCGCTCACGGCGCACCGAGGAGCCGCTCGGCTCCTCGCCGCAGCCGGCCGCCGACGAGAGCATGACGCTCGTCGAGCACCTGAACGAGCTTCGCAGCCGGTTGGTCAAGGCGATCATCGCCCTGGTGATCGGCGGCGTGGTGGGTTTCCTGCTCTACCAGCCGGTGCTCGAGATCCTCCAGGCGCCGTACTGCGAGATCTCCGAGGAGTGCACCTTCATCGTCACCGATCCGCTGGAGAGCTTCTCCATCCGTTTGAAGGTGTCCGCCTACGTCGGCCTGCTGCTCGCCTCACCGGTGGTGCTGTGGCAACTGTGGCGGTTCATCACCCCGGGGCTGTACGAGAACGAGAAGCGCTACGCCATCCCCTTCGTGCTCAGCTCGGTGGTGCTCTTCCTTCTCGGCGCCGGTCTGGCCCTGTGGACCTTCCCGAACGCGTTGGAGTTCCTGGTCAAGATCGGCGGCGAGAGCCTGGAGCCCCTGTACACGCCGAACAAGTACCTGAGCCTGGTGATCTTCATGATGCTGGCGTTCGGGGTCGGCTTCGAGTTCCCCATCGTGCTGGTCTTCCTGCAGGTGGCCGGCATGCTGACGTGGCAACGCCTGGCGTCGTGGCGCCGGTGGGCCGTGGTGGGCATCTTCGTCATGGTGGCGGTGGTCACCCCGTCCGGCGACCCCTTCACCCTGTTTGCCCTGGCGCTGCCCATGTACCTGTTCTACGAGTCCTCCATCCTCGTGGGCCGTTTCGTGCTCAAGCGCGGGGCGTGACGCCCACCGGTCGCACCGGTTCTTCGCCGGCCGCCGGCGCCATGGAGACGACCGCCGCCGCCCGCCCGTCCGGCTACGACTTCGAGCTCGACGACTTCCAGCGGCGGGCCATCGCTGCCATCGACGACGGCCAGTCGGTACTGGTCGCCGCACCGACCGGCTCGGGCAAGACGGTGGTGGCCGAGCACGCGGTCGCCGACGCCCTCGCCCGAGGTGGCAAGGCCTTCTACACCACGCCCATCAAGGCGCTCTCCAACCAGAAGTACGCCGACTTCTGCCGTCGCTACGGCCCCGAGCGGGTCGGCCTGCTCACCGGCGACACCAACCGCAACGGTGAGGCCCCCGTGGTGGTCATGACCACCGAGGTCCTGCGCAACATGATCTACGCCGCCTCGCCCACGCTCGACGGGCTCCGGTATGTGGTGTTGGACGAGGTGCACTACCTCCAGAACGCCTACCGGGGCCCGGTGTGGGAGGAGGTCATCATCCACCTGGCGCCCGAGGTGCGCCTGGTGTGCCTGTCGGCGACCGTCTCGAACGCCGAGGAGCTGAGCCACTGGATCACCACCGTGCGGGGGGCGACCGCCGCCGTCATCGAGGAGCGCCGCCCGGTGGTGCTCCACAACCTCTACCTCGTGGGGGACCGGACCGCCCAGCGCCTCCACCTGCTGCCCACGCTGGTGGACGGGCGGCCCAACCCCGAGGCCGCCCGCCTCGATACCGGCGCCGCCCGGGCCCCGGGCGCACGCCACGAGGGCCGCCGGCCGGGCCGTCGCCTCTTCACCCCCAAGCGCTACGAGGTGGTCGAGCGGCTCGAGGACGAGGGGATGCTGCCGGCCATCTCGTTCATCTTCAGCCGGGCTGGCTGTGACCAGGCCGTGCGCCAGTGCCTCGATGCCGGCCTGCGCCTGACCACCCCCGAGGAGCGGAACCGCATCCGTTCCATCTGCGACGAGCGCACCGCCGGGCTGTCCGACGACGATCTCGGCGTGCTGGGGTGGCCGGCGTGGATGGCGGGCATGGAGGCGGGGCTGGCCTCCCACCACGCCGGCATGGTGCCGCCGTTCAAGGAAGCGGTCGAGGCCTGCTTCGCCGCCGGCCTGGTCAAGATGGTGTTCGCCACCGAGACGCTGGCCCTGGGCATCAACATGCCGGCACGGGCGGTGGTGATCGAGAAGCTGAGCAAGTTCGGCGGCGAGCGCCACCAGATGCTCACCCCCGGCGAGTACACCCAGCTCACCGGGCGGGCGGGGCGGCGGGGGATCGACGACGTGGGCTACGCGGTCGTCCTGTGGTCGCCGTTCGTCTCCTTCGACCAGGTGGCGGCCCTGGTCTCGACCCGCACCTTCCCCATCTCGTCGTCGTTCCGGCCGACCTACAACATGGCCGCCAACCTGGTGCATCGGTACTCGGCTGGTGAAGCGCACCACCTCCTGAACCTCTCCTTCGCCCAGTACCAGGCCGACCAGGAGGTGGTCGCCATGGAGGCGCGCCTCGAGCGGGCCGAGCGGCGGCTGGCGGCCTCCCGGGCCGAGCTGGTCTGCGACCAGGGCGATGTCGCCGAGCTGCTCGAGCTCCAGCGGCGCCTGGACCAGCGCCGGACCGAGCCCCGGGCGCGCCGGCACGACCTGGAAGAGGCCCTCGCCCACCTGCGGCCCGGTGACGTGGTGCGCGTCCCCGGCGGCAAGTCGGCCGGGCCGGCGGTGGTGCTGTCGGCCACGACCCGCCGCGGCGGCATCCAGTTGCGGGTTCTGACACCCAAGCGCCGGCGGCTCACCCTTGACAGCAGCGACTTCGACGAGCCCCCCGACCGCCTCGGCCGGGTGGAGCTCCCGCGGCCTTACCAGCCCAACAGCAACGGCTTCCAGCGCCAGGTGGCCACCAGCCTCTCCCGGGCCCGCCTGGCCAACCCTCGCCGCCGGCAGCGGCACCGTGACCCGGAGGTCGACGAGATGGCCCTCGCCGTCGACCGCCATCCCGCCGCCGCCTGCACCGACCTTTCCCGCCACCGGCGGGCGTGGGGCCAGGTCGAGCGACTGGAGCGGGAGGTCGCCCGCATCAAGCGCCAGGTCAAGGGCCGCACCGCCACGCTCGCCCGGCAGTTCGACCGGGTGCTGTCGGTCCTGGAGGAGGCCGAGTACGTCGACGGGTGGTCGTTGACCGAGCGGGGGGCGCGCCTCGGGCGGATCTACCACGAGTGCGATCTCCTCATCGCCGAGTCCCTCCACGAAGGCGTCTTCGACGACGTGTCGCCTGCGGCCCTGGCCGGGCTGGCCTCGGTCTTCACCTTCGAGGCGCGGGGTCGGGCGGAGCCACCCGCTCCTGACATCCCCTCCGCCGACCTGCGACGCCGGTGGGGGACGATCCAGCGCCTCTCCGCCCGCCTGGCCGCGGCCGAGGACCGTGCCGGCCTTCCCCCCACCCGCGAGCCCGACCCCGGTTTCATGGGCCTGGCCGCGGCGTGGGCCGCTGGTGATCCCCTCGACGACGTCCTGGAGGAGGAAGACCTCTCGGGCGGCGACTTCGTCCGCAACGTCAAGCAGCTCATCGACCTGCTCCGCCAGCTCGGTGACGTCGCCCCGCTGCCGGCGACCGCCACCGCCGCCCGATCGGCGGCCGACGCCTTGTTCCGAGGGGTGGTCGAGGCATCGTCGAGGGTCACCGCCGCCGACGTACCGGAGGAGCAGGTCCTGCCGCCGGCGAGGTGACGGTGCGCAAGGGCCAGGCCTGGGGGACCCCGGGTGCCTTGCCCGACCACGGGGTGGTGGTGCGTTCCGACGCCGAGGCACGGGCCGTCGTGAGCGCCGCCCGGCGGGCGGACGAGCCGGTGCCGCCGTTGGGTCTTCTGGGGGGCGACCTGTGCCGGACCCTGGGCGGGCGAGGGGACGAGGGCCGCCTGCGGTCGGGAGCGGCAGTCGTCGTGCAGTGCGACCTGGGCTCAGTGCTCGTCGACGGGCGGTTGCACTGGTTCGTGGCCCATCTCGTCGCCCGGCCCCGATGGTGGTGGGGACGGACCTTCGTGGCCATGAACGCGGCGTGGTTGGGGGAGTGGAACCTCGGCCCCCGGGCCCACCCTGGTGACGGCGTGCTCGACACCTACGACGGGCGCCTGCCGGTGCGACAGCTCCTCGCCGCCCGCGCCCGTCTGCCCCGGGGCGCCCACCTTCCCCATCCCGCCATCTCCGAGCGGCGAGCTCGCGCCCTCCAGGTGGACCTGGGCCGCGACCTTCCCGTCCGCCTGGACGGCGAGGTGATCACCGCCGGCCGCCGGCTCTCGTTGCGGGCCGAGCCCGACGCCCTCACCGTGGTGGTGTAGGCGCGAGCCCTCCTAGGGTGATTGGGTGGACCTGCGCCGGCTGAAGGAGCGCGCGTGCGCCCGCGTCGACGAGCTGGCGCCGGCGCTCATCACCACGTCCCACCAGATCCACGCCCACCCGGAGCTGTGTTTCGAGGAGCACTTCGCCCACGACCTGCTCACCTCGTTGCTCGAGCGGGAGGGCGCCGAGGTGACCCGTGGCGCCTACGGCCTCGACACCGCCTTCGACGCCCGGTCCGGCGGCGAGGGGCCCACCGTGGTCGTGTGCTGCGAGTACGACGCCCTGCCGGGCATCGGCCACGCCTGCGGGCACAACGTCATCGCCGCCGCCACCGCCGGCGCCGGCCTGGCCGCCGCCGCCGTCGCCGAGGAGGCAGGCGGCCGGGTCCGGGTGCTCGGCACCCCCGCCGAGGAGGGCGGGGCCGGCAAGGTCGAGCTCGCCCGTCGCGGGGCACTCGACGGTGTGGACGCCGCCATGATGGTTCACCCCGCCGGCGCCGATCTGGCCACCATGGACTCCCTGGCCGCGGCCATGCTCGAGGTCGAGTACTTCGGCGAGGCGGCCCACGCCGCCGCCGCCCCGCAGCAGGGCCGCAACGCCCTCGACGCCGCCGTCCTCGGGTACCTCAACGTCGCTGCGCTGCGCCAGCACATCGCCGACACCGACCGGGTGCACGGCGTGTTCACCAAGGGTGGTGACAAGGCCAACATCGTGCCCGACCACACGGCCATGGGGTGGATGGTCCGCTCGGCCCGGGCGCCGTCGCTCGACCCGCTCAAGGCCCGGGTCCTCGCCTGCTTCGAGGCCGGGGCGCTGGCCACGGGCTGCTCGGTGGAGCACCGCTTCGTCAGCCACGACTACGCCGAGATGGTGGACAACCCCGTGCTGATCGACCTCTACGCCGCCAACTCCGCCGCCCTGGGCCGGCCGTTGTCCCGGGTGGCCGGTCCTGGGGAGCGGGTCGTGGGCAGCACGGACATGGGCAACGTGAGCTACCTGGTGCCCTCCATCCACCCCATGATCAAGGTCAGCCCTTCGGGAGTCTCCATCCACTGCGCCGAGTTCGCCCGCCACGCCCGCGCCCCGGCCGGCGACCGGGCGGTCGTCGACGGGGCCAAGGCACTAGCCATGACCATCGTCGACCTGTGGGTGGCCGAGGGAGCGCTCGACCGGGTCAAGGCGGCGTTCGCCCCGCCGGCTTAATCATTGCGCCGGCGATAATCCGCCGTCCGGCCGCCGGCGCAGCCGGCTTGGCCGGACGGAGCAGGATCGAGCGCCGCCGGAGGCGGCACCGAGCCGTTCCGCGAGCGAAGCGAGCTGTGCTGCTCCGCCTGGCGGCTGCGCAGCCGGCCGCCCTGTCACCGCCGGCGCCGGCGCCGGCGGACGACCACCCCCACGACGGCGCCGAAGGCCAGGTGGTCGGCGACCTGCACCGCGGTGGGAAGGGCGGCGATGGCGGGGTAGCGGCGCCCCACCACGCCCAGGTCCAGGCCGGCGATGAGCAGCCCGGCAGCGGCGCCGGCCAGGACCGTGCCGCGCTCGGGGAGGACCAGGGCCAGCAGCGTGGCCCAGCCCAGGGACAGGCCGGTGTGGGCGATCACCCCACCTGCCAGCAGCGCCGGGACCGGGCTTTCGGGGGCCACCAGGAGCGTCCCCGCCGCCTGCACCGGTGCGAGGGGGTCGCCGCCGGTGGCCACGGCATGGAGGGTCGAAGGCAGGCCGCTCGACGCCCACGCCACGGCGCCGGCCACCACCCCGTCGCCCATCGCCGCCGCGGTGCAGGGGCTCATGGCGGGCCCGAGAGGTCGACGGCGACGGCGAGGGCGGTACGCCCCCAGCCCTCCAGGTCGTCGCTGCCGGGGGCCTGGTAACGGGCCAACAGCAATTGCCGGGCGCGGGCGTCCTCGTCGGAGCCGGCGGGCACGAGGCGGGCCCGGCCCGAGAAATCCGACTCGCCCACCCGTACCTCCACCGCCGGGGTGGCGACGAGGTTGCGCACCCAGTCGGCTCGGTGGCGACCTCCTGCCAGGAGGTAAAGCGTCGGGCCGGAGCGGGCGAACCAGATCTCGATGGTGTGGGGCGCCCCGCTGCGACGGCCGACCGTGGTCAGGTAGCAGAACGGCGGGTCACCACTCACGTTCCCCGGCCTGCTCCCCGTACCGGGCCTCGAGCTCGTAATGAGCCTCGAGCTCGACGATGCGGCCGAACTCGTCGAACCCCGTCACCAGTTCGAGGTGGTCCCGCAGCGACCCTTCCTGGCGCAGCACCCGATAGGCGTCGACCAGTGCCCGGGTGGCGGCGAACAGCCCGGTCAAGGGGGACACCACCAGGTCGTAGCCGAGGTCGTGGAGCTCGCCGGGGGTGAGCAGTGGGGTCCGGCCCGCCTCGATCATGTTGGCCACCCGCACCACGTCGGGTACGGCGGCGGCCACCGCCTCCAGCTCGGCCACTGACTCCGGCGCCTCCACGAACACGGCATCTGCGCCGAGGTCGGCGGCCATCCGGGCCCGTTGGCAGGCCTCGTCGAGGCTCACCGCCGCCCGGGCGTCGGTGCGGGCCACCACGAACAGCTGGTCCCGTTGATCCAGGGCGGCACGGAGCTTGGCCAACCAGTCCTCGACCGGGACCACCCGCTTGCCCCGGAGGTGGCCGCAGCGCTTGGGCCAGATTTGGTCCTCCAGGAAGATGCCGGCCGCCCCCGCCGACTCGAACTGGTCGACCGTCCGGCGGGTGTTGAGGGCGTTGCCGTGGCCGGTGTCACCGTCCACGACGACGGCCACGTCGGGCGTCGCCCGGCACACCCGGCGAGCGACCTCGGCCATCTCGCTGGCGGTGAGGTACCCGAAGTCGGGGAGCCCCAGCAAGGTGCCGGCGGTGGCGTAGCCGGACACGAACACGGTCGTGAACCCGGCCTGGGCGGCCACCCGGGCCGAGAGGGCGTCCCACACGCCCGGCATGAGCACCGTGCCCTCGGCCAGCTGCCGGCGCAGGTCGTCCCCGTGCATGAGCGGGCAGCGTAGGCTCGGGCGCACTCGGGCGCCGGGCCGGAGACCGGCGATGGCTCCGGGCACGTGGTTGCATAGTCATGCGTGCACACGTATGCTCGCCCGGTGCGGCACATCGCCATTCTGGGGGCGTCCGGCTACGCCGGCGCCGAGCTGTTCCGCTTGTGCCTGTCCCATCCCGAGCTCGACGTCGCATGGGTCGCGGCCGACACCTCGGCCGGCACCCTGGTGCGGGAGCTGTACCCGAACTTGGCGGCCGTTGCCGGCGACCTGAGGTTCACCCGCTACGACCCCGACCTGGCCGAGGGCCTCGACGCCGTGTTCCTGGCCCTGCCCCACGGCGCCAGCGCCTCCGTGGTGCCCGACCTGGTGAAGCGGGCGGGTGTCGTGGTGGATCTCTCCGCCGATTTCCGGCTGAAGGACCCTGCTCTGTACGACCAGTGGTACGGCGGCGCCCACCCCGCCCCCGAGCTGCTGGCCGACTTCGCCTACGGGCTCCCGGAGCTGTTCCGGCCGGCGCTGGCCGGCGCCACCGCCATCGCCGTTCCGGGGTGCTACCCGACGGCGGCGGCGCTGGCCCTGACCCCGCTGCTGCGGGCCGGCCTGGTGGAGCCCACCGGGGTGATCGTCGACGCCGCCACCGGCGTGTCCGGCGCCGGGCGGCCGGCCAAGGCCACGACGACGTTCTGCACCGTCGACGAGGACTTCCGGGCCTACGGCCTGATCAGTCACCGCCACACCCCTGAGATCGAGCAGGCCACCGGCGCCTCGGTCCTGTTCACCCCGCACCTGGCGCCCATGAACCGCGGCATCCTCGCCACGTGCTACGCCCGGCCGGCGGCGGGGGCGTCGGGTGAAGCCGTCCAAGAGGCGCTGGCCGACGCCTACCGGGACGAGCCCTTCGTGGTCGTGGGTCCCGAGTCGCCGTCGACCAAGGCCACCGCCGGGTCCAACTGCGCCCACCTCACCGCCCGCCACGACCCCCGCACCGGCTGGGTGATGGTGCTGTGCGCCCTCGACAACCTGGTCAAGGGGGCGGCCGGCCAAGCCGTCCAGTGCGCCAACCTGGCGTTCGGCCTGGACGAGACCACGGGGCTGCCGCTGGCCGGGATGGCGCCGTGAGCGTCACCGCCGCCCGGGGGTTCGATGCCGCCGGCGTCGCCTGCGGGATCAAGCACGACGGGCGGGCCGACCTCGCCCTGGTCGCCACCACCGACCGCCGGCCGGTCCCCGCAGCCGGCGTCTTCACCGTCAACCTGGCGACCGCACCTCCGGTCGTGGTGTCCCGGTCCCACCTGCACGCCACCGGGGGACAGGCGGCAGCGGTGGTGCTCAACAGCGCCAACGCCAACGCTGCCACCGGCGACGCCGGCCGGGCGGATGCCGAGGAGACCTGCGCCCTCGTCGCCGACCGGCTGGGGTGCCGGAGCGAGGAGGTGCTGGTGTGCTCCACCGGCCTCATCGGCATTCCCCTGCCGATGGCGGCGATCCGCGCCGGCGTGCCCACGGTGACGGGCGCGCTGTCCGCTTCCGGAGCGGCCGACGCCGCCGGGGCCATCCTGACCACCGACACCACGGCCAAGGAGGTCGCCGTCCGGGGCACCGGCTTCGCGGTGGGGGGCATGGCCAAGGGCGCGGCCATGCTCGCCCCGGCGCTCGCGACCATGCTGGCCGTGGTCACCACCGATGCCGTCGCTGACACCGGGACGCTCGACGCGGCGCTGCGGGCGGCGACGAGCGGCAGCTTCGACCGGGTCGACACCGACGGCTGCATGTCGACCAACGACACCGTCCTGCTGCTGGCCAGCGGCACCAGCGGCGTGACGCCGTCGCCGGAGGAGCTCACGGCCGCCGTGGTCGAGGCCTGTGCCGATCTCGCCGGCCAGATGGCCGCCGACGCCGAAGGGGCGACGAAGGTCGTCCGCGTGTTCGTCACCGGCGCCGCCTCGCCCGACGACGCCCACCGGGTGGCGCGACGGATCGCCGACAGCCAGCTCTGCAAGTGCTCGTGGTACGGCGCCGACCCGTACTGGGGGCGGGTGGTCAGCGAGGCGGGCAGCGCCGGGGCGGCGTTCGACCCCGAACAGGTCTCGGTCGCCTACGGCGGCGTCACCGTCTGCGCCGGCGGCGTGGCCGCGCCCCACGACGCCGCCGCCTTGACCGAGGTCATGGCCCGGCGCCACCTCCAGCTCACCGTCGACCTGGGCCTGGGCCGAGGCGTGGGATCCATCCTCACCAACGACCTCACCCATGCCTACGTCGACGAGAACATGCGGACCTCGTGATGGACGCCGTCGACGGGCTGGCGGGGCTGAGCGCCGCCGACAAGACCGAGATCCTGGTCGAGGCGTTGCCCTACATCCGCCGCTTCCGCAACACCGTCGCCGTGGTCAAGTACGGCGGGAACGCCATGACCGCGTCAGTGGGGGCGGGGCGGGCCGACGACGACGCCTTGGCCCTGTTCGCCGAGGACATCGCCCTGCTGCGGTCCGTCGGCATGGGAATGGTCGTCGTCCACGGCGGCGGCCCCCAGATCGGCGACCTCATGGCCCGCCTGGGCAAGGTGCCCGAGTTCGTCGACGGCCTGCGGGTGACCGACGCCGAGACCCTCGACATCGCCCGCATGGTGCTGGTGGGCAAGGTCAACCGCGACATCGTCTCCGCCCTCAACCTGCACGGGACGCCCGCGGTCGGGGTCTCGGGCGAGGACGCCGGTCTGCTCCGGGCCCGAGCCCGCTCCCCCGAGCTGGGCTACGTGGGCGACATCGAGGAGGTGCGGCCCGCCATCCTCGAGCGCCTGCTGAACGAGGAGATCGTTCCCGTGGTGGCCACCATCGGCGCCGACGACCACGGGCAGCCCTTCAACATCAACGCCGACACCGCGGCCGGCGCCATCGCCATCGCCCTCGGGGCCGAGAAGCTCGTCTACCTGACCGACGTCGAGGGGCTGTGGGGCCGGGCCGGCGACCCCGCCAGCGTGCTGTCGACGGCGTCGGTCGAGCAGGCCGAAGCCATGATCGAGGCGGGGACCATCACCGCCGGCATGGTGCCCAAGATCGACTCGTGCGTGCGGGCCGTGCGGGCCGGCGTCGGCCACGCCCACATCCTCGACGGCCGCGTGCCCCACGTGCTGCTGCTGGAGATCTTCACCAACTCCGGCATCGGCACCATGATCTCGGCATGAGCGACGGGACCGGTTCGCCGCTCATGCCGACGTACCCGCCGCCGCTGGTGACCTTCGTGCGGGGCCGGGGGACCGAGTTGTGGGACGACCAGGGTCGCCGGTACCTCGACTTCCTCTCCGGTCTCGGCGTCACCGCTCTCGGCCATGCCCATCCGGCGGTGGCCGAGGCCGTGGCCGCCCAGGCCCGGACCCTCGTCCACGTGTCCAACCTCTTCGGCACCGAGGTCGGTCCCGAGGTGGCCCGCACCCTCGACCGGCTGCTCGGCGGCGGCGGTCAGGTGTTCTTCGCCAACTCCGGGGCCGAGGCCAACGAGTGCGCCCTCAAGCTCGCCCGCAAGTGGGGCGGGCGTGGCCGCCACACGGTCGTGAGCGCCTACGGGTCCTTCCACGGCCGCACCCTCGCCACCCTGCACGCCACCGGCCAGCCGGCCAAGCACGAGGCCTTCCAGCCGCTTCCCGAGGGCTTCCGTCACGTCGCCTGGTGCGACGTCGACGCCCTCGAGGCGGCCATCGACCCCGGTGTGGCCGCCGTGCTGCTCGAGCCGGTGCAGGGTGAGGGGGGCGTGCAGCCGGCCACCGCCGAGTACTTCCAGGGCGTGCGCCGGCTCTGTGACGAGCGCGGGCTGCTGATGATGGTCGACGAGGTCCAGACCGGGCTGGGGCGCACGGGCCGGTGGTTCGCCTTCCAGCACTTCGACGTCCGTCCCGACGTGGTGACGCTGGCCAAGGCCCTCGGCAACGGCGTGCCCATCGGTGCCTGCTGGGCCCGCGCCGAGGTCGCCGCCACCTTCCGCCCGGGCGACCACGGCAGCACCTACGGCGGCCAGCCCCTGGCTGCCTCGGCGGCGCGCGCCGTGCTGGCCACCATGGAGGCCGAGGACGTCCCCCGCCGAGCGGCGGCCGCCGGTGCCCGTCTGGCCGAGGCGCTCGGCCGGGTACCCGGGGTGCGCCTCGTGCGGGGCCTCGGCCTGCTGCTGGCGGCGGAGCTGGTCGAGCGTCCGGCGGCGGAGGTGACCGCCGAGGCCCTGAAGCTGGGGCTGGTCGTCAACGCGGTGACGCCCACCGCCGTGCGTCTGGCGCCGCCGCTGCTGGTCTCCCAGGCCGAGGTCGACGAGGCCCTCGACATCCTCGCCAAGGTCCTGCGGTGACGCTGCGACACCTGCTCGAGGTCGATGACCTGTCCCCGCTCGAGCTGGCGGCGGTGCTCGACCTGGCCGCCGCGCCCGGAGCCGACCCGGTCCTGAGAGGGAAGGGCGCGGCGCTGCTGTTCGAGAAGCCGTCGGCCCGCACCCGCAACGCCACCGAGATGGCGGTGGTGCAGCTCGGGGGCCATCCCGTGGCCCTGCGCGGCGACGAGGTCGGGATCGACGTCAGGGAGACGGCCGAGGACCTGGCCCGGGTCCTGTCGTGCTACCACGCGGTGATCGGGGCCCGGGTCGCCGCCCACAGCGTGCTCGAGCGGATGGCCGCCGTCGCATCGGTGCCGGTGCTCAACCTGCTCAGCGACCTCGCCCATCCCACCCAGGCGCTGGCCGACGTGCTGACCGTGCGCCAGCACTTCGGTGACCTGGCCGGTCGCCAGCTGGCCTGGGTGGGCGACGCCAACAACGTCTTCCGGTCCCTCTCCCTGGCCGCGACCATGGCGGGGATGAGCGTGCGGGGGGCGTGGCCGTCCGGGTTCGGGCCCGAACCCGACCACCTCGACCGGGTTCGCTCGCTGGGTGGGGAGGTGCTGGCCACGACCGACCCCCGGGAGGCGGTGCGTGGTGCCGACGTGGTCGTCACCGACGTGTGGGCCTCGATGGGCCAGGAGGACGAAGCCGACGACCGCCGGCGGGCGTTCACCGGCTTCACCGTCGACGAGCGCCTGATGGGCCTGGCCGCGCCGGAGGCGGTGTTCCTCCACTGCCTGCCCGCCCACCGGGGTGAGGAGGTCTCCGCCGGGGTTGTCGACGGCCCCCGCAGCCTGGTCTGGCAGGAGGCGGCCAACCGCATGCACGCCGCCCGGGGCCTCCTCGGCTTCCTGCTGGGGGGTTCCGGGCCCGGCACCTCCGTGGCGGAGGGCCCGGTTTGACCCCGGCAGGCGAGGGCCAGCTGGGTAAGCCCCAGCGCCAGCACCGGATCGCCGGGCTGCTCGGGGCCCATCCGGTGACCAGCCAGGCCCGCCTGGTCGAGCTGCTGGCCGCCGAAGGCGTGAGCGCGACCCAGGCGACGGTGTCGCGCGACCTCGACGAGCTGGGCGCGGTGAAGGTGCGGGTCCCGGGAGGCGAGACCGTGTACGCCATCCCCGAGCTCGCCTTCGAGCAGGTGGCGCCGGGCGACCACCTCCGGCGGGTGTTCTCCGACTGGGTGGTGCAGGTGGCGTGGTCGGCCAACCTGGTGGTGCTGCGGACGCCGCCGGGCTCGGCCCACGTGGTGGGTTCCGCCCTCGACCGGGCCGGCTTGCGCGAGATCGTGGGCACGGTGGCCGGCGACGACACTGTCCTGGTGGTCGTGGACGAGCGGGTCGGCGGTGCCACGGTGGCCGATCGCCTCCGGGCCCTGGCCGGGCTCGACCACAAGACAGAAGACGGCCCGGCCGGAGATGCCGGCGGGCCGCGCAACGAGGAGGGCTGATCATGGCGACACGAGCGGTGCTGGCCTACAGCGGGGGCCTCGACACCTCCGTGGCGGTGCGGTGGATGATCGAGGAGATGGGCACCGAGGTGATCGCTGTCGCCGTCGACGTGGGCCAGGGCGGCGACTTCGAGACCATCCGGGAGCGGGCGCTGGCGGCGGGGGCAGTGGAAGCCGTGGTGGTCGACGCCCGCCGGGAGTTCGCCGAGGACTACGTCGTCCCTGCGCTGCGGGCCAACGCCCGCTACGAGGGCAAGTACCCCCTCGTGTCGTCGCTGTCCCGCCCGGTCATCGTCAAGCACCTGGTGGCTGCCGCCCGTGAGCACCGGGCCGACGCGGTGGCCCACGGCTGCACCGGGAAGGGCAACGATCAGGTCCGCTTCGAGGTCTCCACCGCCGCCCTGGCGCCCGACCTGGACATCCTGGCGCCGGTCCGCGGTTGGGGCCTGACCCGGGAGGAGTCCATCGAGTACGCCGAGCGGCACGCCATCCCTGTCACCGTGACCAAGGCCAGCCCGTACTCAATCGACCAGAACCTGTGGGGCCGCACCATCGAGTGCGGCGTGCTCGAGGACCCCTGGGAGTCGCCACCGGAAGAGGTGTACGAGACGACCACCCCCACGGCCACCGGCCCCTGCGACCTGGTGATCGACTTCGAGCAGGGCGTTCCCGTGGCCCTGGACGGGCGCAGCCTGCCCTTCCACGAGCTGGTCGACGAGGTCACCCGGGTGGTGGGCTCGTACGGGTGGGGGCGCATCGACA
>JAHWKL010000050.1 GCA_019347915.1 Actinomycetota bacterium
AGGCGTCGCCTCACCACGACGTGGCCAGGCCGTGGGTCGAGGCCACGCTGTCCGGACCGGAGACCGTGGCCCTGACCTGGAGCGTGCTCCTGGGGTTCGTGCGCTTGTCGACGCGGGCCACGGTCTTCGAGGACCCGTTGGAGGCCGACGAGGCGCTCGACCTGGTCGACGGCTGGCTGGCCCAGCCCCCGACCACGGTCGTCCACCCCACCGATCGCCACGCTGCGGTCCTGCGGTCGCTCGTCGCACCGCTCGGGACCGCCGGGAACCTGACCACCGACGCCCACCTGGCTGCCCTGTCGATCGAACACGGAGCCGAGTTGTGCTCCGCTGACGCCGACTTCAGCCGCTTCCCGGGTGTCCGCTGGACCAATCCGCTTCGCCGCTGATCTCCACTCCCCGCTTCTGGCCCCGGAAAACCCCCGAAAATGGCCCGCTGCTGGGGCCAGAACGGTCGGGGGGGGCGGGTAGCGACTAGCGGTCGGGCTCGGCGGGGGCGGGCCCGGCCCGCTGGAGCTCACGCTCGACCTGCTCCCAGGTGAGCACCTGCCCATCGGCGGTCCGCACCGGGGCCCGCCGGTCGAGGGGGAGGCCCCGGTCGCGGTCGTCCTGCTCCTGGCGCAGGGCGAAGCGGAAGAACAGCACGGCGATGACCGTCCACAGGAACGCCCCACCGCCCACCTTCATCAGCATCCCCGCGAACTGCTGATCGCTGGCCACCGAGGTGCCGAAGACCCGGGGCAGGACGTCGTAGGCCTCGTAGACCACCCCCTCAGCGAAGGTGAGCCAGCCCGCCGGGACGGTGGGCAGGATGGACTGGAGGAACAGGTAGCCCATCTGCACCGGCACGGTCAGCCTGAGCTCGGGCAGCGGCCCGGCCACCGGCAGCCACATCAGCAGTGCCGAGGCCACCACCACCACGTGCACCCCGTAGTGCAGGGCGCCGTTGGACACCGACACGTTCACCATCGCCGGCCAGTGGGTGAGGGCCACCACCCCGTTGAAGATCAGCGTGGCCGGAACGGGGCGGGCCAGGCGGCGCAGGGCCCGGTAGCCGGTGCCCTGCCCGACCACCATCCGGGCCAGCCAGGTGGGCGTGGCCAGCAGCACCATCGGGGGCAGCACCAGCGACAGCAGGAGGTGCTGGCCCATGTGCACGCCGAACAGGTACCCCTCGCCGATGTCGTGCACCGGCCAGTCGGCCGCCACCTCGAGGGTGAGCAGGGCGGCCACGAACCACGCCACCTGGCGCCGGGTGACCACGGTCTCCCCCGGCCGGGTGGCACGGGGCCCGACCCGGGTCATGGCCCACCAGTACGCCACGGCCAGACCGGCGATCAGCGCCCACACCTCCGGATGCGGCTGCCACCGCCACGGGTCGCCTCGCAGGACGGGGGCGGCGGCGAGGAGGTCCACGTCTCAGGTGAAGAAGCGGAAGGTGGCGAGCGCAGCCACGTAGACGCCGATGGCCAGGAACAGGCCCGACACGAACATGCGGGTGAACAGGTTGCTGTCGAAGCGCAGGTGCATGAACCACGCCACCACCAGGAAGAACTTGACGATCATCATGATGATCAGCGAGGGCACGAGCAGGCCGCCGAGCTGGTCCTCGAAGTAGTACGTCGCCACCTCGGCGGCGGTGAGCACGGCGAGGATCACGGCGATGCCGACGTAGGTGCGCTCGCCGGGGTGGTCGTGGCCGCCGTGCTCGGTCTGGGCCTCGTACTCCTCGTGCTCCACCTGGGCGGTGGTCTGCTCGCTCATGGTCGCCCCTAGGCCGGGATCAGGTAGACGAGGGTGAAGATGATGATCCACACGATGTCGACGAAGTGCCAGTAGAGGCCGACGATCTCGACCGTCTCCGCCTTGCCCGCCGGCAGCCGGCCCCGCAGCGACATCACGAACAGGCTCAACAGCATGAGGATGCCCAGCGTCACATGCACGCCGTGGAACCCGGTCAGGGTGTAGAAGGCCGAGCCCTGCAGGTTGGTGGTGTAGCCCAGGCCCTCGTGCACGAACGTGGTGAACTCGTAGACCTGGCCGGCCACGAAGGTCGACCCCAGCAGGGCGGTGGTGAGCAGCCAGGTGCGGGCCCGGCGATGGTCGGCCCGCTGGATGGCGGACAGGGCCAGCACCATGGTCAGCGAGCTCATCAGCAGCACGAAGGAGCTGACCGACGTGAAGGGGATGTCGTAGATGTCGCCCACCGGCGGCCCGGCGGTGACCTCCCGGGTCCGGTACAGCAGGAAGGTCGAGATCAGGCCCCCGAACAGCAGGCACTCCGATCCCAGGAACAGCCACATGGCGAGCTTCTCGTGGGACAGCCCGGTGCTGGTGTGATGCGCCGGGGTGGTGGCGTCGTGGGGGACGTGGGCGGCCCCCTCGGGCACCGCTCCGGCCGGCGCTGTCGCCGTCTGCTCGCTCACGCTCACGATGCCTCCTCGTCGTCGTCCCCACCGGCGGCGGCGCCGACCTCGGCCAGCTCCTGGTCGTGGCCCTCGTCGTCGGGCCCGTGGTCACCGTGGTCGCCGTGCCCGGCGTCGGGATCGACCGAGGGCTCGAGGCCGAGGCCGAAGGAGCCGGCGATGATCACCAGGCCGCCGAGGGCGGCCAGCCAGTAGGTGTAGATGAGCCCGTAGGCGATCAGGGGCAGGCCCAGGGCCAGGACGATGGGCCAGTACGAGGGGGACGGCAGGTGGATGTCCGACACGTCGACGTCGGGGTCGTCGCCGCCGCCCCGGCGGGACGCCTCGTCTACCCCGCTGAGGTAGGTGAAGTGCTCACGGCGCACCGGCCGGCCGTGCTCGTCCTCGCCGTACTTGCGGTGCCACCACTCGTCGAGGTGCTCGACGGTGGGCTCGACGTCGAAGTTGTACGCCGGCGGCGGCGACGAGATGGACCACTCCAGGGTGCGGCCGTCCCAGGGGTCGGCGCCGGCATGGGGGTTCTTGCGGCTGGCGACCACGTTGTAGACCCACATGAGGAACGAGATGGCGATGAGGAACGACCCGATCGTCTCCAGCAGGTTCATGAGGTCCCACCCCATCCCCTCGGGATAGGTGGCGGTGCGCCGGGGCATGCCCTGCAGCCCCACGATGTGCATGGGGCCGAAGGTGAGGTTGAAGCCGACGAACATCGTCCAGAAGTGGGCCTTGCCGATGCGCTCGCTCAGCTTGTGGCCGAAGATCTTGGGCCACCAGTAGTAGATGCCGGCGAAGATGCCGAACATCGAGCCCCCGAACAGCACGTAGTGGAAGTGGGCCACGATGAAGTAGGTGTCGGTCTGCTGGGTGTCGTGGGGCGCCACCGAGTGCATGACGCCGGAGAGGCCGCCGATGGTGAACTGCGACACCAGCGCCACGGCGAAGAGCATGGCCGTGGTGAATATCAGCTTGCCCTTCCACAGGGTGCCGATCCAGTTGAAGATCTTCACCCCGGTGGGCACGGCGATGAACATCGTCGACAGCGAGAAGGCCGCCACCGACACCGGCCCGATGCCGGAGGCGAACATGTGGTGGGCCCACACGCCCCAGCCCATGAAGCCGATGGCGATGCCGGAGAACACCATGAACGGGTAGCCGAACAGCGGCTTGCGGGCGAAGGTGGGGATGACGTCGGAGACGATGCCGAAGGCGGGCAGCACCAGGATGTAGACCTCGGGATGCCCGAAGATCCAGAACAGGTGCTGCCACAGCAGCGGGTCGGCCCCGGCCTCGACGTTGAAGAAGTTGGCGCCGAAGAGACGGTCGAACATGAGCAGGAACAGCGCCACGGTGATGACCGGGATGGCGAACAGCAGCAGGAACTGGGCCACCAGTGCCATCCACACGAACACCGGCATGCGCAGCAGCGTCATCCCCGGGGCCCGCATGTTGAGGCAGGTGGTGATGAGGTTCACCGCACCCAGCAGCGAGGCGATGCCCGTGATCTGCAGGCCGAGGGTCCAGAAGTCGATGCCGTGGCCCGGCGAGAAGGCCACGCCGGAGTTGGGGGCGTAGTTGAACCAGCCGTTGTCGGGTGCGCCGCCCAGGAAGAAGCTGGAGTAGAGGAACAGGCCCCCGAAGAGGAAGACCCAGTAGCTGAGGGCGTTGAGGCGAGGGAAGGCGACGTCGCGGGCGCCGATCATCAGCGGGATCAGGTAGTTCGAGAACGCGGCCAGCATCGGCATGATCACCAGGAACACCATGGTGGTGCCGTGCATGGTGAACATCTGGTTGTAGACCTCGGGGCTCAGCACCTGCCCCTCGGGCTGCGCCAGCTGGACCCGCAGGAGCAGCGCCTCCAGCCCGCCGAGGGCGAAGAAGGCCATGGCCGTGGCGCCGTAGAGGATGCCGATCTTCTTGTGGTCGACGGTGGTGAGCCACGACCGCCAGCCGTAGCTCGACGAGGGCCGGCTGAAGGCCCCCAGGGGGTTGCGCACCGGCTCGTCGCCGGCGGTGAGCTCCAGCGGCGGGCGTTCCTCGGTCAGAGCCATCAGCGGTCGCTCCTCGGCATGCTCACTCCAGCGTCTCCAGGTAGGCGTAGAGGGCGTCGATGTCGGCCTCGGTGAGCTCACCGATGACCATCTTGGAACCGGCCTTGCGCTGCGGGTCGCGCAGCCACGCCTCGAGCTCGTTGCGGTCGTTCAGGTCGTAGATGCAGCCGGCGAAGCAGTCGCGGCTGAACAGATGGGTGAGGTTGGGTGACGGCGGCGAGTCGTCGGCCACCTCGTTGTAGGCGCCCTCGACCACGTGGCAGCCCGAGCAGCCCCGCTGCTGGAACAGCGCGAAGCCCTCGGCCGCCAGTCCCGACACGGGCGCCACCGGCTCTTGTTGCATGTCCTCGACCCAGGCCTCCCAGCCGGTGGCATCGTGAGCCACCACCTTGAGGCGCATGTTGGCGTGGGAGAGGCCGCAGAACTCGGCGCACTGCCCCGAATACACCCCCGGCTCGTCGGCCTCGAGCAACCAGTGGTGGGTGCGCCCCGGGACCACGTCGCGCTTCCCGTTCAGCTTGGGCGCCCAGAAGGAGTGGATGACGTCGACCGACTCCAGCGTCAGGTGGACCTGCTGGCCGGCGGGGATGTGCAGCTCGTTGGCGGTGACGATGCCCTCGGTGATGCCGAAGTCCGGCTGGGTGGGGTAGTCGTAGCCCCACCAGAACTGCGCCCCGGTGACGTCGACCTCGAGCGCCTCCCCCGCGGCCGGCTCGGCGTTGAGCTCGAAGATCACCGGCACGGTCAACACGGCGATCACGGCCAGCACCAGGGCGGGCACGATGGTCCAGCCGATCTCCAGCCGGGTGTTGCCGTGGAGCTGGGCCGGCATCTCCTCGGCGTCACCGTCGGCGTCCCCACGATCCCGCCACTTCACGATCGAGTAGACGATCACGCCCTCGACCACCACGAAGACGGCCACGGCGACCCAGAAGATGGGGTTGAAGAGGTTGTCGAGGGTGCGGGCGTAGGGCCCCTCGGGCTCGAGCATGTCCTGGGGCGCGTCGGACGCGCAGCCGGCCAGGACCACCAGCGAGGCCACGGCCCACAGCCAGGGTCGGGGCAGGAGCCGGCGTGGGCGCCGGCGGGGGCTCGAGGTGGTGGCGGTCACAGGAGTCGGTGGGGGAACAGTTCCTTCGTCGGCATCGCTCATGGGGCGGCGAACAGCCTCCCCCATGGGGCCGGGGGGAACCAAGTCAGCCACCCTCGCCCTCGGCGTCCTCTTCGTGCTGCTCCTCGTCGGCGCCGTGCCCGCCCCCGTGCTCTTCGATCTCGCGCTCGCCGGCCACCGCCCCGACGATGCCGCCGGCCACGAGGGCGACCGCCCCGGCCACCACCACGCCGGTCAGCACCGACGAGCTGAGTCGGGGACGGCTGGTGAGCAGCACGGCGACGCCGAGGATGGCGCTGGCCACGACGATGGCGACCACTGTCGACCCGGTCTTGGGCAGGGCCAGCAGCACCCGGGAGAAGGTCAGGACCACGAGGGCGATCCCGATGACGGCCAGGGCCGGGATCTCGATGGGGTACATCACCTGGTTGCGCAGGCGCTGGTTGGCCGCCGGGTCACTGGTGGCCCGCTCGGCCCAGCCCTGCACCATCCACTCGAACAGCGTCACCACCAGGATGGCCAGCCCGACGTAGAGCAGGGCGCCGCCGGTGGCCAGCCCGACCAGGGCGATGCCGCCGCCCAGGGCGGCCAGCGCCGGCCATGCCGCCGGGAACCGGGTGGCGTAGCTGCGGGGCCCGGCGGCCATGGCGCCGGCACCCTCCACGGCCACGTTGCCGTCACGCAGCACCACCAGGGCGACGGCGGGGATGGCGGCGGCCACGGCGAGGAAGGCGAGCACCAGGGTGCCGAACTTCTCCCCGCCACTGGACAGCACGTAGACGAACCAACCGACCGCGGCGAACGTGGTCACCGCCAACCAGAACCGCGACCCGAGCGTGATCATCAGGGACCGCCTTCCAGGAACCAGACCGAGAACCAGATGACCAGCCCCATGGCGACGGTGAAGTGCCAGAAGGCGGCGACGCTCACCACCATCTCCCGGTTCCGGGGCGAGAACTGGCCGCCGAGGGCCCGAAAGCCCACGACCAGCAGGGCGACATGGGCGGCCACGACGACCAGGAGGTGGCTGACCGTCAGGGCGTAGACGGTGGTGGAGAAGGGATCGGCGCCGGCGACCATGCCCAGCTGGGCCCACGAGAACGACAGGGCGTTCACGAAGGCGAGCCCGAGCACGAGGGTGAGCCCGACGGCCACGTACATGGTGCGCCGGTCACGGGCGCTGAGCGCCGACACGGCCCACTGCGCCGTCACCGACGACATGAGCAAGGTGAGGTAGGCCACGAACAGGGTGGCGTTGGGCATGACCATGAGGATCTCTTCCGCCGGCCACGCCTCTCCGGCGGCCTGGGTGATCTCACGGGCCGAGAAGTAGGCGGCCAGCAGGCCGCCGGTGAGCATGGTGCCGGCGGCGATCACCAGCAGGGTCCCCACCAACATGACGTTGCGCCGGCGAGGTTCGGGGGCGGGCGGGAGGGCCACCGCACCGGTGTCGGGCGTGGGCGTCGGCGCCTCGGTGGCGGTGGCAGTTGCGGTCACCGCTTCACCTCCTCACGGTCGGCGGTCTCGGCGTCCTCGGCGTCCTCGGCGGCGAGCGGGGTGGCGGAGGTCACGGGAGCGACGGGCTCGGCGAAGTTCCCGGAGGGCGGCGGTGACGTGGTCGCCCATTCCAGGGTGTGACCCCCCCAGGGGTTGGCGGCGGCGCCGGCGGCGCCGGCGGCGCTGCGCCCGCGGGCTCGACGGAGCAGCTCGGCGACCACCACCAGCACGCCGAGGACGGCCAGTGCGCCACCGACCGCGCTGGCCCCGTTCAGGACCGTCACCAACCCGGTGTCGTCGAACTGCCCGGCCTGCAGGCGCTGTTCGGAGACCAGGCCGGTGACCAGGTCGGGGGCAGCCAGCAGGATGGCGCCCCAGAACGTCAGGGCGAACGCCGCCGTTCCCGCCACCTCGCCGAGGTCGATGCCCCAGATCTTGGGGGCCCAGTACCAGAGGGCGGCGAAGGCAGCCAGGGTGGCGGCGCCGTAGAGCGTGTAGTGGATCTGCGCCGCCTCCCACGCCGTGCCCCGCAGCTGGAGGCCGGGCACGACCTGCACGGCGCCGGCGAGGGCCCCGAGCACGAGGTGGACCACGGCGCCCAGCGCCAGGAGGAGGGGAGCCTTGCGCACGAACCTGCCGCGGCGGACAGTGTCGCCGAGCACGCCCACGAGCGCCAGCGCCGGCAGCACGGCGGCCAGGCCGACGACCACGTAGAGGAAGTCGGCGGACGCCGCCGCCGGGGGCGACCACGCCCCGAAGCCGAGGATCCCCAGGGCGGCGATCACGGCCATGCCCGACCGGTGGTCGCGGAGGCGGCTGCCGGTGAGCACGGGCACGATCTCGGCGGCGATGCCGGCGGCGGGCACGGCCAGCAGGTACACCTGCGGCACCGCCCAGAACCACGAGATGCGGGCGTAGGACTCCTGCCCGCCGAAGTCGCCGGTGAAGTGGTGGTGGATGAACAGCTCGACGAGCTGGGCCAGCAGCACGGGACTGGCCAGCAGGGTGAGGCCGCCGCCCACCAGCACGGACCAGGTGAACAGCGGGGTGCGAGCCAGGGTCATCCCCGGCGCCCGCAGGGTGAGGATGGTGGTGAGGATGCTCACCAAGGCCACGCAGAAGGCCACGGTGACCAGGGCGAGGCTCAGCAGGTAGAGATCGGTGCCCACCTGGCTGCCGCCGCCCGGGCCGCCGTTGGCCACGTAGGCGGCCAGCAGCGTGGCGCCGCCCACCAGGTAGGCCCAGTAGGCGGTGGCCGAGCCCCGGGGGAAGGCGATGTCGGGCGAGCCGACCTGGAGCGGCACCAGGTACGTGGCCAGCCCCAGAAAGAACGGCACGAGGAACAGCAGGACCGCGACCTCACCGTGCAGCGTGTACACCTGCCCGAAGGTGTCGTCGGTCAGCACCTGCAGGCCGCTGTTGATGCGCTCGACCCCGAGGACGGCCCCCAGCACGCCGCCCACGACGAGGAAGGCCAGCGCCGTTCCCAGGTACAGCCGGCCGATGCGCTTGTGGTCCTCGGTGGTGAACCAGCCGGCGAGCCCTGCCGGCGGGCGGCTGGCGTCGGTCTCGTGCTCGGTACCGGCGCCCACGGAAGAGGACGTCTCCGAGGCGGTCTCCGCCGTGGTCATGGTGTGGCTCACGGGCCCAGCAGCTGGTCGACGGCCATGGCCCCGAACAACAGGGTGATGTAGGTGATCGACCAGGTGAACAGCCGCATGGCCCGATCCGGGGACGGGTCCCGGAGGAGCCGGACGGCCAGCCAGAAGAAGACCCCACCGAGCACCACCGCCGCCCCGAGGTAGAGCAGCCCCATGTCGGCCACCGGGGCGAACACCAGGGTCAGGGCCCACAGCAACATGGTGTAGGCGAGGATGCGCACGGCGGTGGTGCGCAGGCTGGCGACGGCGGGGAGCATGGGTACGTCGGCGGCGGCGTAGTCGTCGCGGTAGCGCACGGCCAGGGCCCAGAAGTGGGGCGGCGTCCACACGAAGATCACGGCGAACAGCACCAGCGGCGGCAGGCCGATGGCGTCCTGCACCGCTGCCCACCCCACCAGCACCGGCACCGCGCCGGCAGCGCCCCCGATGACGATGTTGTTGGTGGACGTGCGCTTGAGCCACAGGGTGTAGACGAGCACGTAGAAAGCGGTTGCGCTGACCGCCAGCACGGCGCTGAGCAGGTTGACCCGGGCCCACAGCAGAGCGAAGGCCGCCACCTCGAGCGTCAGGGCGAAGGCCAGCGCCTGGCCCGGCTCGATGGCGCCGGTCACCAGCGGGCGCTTGCGGGTCCGGTGCATGATGCGGTCGATGTCGCGGTCGAACACCATGTTGAGGGCGTTGGCGCCGCCGGCGGCCAGCGCCCCGCCGGTGAGGGTGGCGGCGATCAGCCACCCCGACGGCAGGCCGCCGTGGGCCACGACCATGGTGGGCAGGGTGGTGACCAGCAGGAGCTCGATGATGCGGGGCTTGGTGAGCGCCACGTAGGCTCCGAGCTTGGAGCCGAGAGCGGGGCTGGCCAGCTGCTGCATCGGGCCCGAACACTACGGCGTCCGGCACCCCAACTGGAAGTTGGGCGGCCACCGCCCCGCCCAGCGGCGCACGGCGAGCGCCTCCGGCCGTGCCCGGCGGCCGCAAGAGGCACCCGCAGTACCATCGACGGCGATGGCCCTGCCCCGGATCTCCCCGGCCGCCTACCGGCGCATCACCCTCTTCGCCCTGGTGGCGCTGGGGTTCATCGTGGTCACCGGGGCTGCCGTGCGCCTCACCGGATCGGGCCTCGGCTGCAGCGACTGGCCGACCTGTGAGCAGGGCCAGCTGGCGCCGAGCGAGATCACCGATGCCCCGGCCATGATCGAGTTCGTCAACCGCACCATCACCGGCGTGGTGTCGGTGGCGGTGGTCCTGGCCGTGGCCGGTGCCCTGCGCCGCACCCCCCGCCGGCGCGACCTGGTGTGGTTGTCGGCCGGCCTCGTCGTCGGCGTGGTCGCCCAAGTGGTCCTGGGCGGGCTGGTCGTGCTGTTCGAGCTGTCCCCCCGCCTGGTGATGGGCCACTTCCTGCTGTCCATGGTCCTGATCTGGAACGCGGTGGTGCTCCACCACCGGGCCGGGCGCCCCGACGGGCCGGTGGCCGTGCGGGTCGCCCCGCCGGCGCTCGGGCTCGGCCGGCTGGTGTTCGCCGCCGCCGTGCTCGTCGTGTTCACCGGCACGGTGGTCACCGCCTCCGGCCCCCACGCCGGCGACCGCCAGGCCTCCCGCCTCGACTTCTTCCTGCCCGACGTGGCCAGGCTCCACGGCGCCTCGGTGATCGTGCTGCTGAGCCTCACCCTGGTGCTGCTGGCCGCCCTGCGACACCAGGCGGCGCCGGCGCCGGTGCAACGGGCAGCCCGCATCCTGCTGGCCGTGCTGGTGGCCCAGGCGGCGGTGGGCTACACCCAGTACTTCACCGGCGTGCCGGCCGTGCTCGTGGGGGTCCACGTGCTCGGCGCCATGCTGGTGTGGATCGCCGTGGTCCGGCTCAACCTGACCTTCCGGGCGCCGGCGGAGGCCGTGGTGCCCGGCCGGCGACCGGCCGGCGCCGCCCCCAGCCAGCCGTCCCTGGCCGCCACCTGAGGTCACCGTGGCTGCTCCCGGACCCCCTCCCGCCCCCGCTCCCGCTCCCGTCGAGGTCGACCGCCCCGACGTCGACGAGGTCGCCGAACCGGACGTCCCGTGGATCGTCCTGGTGTGGAACGACCCCATCAACCTCATGTCCTACGTGACCTGGGTGCTGCAGAAGCTGTTCGGCTACAGCCGCGACAAGGCCACCGCCCTCATGCTCGACGTCCACCACAAGGGTCGGGCCGTCGTCTCCAGCGGCACGCGGGAGAAGTGCGAGCTCGACGTGTTCCGGCTGCACGAGCACGGCCTGTGGGCGACCATGCAGCACGACGTCTGATGCCGGCCGTGCCGATGCCGGCGGGGCCGGCCACCTGATGTTCCGGGCCCCGGTGCGACGCACCCGCAAGGGTGACTACGAGGTGCGCCTGTCCGACCAGGAGCGCCAGCTGCTGGCGTCGCTGGTCCCCCAGCTGCGGGCGGCCCTCCAGGCCGGGACCGACGCCGGCGGGACCGACGACCCCACGCTGCGCCGGCTGTTCCCCGCCGCCTATCCGTCCGACGAGGAGCGCGACCGCGAGTACCGGGCCATGGTCCACGACGACCTGGTGGCCCGCCGGCACGCCGCCCTCGACACCCTGGAGGCCAGCGTCGGCGCCACCCGCCTCGACGAGCAGGAGGTGCTGGCGTGGATCGGGGCGGTCAACGACCTGCGCCTGGTGCTGGGCACCCGCCTCGACGTGTCCGAGGAGACCGAGCTCACCATCGACCCCGACGACCCCGACGCCGGCGCCCTCGCCGTCTACGGCTACCTGGGCTTCCTGCTGGAGGCGCTGGTGTCGGCGGTGTCCGAGTGAGCACGGCGCCTGAGGGCGCCGGCCGCCGGCGTCAGCGGGACGGGTAGAAGGGTGACGGGTACGAGCGGGAGCGGTAGAAGAAGGCGCCGGCGGTCCCCGGCCCGGTGTGGGCCCCCACGCTGGGGCCGATGCGGTAGCGCACCACCTCCTTGACCGCCGGTGCGCCGGCGAGGCGCTGCTCCAGGGCCGTCGAGAGGGCGGCGCCGGCGGCGTCGGCCACCCCCACGCCGACCCGCAAGGACGGCCCGGCGGCCAGGACGGAGGCGGCCATGGCCTCGACGGCCCCGTCCAGGTCGGGCGCCCGCCCGACCACCTTCATCTCCCCTCCGGCCATGGTCAGCACCGGGACGGGCTCGGCCGGCGTGGGGTCGCCCCATGGCGGCGCCGGCGCCGCCAGCCGTCCCCCGGCCCGGGCCAGGTCGAGGGCGCCCACGGTGAACACCGTGCCCACGCCGGCGCCCACCTGCTCGGCCACCCGGGCGGCTTCTTCGAGGGAGGCGCCGGCGGCCAGGGCCTCGCCCGCCTCCCACACGCAACAGGCCACGCCGAAGCTGACCGTGCCGGTGTCGACCACCCGGACGGGGACCGGGGCGGACTCCGCCCCCAGGCGGGCGCTGTTGACCGTGCCGGAGACGGCCGAGCCGATGTGCACGGACAGGATGTGGTCCGTCCCCCGGTCGGCCAGGGCCCGGAAGGCCCGGGCGAAGGCCCCCGGGCTGGGCTGGGACGTCGAGACCTCGGGCCGGCGCCCCCCCTCGAAGCGCCGGTAGAAGGCGTCGGCGTCGAGGTCCACCCCCTCGAGGAAGGACTCGCCGTCGATGGTGACGGTGAGCGGGACGACCTCCACGCCGTAGCGCTCGGCCAGCTCGACCGGGAGCTGGGCGTTGGAGTCGGTGACCAGGCCGATCACGCCAGCGGCCTCTCGGCCGAGAGGACAGGCGGCGAGGGCGCCGGAACCAGCGGCTCCCGGTCGCCGCCGTCGGGCGGGAGGGGCGGCTCCGGAGGCGGGCCCGGGTCCGGCTCGGTGGCCAGCCGGAACAGGATCACCGCGCTGGTGGCGGCGGCGGCCAGCGGCAGGGCGGCCGAGGGCCGGGGGGCCCACAGGTTGGGCCAGCCCCGGCGCCACCACAGGGTGGCGGCGGCCACCCACACCGTCGACGACACGATGGTGGAGGCCACGTGCCGCCGGCGCCACCACGCCGTCTCCCCCGGGGCCGCCCAGGCCCAGCCCCGCCCCTTCTCTTGCACCCTTGCCGTGCCGGCGGGCCCGTACCTGCGTACCCGGCGGGACCGGGCCACGCCCACTCGGGGCGGGAGTGAGGCGGCGCCCCAGGCGACGAGCAGGTCGGGCACCGACCACGCCGGGAAGGTGGCGACGCACTGGCCGAAGCTGGTGGCGACCCCCTTGCCGCCCCGGAAGCCGTTCCAGACCGGGTAGCAGTGGCCGACCACGGCGGTGACGCCGGCCACATGGGCCCCGGGGTCGCCGGCGACGACCCGGCCGGCGCTGCACGCCAGCGCCCCCTTGACCATGTCGGCCGCCATCACCCCGTAGCCCCACCGGGCACCCAGCAGCTTCATGGCGTTGTTGGCCCCGGGGTTGCGGCTGCCCGCGGCCCGCAGGTCGGCGGTGCCGCCGGTGGCCAGCCGGCAGGCGAGGTCGGCCGACGGCACGGTGCCGACCAGGTAACCGAGGACGGCGGCGCCACCCAGCCTTCTCACCGCCGGCAGGCTACCGGCGAGGTGACGGTCGCTCGGGCGGCGCCACCGACCGCAGGAGGCGAGGCGACCGGCGGTCGCTACCGTCACGGCGTGCACGAGCAGCGGGTGCGGGTGGGAGGAGGTGTGGGGCTCCACGTCCACCGCTGGGACGGCGACGGCGTGCCCGTCCTGCTGGTGCACGGCCTGGCGTCCAACCTGCACCTCTGGGACGGGGTGGCCGAGCGCCTGGCCGGCCACGGCCACGCCGTCGCCGCCCTCGACCTGCGGGGGCACGGGCGCAGCGACAAGCCCGCCGGGGGCTACGACTTCGCCACCGTCACCGACGACCTGGCCACCGCCGTCGACCGCCTCGGCTTCGAATGCCCGGTGGTGGCCGGACAGTCGTGGGGCGCCAACCTGGTGCTGGAGCTGGCCTGGCGCCGGCCGGACCTGGTGCGGGTGGCGGCATGCGTCGACGGCGGCTGGATCGAGCTCAGCCGGCGCTTCCCCGACTGGGACGGGTGCGCCCGGGCCCTGGCCCCGCCGGCGCTGGCCGGCCGGCGGGCGGTCGAGATCGAGGCCGAGCTCCGACGTCGGCACCCGGACTGGCCCGAGGCCGGCATCCAGGGAGCGATGGCCTGCTTCGAGCGGCTGGCCGACGGCACCATCCGGCCGTGGCTGGCGCGCCACCACCACCTCACCATCCTCCGCAGCCTCTGGGAGCACCGACCGTCGACCCGCTACCCCGAGGTGAAGGTCCCCGTCCTGCTCGTCCCCGCCGGCGACGGGAGTGAGCCCGGCGAGCACGGCGGGCCTGCCGGCCCCATCGCCAGGCCCGACGAGGTGGAGGCGGCGGCCCGGGCCCTGCCCCGCTGCCGGGTGCAGTGGGTCCCCGGCGACCACGACCTGCACGCCCAGCATCCCGACGTCGTGGCCGGCCTGCTGCACCAGGCCGCCGCCGACGAGTTCTTCCGGACGTGACCGAACCCGCCGACCTGCCCCGGCTCCTGGCCATCATGGGCTCGGGCGAGACCAGCCCCACCATGGTCACCCCCCACCGCCGGCTGCTCGCCCGGCTCGGGCCGCCCCCGGTGCCGGCGGTGCTGCTCGACACGCCCTTCGGCTTCCAGGCCAACGCCTCGGTGTTGGCGGCCCGGGCGGTGGAGTACTTCCGGGAGAGCGTCGGGCTCGACATCGAGGTGGCCGGCTGGCGGACGGCTGGTGGAGGCGGTGACCTGGCCGCGGAGCGGTCGCTGGCCCGCCTGCGCACGGCCCGCTATGTCTTCGCCGGCCCCGGCAGCCCCTCCTACGCCCTGCGCCAGTGGGCGGGCTCGCCGGTCCCCGAGGCGCTGGCCGACAAGCTCGACCGGGGCGGGTGCATCACCTTCGCCAGCGCCGCCGCCCTCACCCTGGGCGTGGCCACCGTGCCCGTCTACGAGATCTACAAGGTGGGCGAGGACCCCCACTGGCTCGACGGGCTCGACCTGCTGAGCCGGGCCGGCCTGTCGGCCGCCGTCATCCCCCACTACGACAACGCCGAAGGGGGCAACCACGACACCCGCTACTGCTACCTGGGTGAGCCCCGCCTGGCCGCCATGGAGGAGCAGCTGCCCGACGACGCCTTCGTGCTGGGCGTCGACGAGCACACCGGCCTGGTGCTCGACCTGGGGGCGGGCACGGCCACGGTGGTGGGCCGGGGCAAGGTCACCGTGCGCCGGCGGGGACGCAACGTCGAGTTCCCGTCGGGGACGACCATGCCCCTCGCCGACCTGCGGGCGGCGGCCCACGGCAGTCGAGCCGCCACCGCGATCGGGGACGGGCACGCCCAGCCGCCGGCGGCGGAGCCGGGCGAGGACCACGGCCAGGCCGGCCCCACCTCCCTTTCCGCCGCGGTGAGCGAGCTCCAGGAGCGCTTCGACCGGGCCGTGGCCGACGGTGACGTCGACGCCGCCGTCGCCGCCGTGCTCGCCCTCGATGCGGCCGTGGTGGAGTGGTCGCGCGACACCCTCCAGTCCGACCAGGCCGACCGGGCCCGCTCGGTGCTGCGCTCGATGGTGGTGCGCCTGGGCGAGCTGGCCGAGACCGGGGCGGGCGGCCCCGAGGAGCCGGTGCGCCCCTTCGTCGACGCCCTCGTCGAGCTGCGCGACCAGGCCCGGGCGTCGCGGGACTGGGGCACCGCCGACTCGCTGCGAGACCGGCTCCTGGCGGCGGGGGTGGAAATCAGGGACACCCCGGAGGGGACGGCGTGGAGGCTGCTATCGTGACGTCTCCCCGCGGCGGGAGCCCGAGCCCCCATCGTCCAGCGGCCCAGGACGCCGCCCTTTCAAGGCGGTAACACGGGTTCGAATCCCGTTGGGGGTGCGTTACGAAGGCGCGTGAGCGTCCAACTGGTCCCGTGGTGCAGTCAGGAGTGCACGCCGCCCTGTCAAGGCGGAGGTCGCGAGTTCAAATCTCGTCGGGACCGCTCCAGCGCTTCGGCGCCGAGACAACCTGGTCGGGTAGCTCAGTTGGCAGAGCGCGCGCCTGAAAAGCGCGAGGTCACCGGATCGACGCCGGTCCCGACCACTGGAAGGCGTGGTCGCCGGTGGCCGTGGCTCCATGGCGCCGCCCCGCAGGCCATCACCGAACCCAAGGGAGTGACCCATGAACTGTCCGACTGACGGTGAGACGCTGCTGATGTCGGAGCGCAAGGGCGTCGAGATCGACTACTGCCCACGGTGCCGGGGGGTGTGGCTCGATCGCGGCGAGCTGGACAAGCTGCTGCAGGTCGCCGACCGTGACGACGACGACGGATGGGAAGACCGGGACCGGGACCGCGACCGCGACCGGGACAGG
>JAHWKL010000051.1 GCA_019347915.1 Actinomycetota bacterium
CGACACCATCTACGCCGAGGGTCAGCGGCGTTACGTCGAGTCGCTGTCGTCGTACGCCCGCCAGTTCCTCGGGCAGATGGACAAGCCCGACGTCGACTTCATCGAGGGCCTGTCGCCGGCCATCTCCATCGACCAGAAGTCGGCGGGGCGCAACCCCCGGTCCACCGTCGGCACCATCACCGAGATCTACGACTACCTGCGGCTGCTCTACGCCCGCATCGGCGTGCCCCACTGCCCGCAGTGCGGCCAGGTCATCACCCGCCAGACCCCCCAGCAGATCGTGGACCGGGTCCTGGAGCTGCCCGACGGCACCCGCTTCCAGGTGCTGGCGCCCATCGTGCGGGGCCGCAAGGGCGAGTACGAGGGCCTGCTGGCCGACCTGGCATCCGAGGGCTTCACCCGGGCGCGCATCGACGGTGAGGTGCGGGAGCTGTCCGAGGCCATCCGCCTCGAGCGCTACGAGCAGCACACCATCGAGGTGGTGGTCGACCGCCTGGTCCGGCGGGACGGGATCGAGCGCCGCCTGACCGACTCCCTGGAGACGGCCCTGCGGCTGGCCGAGGGGGTGGCCGAGGTCGAGCTCGTCGCCGGCGCCGGCACGGGTGACGAGCCCCAGCTGCTCACCTTCAGCCAACACCTGGCCTGCTCGTCCTGCGGCCTGTCGTTCGACGAGTTGGCGCCCCGCAACTTCTCGTTCAACTCGCCCTACGGCGCCTGCTCCCACTGCGACGGCCTGGGCACGCGCTACGAGGTCGACCCCGAGCTGGTGGTGCCCAATCCCGACCTCTCCCTGGCCGAGGGGGCGGTCGCCCCCTTCGCCACCGCCCGTACCCAGTACTTCGCCCGCGTGCTGGCGGCCGTGGCCGACGCCTACGACTTCGGCCTGACCACGCCCTGGCGGGAGCTGACGCGGGCCCAGCAGCGGGTCGTGCTGCGCGGCTCGGGCACCAAGAAGGTCCACGTCGAGTACAAGAACCGCTACGGGCGCAAGCGCTCGTACAACACACCCTTCGAGGGCGTGCTGCCGTGGCTGCAGCGGCGCCACGGCGACGCCGAGTCCGACTGGACCCGCGGTCAGGTCGAGTCGTACATGCGCGAGGTCCCCTGCCCCGAGTGTGGCGGCTCCCGGCTGCGCCCGGAGTCACTGGCGGTCACCGTCGACGGTCGCAACCTCCACGAGCTGTGCTCGCTCTCGATCGCCGACGCCGCCGCCGCCCTGCGGGGCCTGGAGCTGTCCGACCGGGACCGGCTCATCGCCGAGCGGGTGGTCAAGGAGGTCAACGCCCGGATGGGCTTCCTCCTCGACGTCGGTCTCGCCTACCTCAACCTGCACCGCTCGGCCGGCACCCTCGCCGGTGGCGAGGCTCAGCGCATCCGCCTCGCCTCCCAGATCGGCTCGGCCCTGGTCGGGGTGCTGTACGTGCTCGACGAGCCCTCGATCGGGCTCCACCAGCGGGACAACCACAAGCTCATCGACACGCTGGTGCGCCTGCGCGACCTGGGCAACACGGTGATGGTCGTGGAGCACGACGAGGACACCATCCGGGTGGCCGACCACGTGGTCGACATCGGTCCCGGCGCCGGCGAGCACGGTGGGGAGGTGGTGTACTCAGGACCGGTGCCGGGGCTGCTCGACTGCGCCCGGTCGATCACCGGTGACTACCTGGCCGGGCGCCGTTCCGTGCCGGTGCCGGAGATGCGCCGCAAGCCGGGCGACGAGTGGATCGTGATCCGGGGCGCCCGCGAGCACAACCTGAAGGACATCGACGTCGAGCTGCCGTTGGGCTGCTTCGTGGCCGTCACCGGGGTCTCCGGCTCCGGGAAGTCGACGCTGGTCAACGACATCCTGCTGCGGGCGCTGATGCAGCGGGTCTACCGGTCCCGTACCGCGCCCGGCCGCCACCGCTCGATCGAGGGGGCCGAGTCGATCGACAAGGTCATCGCCATCGACCAGTCGCCGATCGGGCGCACGCCGCGGTCCAACCCCGCCACCTACACCGGCGTGTTCGACCGCATCCGCACGCTCTTCGCCACGACCACCGAGGCCAAGGTCCGGGGTTACAAGCCGGGCCGCTTCTCGTTCAACGTCAAGGGCGGCCGCTGCGAGGCCTGCGCCGGCGACGGGACCATCAAGATCGAGATGCACTTCCTGCCCGACGTCTACGTGCCGTGTGAGGTGTGCAAGGGCGCCCGGTACAACCGGGACACGCTCGAGGTCGTGTTCAAGGGCAAGAACATCGCCGAGGTCCTCGACCTGTCCTGCTCCGAGGCCCTGGAGTTCTTCGCCAACCAGCCCGCCATCGCCCGCTACCTCGCCACCATCGTCGACGTCGGCCTGGGTTACGTGCGGTTGGGCCAGCCGGCGCCCACCCTGTCGGGAGGCGAGGCCCAGCGGGTCAAGCTGGCCACCGAGCTGGCCAAGCGCTCCACCGGCCACACCATGTACATGCTCGACGAGCCCACCACCGGGTTGCACTTCGACGACATCCGCAAGCTCCTGGCCGTGCTCGGGCGCCTGGTCGACCAGGGCAACACCGTGGTTGTCATCGAGCACAACCTCGACGTGGTCAAGACCTCCGACTGGATCGTCGACCTCGGCCCCGAAGGCGGTGAGGGCGGCGGCTGGGTGGTGGTGGAGGGTCCGCCCGAGCTGGTGGCCAAGACACCGGAGAGCCACACCGGCCGCTTCCTGGCGCCCATCCTGGCCAGCTGACGCGGGTTCAGCACCCAGGAGTCAAGTCCGGTCCCCGACCGGACGATGCTCAGGGTGGTGGTCACCAACGAGGCGACGGTCAGCCGTGTCGACGACGACGCCGCCCGACGCCGGGTCATGGAGGGTCACGGTGGGCGGCGCCCCGTCGACCGGTGGGCACTGGGGTTGGTGATCCTGACGTCCGCCCTGTTCCTGGCCCAGGCATGGTCCACAATCGGCGCCCCCTTCGGGAACTCGCACGATGGCCGCAATGCCGGCGTGTGGGCCATGGGCAGCCAGAGCCTTCGGGAGGACGGCGTCATCGCGTCGCGGCTGGGCAGCCATTCCCAGCTTCGGGGCACGTATGCCAACCACCCGCCCCTGATCTACGTGGAGACGGCCGTGGCCGAGTTGCTCGGGGGATCGTCACGTGCCGCCACCCGCGCTCCGGCATGGCTCGGGAGCCTGGCGACCGTCGCTCTGCTGGTGGTCCTCCTGCGGGAGGCGGGCCTGCGTTGGACATCGAGCGCGGTAGCCGTCGCCACCATCGCGGTCACGCCCATGTTCCTCGTCTACGGGACCATGCTGGACACGCCGGTGACGTCGTTGCCTTTCGGCGTCGCCCTGCTCGTGGTGTGGCAACGGGCGAGACGAGGACGGCGGGTACCGCCTGGCCTCGCCGCCGTCCTTGCTGCGCTCGCGCCACTGGCAGGCTGGCAGGCCCTGGTGGTGGCCGCCGTGGTCGGCACGTGGGCGCTGTTCGAGCTCCGTCGCCGCTCCGGTGCGCGCGTCGTGTGGGCGGCCTTGGCGGGGGGCGCCGTGGTCGGGTTCGTGCTGCTGGGCGTGTGGCTCCTGTGGGCGTTCGGCGGCACGTTTCAGGTCTTGGTCGAGCAGCTACGTCTCCGTACCGGCCAATCGACGCTGGTGCTGGGATGGGGCACGTTGTTCCAGAGCCAGTGGGCGGCCGTCGGCGCCATGTTCGGCCTCATGACCGTGTTGCTGGCGGCCGTGGGCTTGGCCTTTGCGTTGGGGAAGGGGCACATCCGTGCGTTGGCCTTGGTGAGCCTCGCCGTCACCATTCCGTACCCGCTGGTGTTTCGCACCGGGGCCGCCGTCCACGACTACTGGAACTACTGGTTCCTGCTGCCGTTGGCCGTCGGCATCGGCATGGGGTGTGACCGGCTGTTGTCGATCCTCTCTCACCGGCCGCTCATCACACGGGCGGTGCCCCTCGCGGTCGGGACGGTGGCCGTCCTGATGACCCTCGGCCTGTCAGTTCGCCCACCGGCAGCCAGGCAGGTGGTCGTCCAGGGCTACGGCGCAGCCCTTGCCGAGAACCGGACCACTCTCCCACCCGATCAGCGCTTCGCGTGGCACGCCGGGGTGATCGGCAAGCCGGCGTCGTGGCTGACGCTCGCCACTGGCCGGCCGGCGGTTGCCGTGGCGGACGCCGACCTGGCTCGAGTGGCGAGCGAGCACCCCCGTGACCTGATCCTTGTCGCCAGGGTGGGATGTCATGACCGTCCCTTCACCATCCCCGACGTCACCTACGACTTCGAGACGGTCGCCGAGGCGGCGGCCCGGCCGCCCCTCGGTTTCGCTGCCTGCTCTCCCTAGGCCGGTTGGTCCTAAACGATCGCCAGCATGCGCTCCAGTGCCACCTTGGCCCAGGAGGCCGTCTCGGGGTCGACGGCGATGCGGTTCACCACCCGCCCCTCGACCAGGTGCTCGAGGACCCACGCCAGGTGGGCGGCGTCGATGCGGAACATGGTCGAGCACGGGCAGACGACCGGGTCGAGCGAGACCACCGTGCGGTCGGGGTGCTCGGCGGCCAGGCGCTGGACCAGGTGCACCTCGGTGGCCACGGCGATGACCGAACCGGGCGCGGCGCCGGCCACCGCCTTGATGATGAAGTCGGTGGAACCCACCGAGTCGGCGGCCTCGCACACCTGGTAGGGCGCCTCGGGGTGGGCGATGACGATGCCCTCGGGGTTGGCGGTCCGGAAAGCCTCGACCTGCGCCGGGGTGAAGCGTTGGTGCACCGAGCAGTGACCCTTCCACAGGAGGAAGGTGGCCTCCTTGCACTCGGCCTCGCTCAGCCCACCGAGCTCACGACGGGGGTCCCACACCGCCAGGTCGGAGTGGCGGTAGCCCATGGCCAGTGCCGTGTTCCGGCCCAGGTGCTGGTCGGGGAAGAACAGGAGCTTGTCGCCCCGTCCCATCGCCCACTCGAGCACCGCCCGGGCGTTGGTCGACGTGCACACCGCGCCGCCGGCCCGGCCCACGAAGGCCTTGAGGGCGGCCGAGGAGTTCATGTAGGTCACCGGCACCACGCGTTCGATGTCGACGACGTCCTCCAGCGCCTCCCACGCCTCCTCCACCGAGTCGAGGTCGGCCATGTCGGCCATGGAGCAGCCGGCGTTGAGGTCGGGCAGGAGCACCTGCTGATGGGGAGCGGTGAGGATGTCGGCCGACTCGGCCATGAAGTGGACCCCGCAGAACACGATGTGGTCAGCGGTGGGGTTGTCGGCGGCGAGCTGGGAGAGGCGGAAGGAGTCGCCCCGGGCGTCGGCCCAGCGCATCACCTCGTCGCGCTGGTAGTGGTGCCCGAGGATGAAGACCCGATCGCCGAGGGTCGACTTGGCGGCGGCGATCCACGACGCCAGCTCCTCGGGAGTGGCGTCGAGGTAGCGAGCGGGGATCGGTGGTTGCATGCGGAGCATGAAAGAGCCCTCCCAGGGGGCGAGCGCTCCGATTGGCGGGCGGTGCGGACAGCCTGGTCGCCCGGCACGGGGATGTCGCCCTCGGAGCGGATATGTCGCCGCAGTACCAGGACGGCGGTCCCGTCAGTCTACGGCGCCGGCGCCCGACCGAGGAGGATGTGCGCCAAAGACGCCGGCGACGGCGAGAATGGGCCCGTGGTCGAGCGCCCGCCGGCAGGCAGCATCCCCGACGCCCCCGGCTCCTACCAGTTCAAGGACGCCCAGGGGCGGGTGGTCTACGTGGGCAAGGCCAAGTCGCTGCGCGCCCGGCTCAACAGCTACTTCGGCGATCCTCGTCACCTGCCACCCCGCACCGCCCAGATGGTGGAGACGGCGGCGACCGTGGAGTGGATCGAGGTGCGCAACGAGGTCGAGGCGCTCATGCTCGAGTACGGCCTGATCAAGTCCCACCAGCCCCGCTTCAACGTCCGTCTCCGCGACGACAAGAGCTACCCCTTCCTCGCCGTGACCCTTGGCGACGAGTGGCCGCGGGCTCGGGTCATGCGGGGCAAGAAGCAGAAGGGCACCCGCTACTTCGGCCCCTACGCCCACGCTTACGCCATCCGGGAGACGCTCGACCTGCTGCTGCGCACCTTCCCCGTGCGGACCTGCTCGGACAACAAGCTGGAGCGCCATAGTCGCCTCGGGCGCCCGTGCCTGCTGTACCACATCGAGAAGTGCGCCGGCCCCTGCGTGGGCGAGGTGAAGCCCGACGAGTACCAGCGTCTCGTGGACGATCTTGTCGCCTTCCTCGACGGAACCACCGAACCGGTGATCCAGGCACTCGAGTCGGACATGGAGGCGGCGGCCGAGAGCCTCGAGTTCGAGCGGGCCGCCCGCCTTCGGGACCGCCTGGCCAGCGTGCGCCGGGCCGTCGAGAAGCAGCAGATGGTCGCCGAGCGGTCGGAGGACTTCGACGTGGTCGGCATGGCCGACGACGAGCTGGAGGCCTCGGTGCAGGTCTTCTTCGTCCGCAAGGGCCGGGTGGTGGGCCGGCGGGGTTTCGTCGTCGACAAGGTCGAGGACCTGAGCCCCGGGGAGCTGGTCGGGCGCGTCCTGGAGGGCCTCTACGCCGAGCCCACGCTGGGCGTGCCCCGCCAGGTGCTGGTCCCCGAGGAGCCCGACGACCCGCCGCTGTACGAGGCGTGGCTGACGGAGCTGCGGGGCGGCCGGGTCAGCGTCCGGGTCCCACAGCGAGGCGACAAGCGCGGCCTGCAGGAGACGGTGACCCGCAACGCCCGAGAGGAGTTCAACCGCCACCGCCTGCGCCGGGCGTCCGACCACAACAGCCGGGCGCGGGCGCTGCGGGAGCTCCAGGAAGCCCTCGGCCTTCCTGAGGCGCCGCTGCGCATCGAGTGCTACGACATGAGCCACATCCAGGGCACCGACTACGTCGGCTCCATGGTGGTCATGGAGGACGGCCTGCCCAAGAAGGGCGACTACCGCCGGTTCAAGGTGCGCGACGTGCCCGGTAACGACGACGTCGCCGCCATGCGGGAGGTGCTCACCCGGCGCCTCAGCGCCTACCTCGCCGAGCGCTCCCAGCCGGCGCCCGAGCGCCAGGGACGCTTCTCCTACCCGCCGCAGCTGCTGGTGGTCGACGGGGGAAAGGGCCAGCTCGCCGTGGCTCGAGAGGTGGTGGAGGAGCTCGGTCTCGACGACGAGATCCCCGTGGCTGCCCTGGCCAAGCGGTTCGAGGAGGTCTACGTGCCCGGCTCGGCCGATCCCGTCAGCATCCCGAGGGGTTCCGAAGCGCTCTACCTGCTCCAACGACTTCGCGACGAGGCCCATCGCTTCGCCGTCGGCTACCACCGGCTCCTGCGCGAGAAGCGCATGACCACCAGCGTGCTCGACGGCATCCCCGGGCTCGGGCCGGTGCGCCAGAAGCGGTTGCGTGCCGAGCTGGGTGGGGTGGCGGCGGTCAAACGGGCATCGCTCGACGAGCTCCGGGCGTTGCCGTGGCTGCCCGACCGGGTGGCTCAGGCGGTGTGGGACAAGATCCACACCCCAGGCGGCTGAGCGGGTGGGGCCGAGGAGCGACGGCGACCTCTGGGAGGCGTCCGCCGGCTGGTGGCAGGACGGCTTCACCGAAGGAGCCGACCCCGAGTACGTCGAGCAGATCCTCCCCCTGGCGGCACGGCACCTGGCCGGCGCCACCGAGGTGGTCGACGTCGGTACCGGTGAGGGGCAGGTGGCGCGGCTGGCGGCGGCTGCCGGAGCCCGGCGGGTGGTGGGCGTGGACCCCACCGTCGCCCAGCTCGACGTCGCCCGCTCGCGGGGAGGGGGCCCCGGTTACGTGCGGGCCGATGCCGGTCGGCTCCCGCTGGCGCCGGCGTCGTTCGACGCAGCCGTGGCGTGCCTGGTGTTCGAGCACGTGGCCGAGGCCGACGCCGCCATCGCCGAGATCAGCCGGGTGCTGCGCCCGGGTGGCCGGTTCCTGCTCTTCCTCAACCACCCCCTGCTGCAGGCTCCCGGTAGCGGCTGGATCGATGACCACGTGCTCGACCCGCCCGAGCAGTACTGGCGGGTGGGGGCCTACCTCGTCGAGGACTGCAGCGTCGAGGAGGTGGAGAAGGGTGTGTTCATCCCCTTCATCCACCGTCCTCTGTCCCGCTACGTCAATGCCATGGCCGCGGTCGGGCTGGTCATCCGCCGGATGGAGGAGCCCGCCGCACCGCCGGGGTTCCTCGCCCGGGCCCCTGAGTACCCGGCGGCGGCCACCATTCCCCGGCTGCTGTTCCTCCTGGCCGAGAAGGAGGCGGTCGCGGGCGATCGATAGCCTGGGGCCCATGCGCCCTGCCCGCCGGCGACCTTCCCGATGAGCGAGTTCGTCGTGATCACCGGCCTCTCGGGGGCGGGGCGCACCCAGGCGGCCAACGCCCTCGAGGATCTCGGCTGGTTCGTCATCGACAACCTGCCACCCTCCCTGATCGACAAGGTTGCCGAGCTGGCCCAGGCACCCGGCACCAGCATCGAGCGGGTTGCGTTGGTGATCGGCCCTCGGGCCGGGCTCGAGGACCTGACGAGCAGCCTGGCCAGCCTGCGGGCAAGCGGCGCCCGGGTGCGGGTGCTGTTCCTCGACACTTCCGACAAGGTCCTGATCCGCCGGTTCACCGACACCCGCCGGCGCCATCCCCTCGGTGAGGGCGAGGGCATCATCGAGACCATCGAGCGCGAGCGGACCGGCCTCGAGCCGGTGAAGGCCGAGGCCGACGTGGTGGTCGACACCACCGACCTCAACGTCCACCAGCTTCGCGACCGGATCGTCGCCCTGTTCGGGTCCGAGCTGCCCGGCGCCGGCATGCAGACCACGGTGCTGTCGTTCGGCTACAAGCACGGGCTGCCACTGGACGCCGACCTGGTGGTCGACTGCCGCTTCCTGCCCAATCCGCACTGGGTCGAGGAGCTGCGGCCGCAGACGGGGAAAGATCCCGAGGTGCGCAGCTACGTGATGCGCTTCCCGCAGACGGCCGAGTTCCTCCGTCGTCTCGATGTCCTGCTCGACCTGCTCCTGCCTTCCTACGTGCAGGAGGGGAAGTCCTACCTCACCCTGGCCCTCGGCTGCACCGGCGGTCGGCACCGCTCGGTGGTGATCTCCGAGGAGGTGGCCAAGCTCGTTCGCCGACGTGGCTTCGAGGCCAACCTGGTGCACCGCGACGTCGGCCGTTGAGCAACGACCGCCACGCCGGCGCCGCCCGCGTCGTGGCCCTGGGCGGAGGCCACGGTCTGGCCGCCACCCTGGCGGCGGCGCGGCGCTACGCCGGCTCGGTCACTGCGGTGGTGTCGGTGGCCGACGACGGAGGCTCGAGTGGGCGGTTGCGCCAGGCGCTCGGCATCCCCGCGCCCGGCGACCTGCGCCGGTGCCTCGTCGCCCTGGGCGATCCCCGGTCGGCGTGGACGACCTACTTCGAGCACCGCTTCTCGGGCGGGGAGCTGGAGGGCCATCCCCTGGGCAACGTGGTGATCGCCGGCCTGGCCAGCGCCACCGGTGACTTCGCCGCCGCCCTCCACGAGGCCGGCCGGCTGGTCGGCTGCATGGGCCGGGTGCTGCCCGCCACCACCGTCCCGGTGGTGCTCACCGCCCATGCCGACGGTCGGGAGGTGGAGGGTCAGGTCAACGTGTCCACTGCCGGGAGCATCTCAGCGGTGTCCCTGGTCCCGCCCGATGTGCCCGCTCCCGGTGCTGCCCTGGATGCGATCGCCGACGCCGACCAGGTGGTCCTCGGGCCGGGGTCGTTGTTCACCAGCGTGCTGGCCGCCGCCATCGTCCCCGGCATCCGCGCCGCCCTCGCCTCCACCACCGCCACCAAGGTCTACGTGTGCAACCTGGCGCCCCAGCTGCCGGAGACCGAGGGGTTCGACGTTGCCGCCCACGTGCGAGCCCTCGGTGCCCACGGCGTGCACCCCGACCTGGTGCTGTGCCACCCCGGCGTGCTGCCGCTGGGCCGGCCGGCCGTTCCCGTGGTCGAGCGGGAGGTGGCCGGCGACTCCGGGCTGAGCCACGATCCTGTTCGGCTGGCGGCGGCGCTGTCGGACCTGCTCGGGTGGGATGGCCGGGCACGCTGAGGGGTAACCGGGTACGGTCGGGCAAGAGGACAAGCGGGCGCCTTGCGTCCGCCCGCAGCGAGCGAGGGGACAGACATGACCATACGGGTGGGTATCAACGGCTTCGGCCGCATCGGCCGCAACTTCTTCCGGGCGGCCCTGGACTCGGGCGCCGATCTCGAGGTGGTGGCCGTCAACGACCTCGTCCCCCCCGAGACCAACGCCCATCTCCTGAAGTACGACTCCACCCACGGCCGCATCGGTGCCGAGGTCAAGACCACCAGCGACGGCATCAGTGTGGGTGACAAGTCGTTCAAGGTCTTCTCCGAGCGCGATCCCAAAGCACTGCCCTGGGGTGACCTCGGAGTCGACGTGGTGATCGAGTCGACCGGCATCTTCACCGACGGCGAGTCGGCGGGGGCGCACATCGACGGCGGCGCCCCTCGGGTGATCATCTCGGCCCCCGCCACCGACGTCGACGCCACCTTCTGCGTGGGCGTCAACGACGACACCTTCGACCCCGACGCCCACAAGGTGGTGTCGAACGCCTCGTGCACCACCAACTGCTTCGTGCCCATGGTGAAGGTGCTCGACGACGCCTTCGGCATCGAGCGGGGCCTGATGACCACGGTCCACGCCTACACGAACGACCAGAACCTGCTCGACCTGGCCCACAAGGACCTGCGCCGGGCCCGGGCCTCGGCGGTCAACGTGGTGCCCAGCTCCACCGGCGCCGCCCGGGCCACGAGCCTGGTCCTCGAGACCATGGAGGGCAAGCTCGACGGCTCCGCCCTGCGCGTGCCGGTGCAGTGCGGCTCCATCACCGACTTCACCGCCGTGCTCGCCAACGAGGCCAGCGTGGACGACGTCAACGAGGCCTTCCGCACCGCCGCCTCCGACGGCCCCCTCTCCAAGGTGCTCGTCTACACCGAGGACCCGATCGTGTCCTCCGACATCGTGGGATCGCCGGCGTCGTGCACCTTCGACTCCGAGCTCACCCTGACCATGGGCAACCTGGCCAAGGTCCAGGGATGGTACGACAACGAGTGGGGCTACTCCTACCGCTTGGTCGACCTCGCCCTCATCGTCGGCGCCGCCAACAAGTAGGCGCCGCCGTGCACCTACCCCAACTGGAGGACCTGCCCGACCTGGACGGCAAGCGGGTCCTGGTGAGGTCCGACTTCAACGTCCCCGTGGAGGACGGCCGCATCACCGACGACATGCGCATCCGCTACGCCCTGCCCACGTTGCACTGGCTGCAGGAGGCGGGGGCGCAGGTCACCGCCTGCAGCCACCTGGGCCGGCCCAAGGGCGAGCCCGATCCGGAGTTCTCCATGGATCCGGTGCGGGCCCGTCTGGCCGAGCTGGCTCCGGGGGTGGAGCTCATGGAGAACCTCCGCTTCGACCCTGGCGAGAGGGACGACGACCCCGGCTTCGTCCAGCGCCTGGTCGAGGGCCAGGACGCCTACGTCAACGACGCCTTCGGCGCCGCTCACCGGGCCCACGCGTCCATCGTCGGCCCGCCGCGGACCCTGCCCAGCGCCGCCGGCCGCCTGCTGGCCCGCGAGGTCGAGGTCCTCTCCACGTTGCGGGAGTCGCCCGAGCGGCCCTTCGTCGCCGTCCTCGGCGGCGCCAAGGTGAGCGACAAGCTAGGGGTGATCGAGGCCCTCCTCGACGTCGTCGACTCCCTGGTCATCGGCGGGGGGATGTGCTTCACCTTCCTCGCCGCGCAGGGCCACAGCACCGGTGATTCGCTCCTGGAGGCGGACCAGGTCGACAGGTGCCGGGCGTTGCTCGAGGCGGCCGGCGACCGCATCCGCCTGCCGTCCGACATCGTGGTCCTCGGGCCCGACGACGACGTCAGCCAGGGTGGGCTCGACGTCGACGACGGGTGGAAGGGTCTCGACATCGGGCCGGGGAGCGCCGCTGAGTTCGCCGACGTGGTGCACGGGGCGGCCACGGTGCTGTGGAACGGGCCCATGGGGATGTTCGAGGACGAGCGGTTCGTCGCCGGCACCCGGGCCGTGGCCGAGGCGGTGGCCGAGGCCCCCGGGTTCACCGTGGTCGGCGGCGGCGACAGCGCCGCCGCCATGGCGTCGTTCGGCCTGGCCGATGCCGTCGATCACCTCTCCACGGGGGGCGGGGCCTCGCTCAAGTTGCTGGAGGAGGGCGATCTCCCCGGCCTGCGGGCACTTCGAGAAGCAGCGGAACGGACCACGGGAGCGTCATGAGCAACGGTCGCAAGCCGCTGATCAGCGGCAACTGGAAGATGAACCACAACCACTTCGAGGCCATCCAGACGGTGCAGAAGCTGTCGTACAAGCTGGATAGGGACGACTACGAGGCCGTCGACGTCTCCGTCCATCCTCCCTTCACCAACCTGCGCTCGGTCCAGACCGTGCTGGAGGCCGACGACATCCCCGTCGCTCTCGGCGCCCAGCACTGCCACTGGGAGGACAAGGGCGCCTTCACAGGCGAGGTCAGCCCGCCCATGCTGGCCAAGCTCAACGTGCGCTACGTCATCGCCGGGCACTCCGAGCGCCGAGACTTGTTCAACGAGACCGACGAGATGGTCAATCGCAGGGTGAGGGCCATCCTGGCGGCGGGGATGACGCCGATCATGTGCGTGGGCGAGCACATCGAGGAGCGGGAGGACGGCACTGCCGAGCAACGGGTGTCGTCCCAGGTCGAAGCCGGGCTGGCCGACGTCACCGCCGAGCAGGTGGGCGGCATGGTCATCGCCTACGAGCCCATCTGGGCCATCGGCACCGGCCGCACGGCCACGCCCGAGGACGCCCAGACCATGTCTGCCACCATCCGGGAGGTGGTGCGTCGGTCCAAGGGCGGCGACCCGGCCGCCAGCGTGCGCATCCAGTACGGCGGCTCGGTCAAGCCCACCAACGCCGGCGAGCTCATGGGCCAGCCCGACATCGACGGCGCCCTGGTGGGGGGGGCGTCGCTGGACCCGGACGACTTCTCACGCATCGTGCAGTTTCGCCACACGACGTAGCGAACCGGCACTGGGCTGGTAGGGTGACCGGCCGCATGGCGGGTGAGCGGAAGGAGGCAGCATGCTGACGGTGACCATCGTGGTGGTTCACGTACTGGTCTCGCTGGTCCTGATCCTCCTGGTCCTCCTGCACAGCGGCCGGGGCGGTGGCCTCTCCGACATGTTCGGGGGCGGCATGGGTGCCTCGGCGGCCGGATCCTCGGTGATGGAGCGAAACCTCGATCGCATCACCGTGGGCGTCGCCGTGCTGTTCTCGTTCACCACGGTGATCCTGGCGTTGCGCCTGCAGTAGGCGGGAGCATCGCAGCCCCCTTCCTGCCGCAAGGAGCAGACTCGGTGAGAGCTGCGCTTTCGCACCCCACGTTCGGCCGCCTGATCGCCCTGCTCCTGGGACTGGCCCTGACCGCCGCCGCCTGCGAGAGCGAAGAGCAGCGAGACGATCGGACTGCGACGGGGGAGGGCGGGCCCGTCGCCGGCGGGACGCTGGTCGACCTGCAGAACTTCTCCGCTGGGAACCCGGAGCACATCGACCCCGGCCTCTCGGGCGCCGTCGAGGGCTCACAGGTCAGTCGGCTGGTGTTCGACGGGCTGACCGAGAACGACTACGAGAGCGGCGAGCTGCGGCCCATGGTGGCCGAGTCGTGGGAGAGCAACGACGAGGGCGACGAGTGGACCTTCCAGCTGCGTGACGGCGTCACCTTCCACAACGGCGACCCGGTGCTGCCCAGCGACTTCAAGTTCGCCTGGGAGCGGGTGCTCGATCCCGATCTCGCCTCTGACCTCGCCTTCCACCTCGACCCCATCGTGGGCAGCGACGCGGTGGTCGTAGGAGAGACTACCGAACTGGAGGGTGTGGTGGCCGACAACGAGGACATGACCCTCACCGTCTCCTTGCGGTTCCCGTACTCCGCCTTCCCGGCGTCCGTGTCGCACTCGGTGTTCTCGCCCGTGCCCAAGGACGTGGTCGAGGCCCTCGACGACCAGTCGCAGTGGGAGCGCCAGGTGATGATCGGCAACGGCCCGTTCCAGATGTCGGAGCCGTGGGCCGACGATCGCTACATCAAGCTGGAGCGTTACGACGACTACTGGGGCGGCCTCAACGACCACACCGCCTACCTCGACGCCATCGAGTTCCGCATCTCCAGCGACCTCGACTCCGCCTTCCAGGCCTTCGAGGCCGGCCACGGCGACACCGGCTACATCCCGCCGGGGCGCTTCGAGGAGGTGCTGGCCCGGTTCCCCGAGAACAACGCCACCGACGAGTCGCTCGGCGTCTACTCCTTCGGGTTCAACATGGACGACCCGGTGGTGGGCGGCGAGGACAACCTCCTCCTGCGCCAAGCCATCGCCTTGGCCATCGACAAGCAGGCCATCGTCGACACCGTCTACAGCGGCTCCCGTACGGCGGCCACCGGCCACACTCCACCCGGCATGCCCGGCTACGAGGCGGGGTTGAGCGACATCGCCGGTGCCGGCGAGCGCGATGTCGTGCGAGCCCGTGCCCTGCTCGAGGACTGGGGCGGCGAGGTGGCCGAGCCCATCCAGCTCAACTACGACCTCGGCTCCGGGCACGAGCCGGTGGCCCAGATCATCCAGGCCAACCTGGAGGAGATCGGCATCCCCTCCACTCTCGACGGGCGGGAGCTCACCATCTACTACTCCCAGATGCGCGAAGGTGACGGCCAGTTCTTCCGGGCCGGATGGACCTGGCACTACGCGGCCTACGACAACGGCCTCTACCCGCTGTTCCACACCGATTCCATCGGGGCCGACAACCTCGTGCAGTACTCCGACTCTGGGGTGGACGAGCTGATCAACGAGGCTCGAGCCACCCTCGACGAGGACGACGCCAACGCGCTGTACCGGGAGGCGGAGGAGGAGATCCTCGGCGACGTGGCCGTGGTGCCCCTCAACTGGTACACGGGCTCGATCGTCTACGACGAGGCGGTGAAGAACTTCATCCAGAGCCCGCTGCAGTTCGTCGCCTACGACGAGATCTGGCTGGACGAGTAGGGGCGGCCCACGAGCTGGGCCACGGCCGCCCGGTGGCCAGGCCCTGCCTGCCAGGCCACCGACCTGGTTTGACGGGAGGGCGCCGGCGCCGGCGATAGACTCGACCATCACGCCGGTTCCCCGGCGACCACGTCGGAGTGGCGGAATAGGCAGACGCGCCAGCTTGAGGGGCTGGTGCCCGCAAGGGCGTGGGGGTTCAAGTCCCCCCTCCGACACAGCCTGAGCGGCGTAAAAGTGCTGGTCAGAGGTGGTGCGGCGCTCCCGCTGAACGGCCCCGAAGGGCCGTTTGTCATTAATTTGTCATCAGTCGCTCGTGTCAACTGGTGCCGTTCCGTCCGTAAGCAGCCCCGTGTAGGCGAACCAACGGCCTGTTCTGCGGCGCCCGGCATGCCGTCCGCTCCGGGATCCGGGACGCTGATGGGTATGGTCGGTAGCACGGGGCCCGAACACCTGTCAGCCTCTTCGTCGTGAGCAAGTACGACCCGCTCCGGGAGCACCTCGATCGACTACCGCGGGAGCGGGTGCAGCTGACGTTCAGCGAGATCGACCGGCTCGTGGGCGGGCTGCCGCCTTCGGCCCACCGGCCCCCGGCCTGGTGGAGCAACGAACGACAA
>JAHWKL010000052.1 GCA_019347915.1 Actinomycetota bacterium
TGGTCCCCTTCGCCCACCGCCGAGCGGACCAGATCGACCATCGGCGTGTACGGCTTGCCCGCCACCTCCGGCTCGACGCCGGCGGCGGTGGCCACGGCGGCGAGGAGGGCCCCGGACCCGGGCACGGGGCCATCGGGGCTGGGAAGGGTGGGGTCGTCGTTGGTTCCCACCAGGCGGGCACCGTGGTGGACCGCGTGGTGGGCCACGCGCAGCCGTTCGTAGTCGAACTCGTGGTGGAACCCGACCACCACCGCATCGGCAGGGCCCTCGGTGAGGGGGCGCACGCCTCGTTGCTCGAGGGCCTCCGTCACGCCGGCGCCGGCGCAGACCACGGCGGAGGTACCGGGCTCGAGCACCGAGGCGGCGGCCAGGGCCGAGGTCATCACGTCCCCTTCCGCCTCGATGCCGATCGCCGCCAGCTTGGCCTCCTGGTCGCCTACGTACGCCGAGGAGTTGTTGGTCACGAACACCACCTTGTGCCCCGCCTCCCGCAGGCGGCGTACCGCCTCCGCAGACCCAGGGATGACCTCCCCGCTCAACCACACCGCGCCGTCCAGGTCGATCACCCATGCCACAGGAGCATTGTTGCCGCCCGAGGGCACCCGATGGCGAATCGCCGGTGCGCTGCCGGCTGACTGCGCCGCCCTCCGCGCTGGTGAAGCCACCGCAGGGCGCACCTGCTAGGCAATGGGCGTGGCCCGCTTCGAGCCGTTCGCCGGCCTTCGCTACCGCGAGGACATCGACCACGAGGCCGTCATCGCCCCGCCCTACGACGTCATCGACGACGACGATCGTGAGCGCCTGGCAGCGCGGGGGCCGTACAACGCCGTGCGGCTGGAGGTCCCTGTCGACGAAGGGGGCGACGACCGCTATGCCGTGGCCGCTCGCCTCCTGCGGGAGTGGCAGGGCGCCGGGGTGCTGTTCCAGGACCCCGAACCGGGCTTCTACCTCTACCGCATGGGTTACCGCGACGAGCACGGAAGGCCACGCCAGACCAACGGGGTCCTGGGGGCACTGGAGCTCTCGGCGCCCGGCGAGGGCGACGTACTGCCTCACGAGGAGACCACCCCCAAGGCCAAGAGCGACCGGCTCCAGCTGCTGGAGGCCACCCGGTGCAACCTGTCGCCCATCTGGTGCCTCTCGCTGGCCAAGGGCTTGGGCGGTCTCGTGCGCCCGGAGGGACCTCCCGTCGCCCGGGGCACCGACGAGCACGGCGTCCACCACCGGCTCTGGAGGGTGACGGCGCCCGCCTTGGTCGCCGCGGTCACCGATCTCGTGGCCTCAGCACCGATCGTCATCGCCGACGGGCACCACCGCTACGAGACCGCCTTGGCCTACCGCCGGCGACGGCGGGCGGAGAACGGTGACCACCCCGGTCCGTACGACCTCACCATGGCGCTCATGGTGGAGCTGTCCGAGGAGGAGCTGGCGGTGCGGCCGATCCACCGGTTGTTCACCGGTCTGCCCGACGGCCTCGATGTGGTCGACGCCCTGTCACCGTGGTTCGACGCGGCGACTGCATCCGGTGGTCACGACCGTGTGCCGGAGCTGATGGAGCCGGGTGACGCCCTCGGGCTGGTCTTGCCAGCCGGGCGCGGCTACCTCCTCCGCCCCCGGCCCGGTGCTTTTCCGGCGGACCTGCCCGACCTCGACTCCAGCCGCGTCGAGGTCGCCCGCTCGGGGCTGCCCGAGCACGACGTGGCGTACCAACACAGCACGGCGGCCATTCTCAGTCGGGTGCGTTCCGACCCCGGTGCGGCCGGACTGCTGCTGCGACCCGCCACCGTGGCGGAGATCGCGTCGACCGCTCATCGCCGCGAACGCATGCCTCCCAAGACGACGTACTTCCACCCCAAGCCACGCACGGGCCTGGTGTTCCGCCTCGTCGACCACTGAACCGGCGTCGTTGTAGGGTTGACCATGGCGCGAAAGCGACGGCCCACGCGCGAGGAGATCGAACGGCAGGCGCAGATCGAGCTGGAACGCTCGATGGGACGCTCGTTCCGGCCACCCGATTCACCGTACTCATCACCTTCCGGTCCTCCGGGGGGTTCGCCGGCCGGCTCACGGCCGGCGTGGGAGCAGCAACCCGGTCCTCCGCCACCGGAACCGGCCGGACCGCCGGCGTGGCAGCACGAGCCTGGCCCAGCGGGCGAGGACGAACGCTTCTCCCGCCCCAGCGCAGCCGAAGAAGAAGCCGCCGTCACCGAGCTGGCCTTGCAGCAGTGGGCCGAGCGGCGGGGCGGTGGCTCGCTCGAGGCGCACGTGGTCAACCGCCTGCAGCCCTCCCAGGCCGAGGCGGCGCGGGACCAGGCGCTGCGTGAGGCCCTGGCCCGCCAGCAGCGCTTCGCCTCCCCGATCCGACGAGCTCCGGTTCCACAGTCCAGGGAGCGGGGTTTCGCCAACTCGTGGACCTCGTCGTCCCCCTCCGCCACTCATGAAGAACCCATGATCTGGGAGTCGGCCATTCCGGCGAATGCAGCACGGCGTTCCGTCCGCTCCGCGGAGGAGGTCGAGGAAGGGCCGGTGCAGAGGCCACCGAGGAAGAAGGCGCCGGCGACGAAGCGCTCGGCCACGCGGAAGGCCACGGCCAAGAAGGCGGCCGGCAAGAAAGCCCCCGCCAAGAAGAAGGCGCCCGCCAAGAAGGCGCCGGCCACGAAGAAGGCGCCGGCCACGAAGAAGGCGCCGGCCACGAAGAAGGCGCCGGCCAAGAAGGCCCCGGCCACGAAGAAGGCGCCGGCCACGAAGAAGGCGCCGGCCACGAAGAAGGCGCCCGCCAAGAAGAAGGCGCCCGCCAAGAAGAAGGCTCCGGCCAAGAAGGCCCCGGCCAAGAAGAAGGCTCCGGCCACGAAGGCTTCCGCCGCCAAGCGGGCGCCGGCCGGCAAAGCCTCGGCCAGCAAGAAGAAGGCGGCGGGGACGTCGGCCAGGGGTCCCGCCGGCACGGCTGCGCCGTCACGCCGGGCGGGCACCGCCTCTCGACGGCCCCGTGGCTGAGGCGCGCCCGACCGAGGGGTTGCAGGAGCGGCCGGCGGCCGGCCTGACGCGAGTCGTGCACCAGGTCGAAGCCGTCGATTTCGGCGAGCGCACCGTCTACGAGGGCGGCCGGCTCACCGTCTCGCCCGCCGAGGCCGCTCAGATCCTCTCCTCGCCCGCCCTGGGCGAGGTCTCGGTGTCGTGGGCCTCTCCGGGCTCACCGGTCCGGATCGTCAAGGTCCTCGACGCGGTGGAGCCCCGCACCAAGGGGCCCGGCGGTGGCGGCATCTTCCCCGGTTTCGTCGGGCCCGCCCAGCCCCAGGGCCGAGGCCGAACCCACGTGCTGCGGGGTGCCGCCGTGGTGGCTGCCGGTTACCTGCCTCGGGCGCAGGAAGCGGTCATCGACATGTCGGGCCCGGCGGCCGCCCTCTCCCCGCTCGGTTCCACCCACAACCTGGTGGTGGAGTTCGTTCCTGGCGAAGGGGCCAAGTGGGAGGACGTCGACGAGGCGGTGCGAAGGGGCACGCTGGCCCTGGCCGCCCGTCTGGCCGAGGCGGCCCTCGACGCGCCGCTCGACGCCGTCGAGGAGCTGCCGACTGGGCCCTCGGCGACCGCCGGACTGCCTCGCGTGGGCGTGGTGACCAACCTGCAGACCCAAGGGACGTTCAAGGACGTCTTCGTCTACGGGCGGAGCTTCGCCCAGGCGCTCCCGACGCTGCTCGATCCCGGTGATCTCGACGACGGCGCCGTGGTGAGCGGCCAGTTCGGGCACCCGGGGCTGAAGAACCCCACCTTCATGCACCAGAACCACCCGGTGGTGGCCGAGCTCCGGCGGCGTCACGGCAAGGACCTGGACTTCGCCGGCGTGGTGATCTCCCCGGAGCCCGTCGACGCCGACAACAAGCAGCTCATCTCCGTCCATGCCGCCCGGGTGTGCGCCGCCGCCGGTTTCGACGCCGCCCTGGTGACCAAGGAGGGTGGCGGGAACGCCGACGCCGACGTCGCCCTCAAGATGGATGAGCTCGAGGCACTGGGCATCGTTGCCGTCGGGCTGTTCGCCGAGATGGCCGGCACCGACGGCACCGGCCCCTCGGTCGTCGTGCCTCCCAGCCGAGCAACGGCCATGGTGAGCACGGGCAATTACGATGACCAACTCGTGCTACCGGCCGTGGACCGCGCTCTGGGGGGAACGACCGTGAATCTCGTCGATCTGCCCGCCACTGAGGAGCTGCGCCTGCCGACCGCAGTTGTCTACTGCTCCCTCAGCCCCCTCGGCTGGGGTCATCTGCGATGCGAAGCGGCGGTATGAAGGCGCCGATGACGAAGATCGTCCACTACATCAACCAGTTCTTCGCCGGGATCGGCGGAGAGGATGCCGCCGGTTCCCCGCCGGTTCGCGTGGAGGGCGCCATCGGGCCGGGCCGGCGCCTCCAGCAGCTGCTGGGCGACGACCTGCACATCGTGGCCACGGTCCACTGCGGCGACGACTACGCCTCGGGCTCCGCTGATGCCGTCCAGGAGATCCTGGCCCTTGTCCGCCAGGACGATCCCGACCTGGTCATCGCCGGTCCGGCCTTCACCAGCGGCCGTTACGGGCTCGCCTGCGCCCGGGTCGCCGCCGCGGCGACCGAGCACGGGCTCACGTCGCTGGCGGCCATGCACGAGGACAACCCCGGGGTCGACGAGGGCGGTGCCGCCACCATCGTGCGCAGCGGAGTCGCCGCTCGAGAGATGGGGTCGTCGCTCGAGACGCTGGCCGCCGCCGCCGCCATCGTGGCCGGTGGCGAGCCCCTCACCAACGAGCAGGGGCGGCTGGGACGGCCCCGGCGGCAGGTCGTTCGGGCCGACCGCCCGGCCGCAGCCCGAGCCGTCGACCTCGTGCTCGCCCGTCTGGGTGGTGACCTGGAGGCGACCGAGGTCCCGCTGCCCCGCTTCGAGCAGGTGACGCCGGCTGCCGCAGTCGAAGACCTGGCGCAGACGGTCCTGGCCCTGGTGACCGAGGGCGCGCTCGTGCCCGAGGGCAACCCGGACCGGCTCGAGTCGGCCCGGGCGACCCGGTGGCTGCGGTACTCACTCGACGGGATCGATTCCCTGGCCCCCGACCAGTACGGCTCCATCCACGGGGGCTTCTCCACGGTGTGGGCCAACGAGGACCCGCACCGGATCGTGCCGCTCGACGTCGCACGCGAGCTGGAAGCCGAAGGGGCCATCGGCAGGCTCCACGGCGAGTACCTGGTGACCGCCGGCAACGGGACCTCAGTGGCCAACGCGCGCCGTTTCGGTGTCGAATGGGCCGCGGACCTGCGGCGCTCGGAGGTGCGGGCGGCCATCCTCACCTCCACTTGAGGGACGGGCACGCGTTGCGGGGCAACGCTGGCGAAGGAGCTGGAGCGGGCAGGGATCGCCACCGCGCTCCTGTGCAATCTCGTGTCGATCGCCGAGCGTGTCGGAGCCCCTCGGATCGTCGCCACCCGGGGCATCCCGTACCCTACGGGTGACCCGTCGCTCGGCCCAGCGGCCGAGCGGGCGTGGCGCCGGAAGCTGCTGGAGCGAGCGCTCGAAGCGGTGGCCACTCCGGTGTCGGCGCCGACCATCTTCGAGGTCGACGGGGGAAAGGACGCTGCATGAACGCCCCAGTGGTCGTCGCCGCAACCCAGGTCCTGGCGCACGTGCCGGGCATGGTCCGCCACGGCTCCAAGCCGTCCCGCGAGCTGCCCAAGGACGGTGACGTCGAGCGCAAGTTCCTGGCGTCTCTGCGCACGTTCGAGGCGGCGGTCGCCTATCCGCCGCACCAGGCCTACCTGTCGACGCTGCACCCCCGCGCCCTGCCCGAGCGGCCCTGGGTCGGCACGGCTGGCGGCTCCGCCTCTCGCTTCGGTGGCGGCGGCGAGGTGATGCCGGAGGAAGAGCTGCTCGGACTGCTGGCGGCGGTCGACGAGGCGGGGCTGGTGACGCTGACTCCGGGCCTCGCCGAGCGGGCGGCGGCGGCGTTGCGAACGCACCCGCTGGGCAAGCACCTGGCCCTCGACCGGATCGAACGGGCCGTCGGTGACGTGGGCGGCGCCCGAGAAGCACGGGGGTCGTTGGCGCTGCATGTCGGGGCCGGTCCGGTCGAAGGCGCCGTCCGTCCGGCGGACGAGGTCGACCAGGCGCTGACGGCTTCGGTGCTGCTGGAGAACCTGTCGTCCAAGGCGACGGCCACCCTGGCCCTGCTGCACCTGATCCACGACCACGATCTCGACCCGCAGTCGATCGACTACGTGATCGGCTGTGGCGAGGAAGCGATCGGTGATCGCTACCAGCGCGGAGGTGGCAACCTGGCCAAGGCCGTGGCCCATTCCGCCGGCCTCTCGGAGGCGTCGGGCATGGACATCAAGAACTTCTGTGCGGCGCCCATCCCAGCGTTGATGGTGGCGGCGAGCCTGGTGCACTCGGGCGTGTTCAAGCGTGTGGCGGTGGTGGCCGGTGGCAGCCTGGCCAAGCTGGGCATGAAGTTCCAGGGCCACCTGCGCAACGACCTCCCCGTCCTCGAGGACGTCCTGGGGGGCGTCGCGGCACTGGTCCAGGCCGACGACGGCGTGTCGCCGATCCTGCGCCTCGACAGCGTGGGACGTCACCGGGTCTCCGCCGGCGGCTCCGCTCCCCAGATCATGGAGGCGCTGGCGCTGGAGCCGCTGCAACGGCTGGGGTTGACCACGACCGACGTCGACGACTTCGCCACCGAGTTGCACAACCCCGAGATCACCGAGCCGCAGGGTTCGGGCAACGTGCCCGAGCGCAACTACCGCACGCTTGCCGCCCTGGCGAGCAAGCGCGGGGACATCACCCGGGAGGAGATCCCCGAGTTCGTGCAGACCCGGGGGATGCCCGGCTTCGCCCCCACCCAGGGCCACCTGGCGTCGGGGCTCTGCTACCTTCCTCACGCCCTCGCCCGCCTCACGTCGGGAGAGGCACGAAGAGTGATGATGATCGCCAAGGGAAGTCTCTTCCTGGGTCGGATGTCGCAGTTGTCGGACGGAATGAGCCTGTTGCTCGAACGCAACCAAGGCCGAGCACAATGAAGGAGGTGAGCACATGCTGAAGGGGAAGCAGGTCGTCGCCCTGGGGGAACGGGACGGCGTCTCCGGCCCCGCCATCGCCGCTTGCGTCGAGGCGGCCGGTGGCACCGTGGCCTTCTCCGCCACCGAATGCTTCGTTTGAACGTCGGCAGGTGCCATGGACCTGGACAGCCAGGAGCAGTTGCTCCAGCTGTCGGAGACCCACGGACGTGATGACCTGGTGGTGGTGATCGGCGCTCCCGACCCGGAGAGCGCCGCAGTCACCGCCGAGACCATCGCCAAGGGGGATCCGTCGTACGCAGGTGCATTGGCAGGGGTCCAGTTGGGCCTCGAGGTACGCCACGTTCTCGACGACGAGATCAGACAGGAAGTGCCGGACGACGTCTGGGAGGCCCAGATCGGCGTCATGGCCGACGTGCTCGACGGAGCGGCTCTGACCGAGGCCGTGGCCAAGGCGAGCCAGGGCGACGGCGCCTCGGGCTGAACGCCCACCGCCTCACTGCCACGCGGCCGCCTGCTCACCGGCGGTCGCCAACGCTGCCGCCACCGCCTGTGCCGCCCGGGCACGCCGGCGGGTCGGCACCACGCGTTCGGCGACGACCTCCGTGCGACTCTGGGTCGCTCCCCCGGCCCGGAAGAACCGCCTTCGGACCCGGCCGACGACGACCACCTCGTCGTCGACGTCGAGATCGGTGGCGGAGCCCGGTGCGTTGACCCACGCCACCGGGACGGTCTCGGCCCGTTCGCCGGGGCGGGGCACGGTCACGTCGTAGCTGACGACGGCATCGCCTGACGGCAGGAGGCGGTGTTCGGGCGGGCGGGAGAGGCGGCCCCGCAGGATGGCGACGTTCACGGCACGTCCCTTTCTGACTAGTGGCTGTCGGGGGGAAGCGCCGCCACCACCGTAACGACGAGGTGAGACAGGGAACTCCTATTGGGGTCGTCTGAGCAACAGCGGGTACGTGCAGGCCGGATGGGCCCACCTCGAGGCCGAGCGGCTGTCTACGGCGACGACAGCAGCGCGGGGGAAGCACGTCTGTTCGTGTGTGACGCCCTGTCGGGTCGTCTTGAGTAGCGGCGCCAAAGTGGCTAACGATGCTTCCGCTAACGCGCGTTAGAAGCGGCGGAGGCGACGCGGGCGACTGTGTTGTCCGAGCAGTAGCCAGGCCCATGGCCGGGAGGGACGCGCTCGAACTCCGGTTGGGATCGGCGTCGACGTTGTCGCCGACAGACTCAGCAAGGGGGACGGTTAGGTGGCGTAGCAGCCGCCGGCCTTCGCCGGGCCACGCCGCTGTCCGCCGGCTCCAGGGTCCAGCATAAGCAGGCGCAGGCCTGCGTTGAGGGCTGGGAGCCGGGAGCCGGGGTTGGTTATGCCCGTGGGTGAGCACCCGGGTATGGCTGCGTGTGTGGAGCTCGCGAAGGTGCGCATCCGCGGGCGCCACCATGAACGGAGCTCGGGTGGACGGTGATGCCTATCACCGCCATCCGCACGGACGATCGGCGGCCGGGCCAGGTGGGGCGGAGCGGCGACTCACGAAACCCCTAGCCTCCAAAGCCGGTGACCGACCGTATATCCGGCGAGGACCGAGGGCACGGCCGGGGCTGGACCGCCGGCCTCGTGCTGGCCGGCTCTGTGTTGCTCTCGCTCCACGTCGGCGTGCTGCGGGTGGCGCTGCCCTTCATCCGTGATGACCTGGACACGGGGATCACGGGGATCCAGGTGGTGGGCGGCGCCGGTCTGGTTGTGGTCACTGCCACGCTGGTCGCTTTTGGCCGCCTGGCTGACCTGTCCGGGGCGGCACGGGTCTATGCGACCGGGCTGGCCGGATTCGCAGTGGGGTCGGTCGTCTCGGCGCTGGCGCCGTCGTTGACGTGGCTGGTCCTGGCCCAGATGGCACAGGGCGTCGGGTGGTCGATGTGCGTGGGCAGCGGTCCAGCCCTGTTGGTCCGGGGCTTCCCTGCGTCGCAGCGGAGCCGGGCCCTGGCCGGCAACCACATGGCCATTGCTGCCGGCCTCGGCCTCGGGCCGGCCCTGGGCGGCGTGGTGGTCGAGCAACTGGGCTGGCGGTGGGGATTCGCCGGGCTGGGCCCGCCGGCGTTGACCCTCGCCGGGCTGGCCACCGCTCGCCTGCCGGCCGGCAACCCTGACCGCGACAGAACCCGCTCCGAGTCCTTCGACTTGGCGGGCTCGGCGGTGCTCGCCTCCGGCCTGGTGGCTCTGCTGCTCTTGGTGCTGGGCGCGGGCGCCCTCGACGCCGACCTCATGGTGATCCTCGTAGCCGCTTCGGTGACCGCCCTGGCCGGGTTCCTCATTCTCGAGCGGCGATCGGAAGCTCCTCTCTTCGACCTTCGCCTATTCGCCGATCGTCGCTTCTCCTTCGGGGTGGCAGCGTCGTTCCTCGACTTCGTCGCCATGGCGGCGAACATGTTCCTGCTGCCCTTCCTGCTCGTAGACCACTTGGCCCTCGGGGCCACTCGAGCCGGGATGGTCATGGCGGTAGTACCCCTGACGATCGTGGCCGCCGCCCCGATGGCAGGCATCGCCGCCGACCGGATCGGGTCCCGTCGGCCGGCGACTGCGGGACTGGGTGCGCTTACCCTTGCCATCGTCGCCATGGCGGCTCTGCGCCCGGGAACGCCACTGGGCTGGGTCGTCGCTGTGCTGGCCCTCTACGGCGTCGGCGCAGCCTTGTTCCAGTCGCCCAACATCAGTGATGTCCTCGGCACAGTCGTCGCTGGGAGGGTGGGTATGGCGGCGGGGGCGCTGGCGACCGCGGGGCGCCTGGGTCAGGTCCTCGGCGTCGGCGTCGCCGGTGGTGTGTGGCAGGCAGGCCTCCGCCACCACGGCAGTACCGTGGCCGGGACGAGCGCCGCCTTCCGCGACGCGTTCCTGGTCCTCGCCTGCTTCGGATTCCTCGCCATGGTGGCCTCGTGGGCGCGGAGGGACACCGAGCCGGTGTCGGCCAGCGCTGGCGCCGAACGTCCCGTCGGCCACGCCGGCGGAGCGCCCGCCGACGAAGCACCACCCACAGAGCCGATCTGATCCCCTGCAAACGGCCACAGCCCTGCCCGCCGGAGGGGGACGCCGGGGCACCAACAGTTGTCGCTCGACCCACCGGCCGGCCACGGGGCCTCCACCCGCACTAGCCGATCCCAGGCGAGAAGGTGGCGACCGGATCGTTGGGCATCCCGGCGTGACGCCCCCGCTACGACGCGCTTGGCACGTCGGCCAAAATCAAGATCCCCGGCCCTTGACTTGGAGTGCGCTCCAACCTTTACGGTGGGGCGCGTGGGCCTGAGCGTCTCGGAGCTGGCCAGCCGAGCAGCGATCACCCCGACACCGTGCGCTACTACGAGCGCCTGGGCCTACTACCCGAGACCGGGCGAACTGGCGGTGGTCCCCGCTACTACGACGAGGCGGCTCTAGAGCGCTTGCGGTTCATCAAGGGCGCCCAGTGGTTCGAGCTGCGCTTGGACGAGATACGCGAACTGCTGGAGCTCTTCGACGCCGACGGATGTGCCTGCGAGCACACGCGGGATGTGACGGACTGCGCCGCGTTCCTGGTCAGGAGCTGGTCCCGAACCGCACGCTCCACGTTCGCAGTTGAGGCGGCACAGGGAACGGTGCGGTTCGAGGGCGCATGCCTGAGGGCCGAGGTTCGCCACTGCGGATCAGCGGGCCGTCGCTGGTGAGGTCGACGCCGTTGAGACTCCATACGGCGCCCTCATCGTGGACGCGTGGGGCCAATGGTCCTACGCCAGTAGCAACGGCGGAAGCGATCACCGTTCGCCCTCGCCCTCGTCGCCATCGTGCTTACGGGCTTCTCCCACTGTCTGCCAGCCCTCGTAGAGGATCACGGGGAGCATGGCCAGCGCCGCCAGCGGGTCCGCCCACGGCCAGCCGAAGGTGGCGTGGAGCCCGACGCCGAGGAGCAGCGCCAGGGACAGATAAGAGCAGACCCAGGTCTCTATGGCGTCGGCTTGGAGGGCTCGGCTCCCCATGTCCTCGCCCGTGCGCTGCTTCGCCCAGGCGAGCATGGGCATGATCGCGAGGGACAGCACCGCCAGGACGACCCCGACGGTGGAGCTGTCCGGCTCTCCATCTCCGAGCAAGCTGCTGAAGGACTCGTAGAGGATGTAGGCGGCGAGCGCGAAGAAGGTGGCGGCAACGATGTAGAGGGCCTTGCGCTCAGCGTCGGACTCCTCGACGGCGTTCGCCTCGGGGCCGGCCCTGCGGAGCCGCCAGAACAGTCCCAGCGCCGAGGTGACCTCGATGGCGCTGTCGACGCCGAAGCCGACCAGCGCCACGCTGCCCGAGGCGACCCCGGCACCGACGGCGACGATGGCCTCAATGACGTTCCAGGCGATCGTGAAGGTCTCGAGCCACAGCGCCCGCCGGTGCAGCCGCGCCCGGTCCAGAGTGCCGGCTGCGGCCATCATGCCGAGCTGACATTGCGACCGCTGCCGAAGTTCGGGCACGCGCCGATGGTCTGACCGGCCACGGCCACGACCTCGTCCGCAGCCGCCAGGAGCTCCTCGACGCCGTTGACCAGCCGGTAGTGGACGTCGCGACCCTTCCGCTCCCGGGCAACCAGGCCGCACTCCCACAGGCAACACAGGTGGGCCGAGGTGTTCGCCTGAGTAAGCCCTGTGCCGTGGACGACGTCCGATACCCGGCTCGGTCCCGAGCGTAGGTGCCCGAGGATCGCCATGCGGCTCCGGTCGGCCAACCCCCGGAACAGGGACAGTCGTTGCTCCATGGAAGGCACCATGACAGACAACTGTGCAATCGTACAACTGGCCAGTTATACGACCGGCGGCAGAGTACCTGCATACGCAGCCGGCTCCTGCGGACCAAACCTGCCGAGACCCATCGCGCCCACGATGTTTCTCGTTGTCGTGGAGGGGTCCGAAGCTGTGGGGAGATGGTGAGCGATCATCGCCACCCGCGGCCGCCGCCGACGTCGTTCCGAAAGCACCGACGTCGGCGGCGGGACGGTCAGTCGATGGCCGGGTTCCTGTCGACCGGATCACCTTCGGTCGCGTAGCAGCCGTCGGCCTTGCCGGGCCGGCCAGCGTCGGGGCCATGGTGCGCGGTCTCCAGGCCATAGCCAGCGGGGCCGCTGTTCGCTGGCTCCAGTGTTCCAGCGCACGACAGGCGGAGGCCTTCGGCGTTGACCGGCTGGAAACCCGGGTGATTCTGGCCGTTGGCCAAGACCTGGGTATGGCTGCGTGTGTCCACGTGGTGAGGGTGCGCTGCCGCAGGTGCCACCATGAACCCCACTCCTGCCGTGACCATGACGGCGAATACCGTCCTTCGGTTGCGACGCATCGCAACGATCTCCTTCTGGTTGCGTGTATGCAGCAAGCACTTTGTGGTTACCCGCTGTCTTGCGGCCTCACCTTGTGAAGCGGCAAGCCAGTACGACTGTAGACGCTCTACCTGCATCGGACGCAATAACACCGATTGGAATCTAGAGGGTCCTTTGTACTAGTCCCTGATGGCTTCGAGGCGGCCGAGAACTCCTGGCCTCCCGCGCCCCGCAGAGGCTGATCACCGCTGGTGCGGAGGTTCCGAAGCGGCAGAGGCAGAAGAGTTCTCCGCAGCTCGGAGCTCGTCCACCTCGGCTCGCAGCTGGGCCAGCTCATCATCCGACTGTGCCGACGAAGAGGTGGTGTCGGTCCCGGCATTGCCGGATCGGGACATCATCCGCATCATGAGCAGCATGGACAGCGGACACGCCAAGAAGATCAGCACGGGCAGAACGGGACCGAAGGCGTTGGGTGCCAGTAGGTAGACAGCGACCGCGGCAACGACGAGCCCGGCTACGACCTTCTTGTTGATGCACATGCGAGCGGTCCTTCGTTGAGAGCGATGACAGGGACATCCTACACACTGTGAGAGCCAGACGGCCCAAGAATCAGCGGCGAGGGCCACTACACTGTGTCGGTCCTGGCTCCGGTTGGGAAAGAGGGCGAGTGGGCGGCCAGAAGCAACTCCGTGGTGGCGAGCTAGAGGCCGCCGTCATGCAGGTCCTGTGGGACGCAGGGGGATGGTCCACTCCGGGTGACGTGCACCAGGTCCTTACCGAGGCCCGCCCCCTTGCTTACAACACCGTGCTGACCATCCTTGTCCGGCTGTGGGAGAAGGGCCGGCTGGAACGCCAGCGCCATGGCCGGGCGTATGCCTACCGGCCCGTGCAGACGCGGGAGCAGTACGCCGCGGCCCGCATGGAACAGGTGCTGCACGAGGCCCGTGACCGTCCAGCCGCACTGGCGACGTTCCTGGAGACACTGGGCGAGCGGGACCGCGCCCAGCTCCGTCGGCTTCTCGAGCAGTTGTCACGGCGCCGCTGACATGGCGCCGTTCCTCCTCGCCGGCGGCTTGATGCTCGCGTCCTTGCCGGTGCTGCTGCGTCGCCTTGGCCGCCGGCTGAGCCCGGGAGAGTGGGCACGGCTGTGTCTGGTCGCACTCTTGGGCGGTGCCGCGTTGATCGAGCTGGGCGCTGTGCTCTGGGCGGGTCCGACCCTGTTGCGGGCCGCGGGGGTCCCCGCGCTGGCGATGGCCTGTGAGCGGCTTCTCGGTCCCCTGCTGCCGCTGGGGGTCACTGGCGGCGCCCTCGGCCTTGCCGTGGCCGCCGCCGTGCCGATCCTCGCCTGGAGGGGCGGATGTCGGATCCGGGCGCAGATGGCGGCTTTGGTCATCGAGCCGGGTGTGGGTCGCCACCAGCAGCGCGACGGCTACGACCTCGTCCTGCTTCCCGCCCGGCAGCCCCTGGCGTACAGCCTGGGCGGCCCCGTACCGCAGGTCGTCATCTCCGAAGGGCTGCGGGACACGCTGACCGATGCGCAGTTCGAGGCCGTCGTCGCGCATGAGGTGGCCCACCTGTCTCACCGCCACCAGCGCCTCCTCGCCTGGGCGTCGGTCGCAGCGGATTCGCTGTGGTGGTGGCCACCCTCTGGGCGGGCGCACCGGGTGTTGCGAAGCGCCTTCGAGCGGTGGGCGGACGCCGAAGCGACGGGCGGGGACCACCGTCGCCGCATCGTCCTGGGCGAGGCCATCGTGGCCACCGCCATGGCGGACCAGCCCGCTCCAGTGGCCAGCTTCTCCCTTGGTGAGGCCACCGCTGAGCGGATCGAGGCCCTGCAGGAGCCGCCTCACCCGCCGCTGGCCGTGCAGATCTCGTTGTACGTTCCCGGTGCCGTGTTCGCAACCGTGGCCACGGTGGCCACCGCAATGTGGATGAGCGACGTGCAGTTGGTGGTGGCCATGGCAGGACGCTGCACCGTCTGAGGGGGCCTCAGACCGGTTCGCCTCCGCCCCGAGCACCTCTTACACTCTGTCGGTGCTGTGGAGGTGTTCACTCTTCCCATCCTGGCGGTCGTGGCCGGCGCCATCTCTTTCAGCTCGCCGTGCTGCCTCCCCCTGATCCCGGGCTACCTGTCGTACATGTCGGCATTGCCGGTCTCCGAGCTCGGGACACGCGAGGCGCGACGGACGACCCTGCGGGCGGCCGTGCTGTTCGTAGCCGGGTTCACCGTCGTCTTCACCGCCCTTGGCATCTCCTTCGCTCTGATCGGCTCGGTGCTGCTCCGCAACGTCCCGTTGATCACCCGGATCTCGGGTGTCCTCATCATCGGTCTTGGCCTGGCCATGTTGGGCGTGCTGCGGGTGCCGTTGCTCTATCGAGAGCGCCGCTTCGATCTGGCCCGCGTCCCCCCTGGCCCGAGGGCGGCGTTCTTCATGGGCGTTGCCTTCGCCTTCGGGTGGGCGCCGTGCATCGGCCCGGTGTTGGCCACCATCCTGGCCGCGGCCGCCGCCACCTCGACCGGCTCCCGGTGCAGCACGGCGAGAACCACGGGCATCAGCACCGCGATCACGAGCGACCCGACCGCAGCCTTGCCCACCGCCTTGACGACGACGGCGAAGACCAAGGCCAGCCCGAGAAACACGATCGGGGCGCACACGAGTGCGACACCGGCCGCGGTGGCGACACCCTTGCCGCCCCGGAAGCGGCGGGTCACCGGCCACATGTGACCTGCCACGGCGGCGGCACCCACGATCCATCCCGCGGTTCGTCCGTCGAGCGCAACGCCGAGTCCGGCGGCCAGCATCCCCTTGCCGGCGTCGCCCACGAGGACCATCGCACCGGCGCGCATTCCTCCGACCCGGGTGGTGTTCGACGCCCCTGGGTTGCCGGAACCGGCCGTCGTCGGATCGAACCCGAGCCGACGGCCGACGAGATGCGCCGTCGGGAACGTGCCGATCCCGTAGGCGACGACGACAGCCGCCACGAGGAGGACCGCTCGGGCGGGATCGGACATCCCGTCGATGGTAGAGCCGAGGTGCGGGCCCGCCGGCGCCGGCCACCGGGTGGGTGCGGACGAGCTCGTCCCCGGTATCCTCTGGCACTCGACGGTCGAGAGTGCCAACCGTCCGTGCCGCCCACTCATCCTGGAGATCGGGAGATGCCCACCTACCAGTACCGCTGCAAGGAGTGCGACC
>JAHWKL010000053.1 GCA_019347915.1 Actinomycetota bacterium
ACCCTGGGTGGCCCGCCCGAGTGCCCGGAGCGCCCCCTGTGCATCCCCGGCTACGAGGAGGTCTACGGGCTGCGCTTCGACGCCTGAGGCGGGGCGACCCTTGCCGGGGCCACCGCCGCCGACCATGATGCGCCTGCACTCGCACCACACGTCGTAGCTCGCAGGCAGGGGAGGCACGGTGGACAGGAGCTGGCCTTCCCGGGCCCGCGGATGGTCGGCGGTGGTCGTCGTGGCCCTCCTCGCTGCTTGTACGAGCGGCGGAGGGGAGCCCGAGGGTGCGGCCCGGCCCGAGGAGGCCGCCGGCGGCCTGGTGTGGACGCGCGCGGACGCACCCTCGCTGCGCACCGACCGGCGAGGGGGGACGCTGGGCGAGATCATCACCGCCCCCGGAGGCGGCTTCCTGGTGGCCGGCACCGTCTTCGACGCCGACGGGCGCCCCTCACCGACCGTCTGGGCGTCTCCCGACGGCGAGCGGTGGGACGCCACCGAGCTGCCCGCCGACGGCGGCGCCCGCCTGTGGGCGGCGGCATCGGCAAACCGGACCACCGTCGTCGCCGGGCAGGCCGGAGCTGACCGCAGAGGGCCGGCGGTGGCCTACGTCGCTCCTCCCGACGCCGGCTTCGAGCTCGTGGACGACCCCGTGTTCGACCAACCGGGCCTCGTCATCAACACGGTGGCGGGAGGGACTGGCGGCTTCTTGGCGGTCGGCGCCCGGCGCAGCGATCCGGACAAGCGGACCGCCGTCCTCCACAGCGACGATGGTCAGCAGTGGCGGGCACTGGAGAGTGCCGACGATCTGCTTGCCGAGGCGAGCGGTTCGGCCGTCGGGGCTGCGGCCGTGGGCCCCGGTGGCTTCGTGATGGTGGGCTCCATCGAGGGGCCTTCCGGGCGCATCGGGGTGGTGTGGCACTCGCCTGACGGCACCACGTGGGCCCAGGCGGCCACCTTCTCCGGTGCATCCAACGTGGTCATGAACACCGTTGCCGTTCTCCGGGACGGCTTCGTGGCCGCCGGCCACGAAGAGGTCGACGGCCTGCGCCAGCCCCGCGTGTGGCGGTCCCGGGACGGGCGGGCGTGGGAGCCGGTGGAGGCCGAGTTCGAGCTGCTCGGCAGCATGACCGACAACGTGGGGGTCACCGTGCGCGCCCTCGACTACGCGAACGGCTGGGTCGCTGTGGGCGGAGGATCCGCGGCCGAACGTCTCTGGAGAGGATCGTACGATCTGCGCTCTTGGACGGAGGTGCCCTTGCCGCCTGGTCCGGCCGGGGTCGAGACGCCGGCGCTCGACCTGCTGGCCACTCGTGCCAGCGCCACGCTGGCCGGATCGAGTGCCGCCGGACGGCCGCTCCTCCTCCGTGAGCAGAGCTCCACGGTCACCGAGATCACGGCGACGGAGACGGCGTTTCCGGAGCCAGGGGCCGAGGTGTGGATCCACGAAGCGGTCACCACCGAGCATGGCCCGCTGCTGCTGGGGGCGGTTGCCACCGAGGAGCGGGCGGTCGGCCGGCGACGACAGCTCGCTCGCATCTGGCGCCCCGACGCCGAGCAAGGGTGGCGCCAGGTCGGCGGCGACGAGCTCGATCAGGCGGTGCTCAACGACGTCGCCGACCTGAGCGGCGAGCTGGTCGGCGTCGGCCACGAGGCCCTGGTCGACGCCGTCTTCGCCGAGGTGAACCCTCGTGGGGTGGTGTGGCGCTCTGTCGACGCCGAGTCGTGGGCCCGCGTCACCGGTCCGGGGACCGACGCACTACGGGGCGACTCCACAACCAGGATGAGCGCGGTTGCTGCCGTCGGCTCCGGGTTGGTGGCGGTGGGCCACGAGCTGCAGGCCGGCCAGCGCCGCAACCAGGCTGCCTTCTGGTGGGCCCCGACGCCGGAGGCGTGGGAGCGCGCCGCCGTGAGCCCACCTCCCGACGGCATCGCGGAGACGGTTGCGTCCGCTGTCTGCCCTCTCGGGGACTCCACTGTGGCCGTTGGCTTCGGCTCGGCTCCGGAGGGTGATCGGGGCATGGTGTGGGTCGGCGGCGCTGGGCGGGAGTGGGAAGCCACCGCGCCCGAGGCCATGGCCGGTGCGGGCGACTGGTACGCGCGAGCGTGCGTCACCACCCCCGAGACCGTGGTCGCCATCGGCCGGCGGGGCGCACTGGAATTCGACGGGGTGTCCGCCGGTGTGTGGACCTCCACCGACGGCCGCCCCTGGACGGCGGTGGAGTCCCCGTCCTTCGCCGGCGACGGTGCCCGCCAGCTGTGGTCGGTCGCCGCCGACGACCGGGGCGGGCTCTACGCCGTGGGGGCCTACGAGGGGGACGGGTCGTCCGCTCCGGGTCTGTGGCGCTCCGCCGACGGCACGGAGTGGGAGCTGGTCGAGCTCCCCGAGGAGCTGTTCCGGGGGGACGACTACGAGGGGGTCAACGACGTGGCCGTGGTCGAGGGTGAGCTCGTCCTCGTGGGTTACGTCGACGACGACGCCGCGGTGTGGACGGCGCCGCTGCCTGCCGACTGGTCGGACTGACCCTCGCCTCCCAAACACATGTTCTGGTACCGTGCAGGACGTGCGGTGGCAGGTCGAGGACGAGGCCGAGGCCAGGCAGCCGGCGCTGTTCCCCTCGCTGGCCGGCGAGGTGGTCGAGCGCCGGCCGGGGCGGGGGTCGTTCCAGGGCATGGAGTTCCTCCACGTGCGGGCCCGGACCATCGTCAACACGCTGCCCCGCTCCGCCCCCCTGCCGTTCCGCCACACCGTCAACGCCTATCGGGGGTGCAGCCACGCCTGCACCTACTGCTTCGCCCGGCCGTCCCACGAGTGGCTCGAGCTCGACATCGGCGAGGGGTTCGAGCGCCAGGTCGTGGTCAAGGTCAATGCCGTCGAGCGCCTGCGGGCCGAGCTCGAGCCGCGGCGGTGGGCCGGCGAGCCCATCGCCATGGGCACCAACACCGACCCCTACCAGCGCTGCGAGGGCATCTACGGCATCACCCGGGGCCTGGTCGAGGTGCTCTCCGACGCCCGCAACCCGTTCTCGGTGCTCACCAAGTCGACCCTGGTGGTGCGTGACCGAGAGCTCCTGGCCGAGGCTGGGCGGCGCACGAGCGTGACCGTGACCTTCTCGGTGGGGACGCTCGACGAGGAGGTGTGGCGGGCGACCGAGCCGGGGACGCCCCATCCCCGCCGGCGCCTGGAGGCGTTGGCCCGGCTACGCGCCGCCGGCGTGCGCTGCGGGGTGCTCGTCGCTCCGGTGCTGCCCGGGCTGTCCGACGGCGCCGATCAGCTCGACGCGGTGGTGGCGGCGGCGGCCGCGGCGGGGGCGTCCACCATCGCCGGCGGCCAGGTCGTCTACCTCAAGCCCGGCACCCGTGAGGTCTTCCTGGGGCACCTCGCCCGCACCCACCCCGAGCTGCTGGCCCGCTACCAGCACTGGTACCAGGGCGTCTACGCCCCTCGGGACGTGCGCCGGCGAGTGAGCCGCCTGCTCGAAGAGGCGCTGGCCCGGCACCGGCCCCGTCCGGTCACCGTGCGCCGGCGGGGCTCCCCCGGGCCGCCGAGGCCGCCGGGGCCCGAGCAGCTCGACCTGGCGCTGTAGCGACCACGGCGTGCTGAGCGCCGCCCCGGCGTCGAGTTGACTGGGGCGGCGATGGATCAGCACGCCGAGCTGGCCGCCCTGCGGGCCGAGTACCGCCAGCGGGGTGTGGACGAGAACGACCTCGACCCCGACCCTCTCGTCGCCTTCCGGCACTGGTTCGACGAGGCGGTGGCCGCCGGCCTGCCCGAGCCCAACGCCATGGTCCTGGCCACCACCAGCCCGGAAGGGCGACCGGCGGCGCGCACGGTGCTGCTGAAGGGCATCGACCAGCGGGGCTTCCGCTTCTTCACCAACTACGGGAGCACCAAGGGGCGTCACCTGGCCGCCAACCCCGCCTGCGCCGTGGTCTTCCTGTGGCAGCCGCTGGCCCGCCAGGTGTGCATCTCCGGGCGGGCCGAGCGCCTGTCGCGGGAGGAGTCCATCGAGTACTTCGCCAGCCGGCCACGGGGGAGCCGGCTCGGAGCCTGGGCCTCGCGCCAGAGCCAGGTGGTGCCCAGCCGGGAGGTCCTCGACCGCCGGCTGGCTGAGCTCGAGCAGGAGTACGAGGACAGCTCCGACATCCCCCTCCCGCCGTTCTGGGGCGGTTATGTGGTCGTGCCGGACAGCGTGGAGCTGTGGCAGGGCCGCCCCAATCGCCTGCACGACCGCCTCCGCTACTTCCGCGGCCGACCCGGCGAGCTCTGGCGGATCGAGCGGCTGTCGCCCTGAGGGCCGGCCTACGGCGCGGGGCGCTCCCAGTGGGCGCTGTAGTCGTCGGTCCAGGTGACCCTGGCCGGGCGGGCGGCAGCGACGATGCGGTAGCGGGCCAGGCCGAGGTTGCTCGCCGAGCCCCAGCGCCGACCGTCGATCCAGATGTCGAGCCGCCCGCCGACGGGGATGATGCTGGCCCACACCCGTGCGGCGCCCTTGTCGCCGGGCGACGACCCCCGCAGGGCGCGGATGCTCCCGGTGGTGATGAGCTGGCGCATGAGGGTGGCGGTCTCGGCGTCGGAGGCGAGACCGGACTGGTAGCGGGCCAGGGAGGCCTGCAGGTCCGGCGTCGGCTCCTCGCCGTCTCGACCGCCCGTCTCCTCCGGCCCGGACCGTTGCCGCGAGCTGATGGTCACCCCCGTCCCGCGGTGGGCGCCGGCGCATGCTGAGGCTCCTCGGCGCCGAGTGGAGCGGGGGCACCGGCGGGCTCCTCGCCGACCGCCTCGCCGACCGGGCCCGCTTGCGGCCCCTGGTCGGGGGGCCGTCGGCGCCGTCCCTTGGACGCCAGGAGGGCAACGGCGGCCATGACCAGGGCGAGCAGGGCCAGCACCGCGCCGAGGGCCGCGCCTCCCTGGCTCAACCAGCCGGAGGCTGCAGCAGACCAGTCCTCGACCAGGCCCACGGGGCTGATCGCCGCCGAGTTGGCCGGATCCATGGCGTGGACGCCGTAGTACAGCAGGTAGACGCCCACGGCCACGAGCAGCACGCCGGCAACCCGATCGGCGTAGCGCAAGGCCCGGCGCAGGCGCCGCACCATCGACTCGCGGGCCAGCGCCAGGGCCAGCGTCAGCACGGTGAGGACCACGCTCATGCCGGCGGCGTAGGCCACGAAGGCCAGCGCCCCCGACACGGCGTTGGCCCGTTCCGCAGTGTTGGCCACCACGCTCAAGAAGATGGGCAGGGTGCACGACAGCGAGGCGATGGCGTAGGACGCGCCGAAGAGCACCATGGAGCCGAAGCGCCGGCTGGTGCCGCCGCGGTCGAGGCGGGGCAGGGAGACCTTCAGCCGGCGGCCGGACAGCATGGCCACACCCAGCGCCACCAGCGCCGTGCCCACCACCAGGGTCAGCCATGGCATGGCCCGGTAGATCGAGCTCAGCCCGGCGTTGATGGGAATGCCCACGACCGAGAACACGGCCAGGAAGCCCAGTGAGACCGCACCTGCCGCCCCGAGGGCCCGGGGCACCCGACCACGGGGGTCGGCGTCGGCGTCATCACTGCCCATGAAGTACGACAGGTAGGCCGGCAGCATGGGGAACCCGCACGGGTTGACGGTGGCGACCAGTCCGGCGGTGAAGGCGTAGGCCAGGGGAACGTCGATCACGGGAGCCGGCTACTCCAACAGCTTCTGGATGCGGGCGCGCAGGTCGTCGGCGGAGAGGGCACCAGGGTGAGCCTCGACCACCCGGCCGTCGGCCGACACGAAGAACGTCGACGGCATGTTCACCACGCCGAGGGCGGTGGCCAGGTCGCCGGTCGGGTCGCGTCCCACGTCGTAGGTGACGCCCGTGGTCTCCACCAGGCGGGTGGCGTCGTCGACCTGGTCGCGCAGGTTAATGCCGAGGAAGGCCACCTGTCCGCCCAGCTCCTGGTGCACCGCCTCGAAGTCGGGCATCTCGGCGACACAAGGAGCGCACCAGGAGGCGAAGAAGTTCACCACCAGCGGCTTTCCCCGGTAGTCGGCGAACGACCCCATGCCCCCGGAGAGCATGCTGAAGCGGTCGTCGGGGAGGGTGTCGCCCGCGGTGTCGCGCCCCACCAGCGGTTCCGGATCTGCGTCCTCGCCGGAGAACCTCAGCTCGACCTCGGGGGTGGGGTCGGACGGGGGAGCGAAGACTGCGGAGAGCAACACGGCCGTGCCCACGGCCGCCACCAGGGCGACGATGGCCGCCACCGTGCCCAGGACCAACGGGTGGCCCCGGCGCGGCACCGTGCTCGGGCGGGGGTCGTGGTCGCCGTGATCGCCGCCGTCGGCGCCATCGGCGTCATCGGCGTCGACGGCGGGAGTGGCGTGGGGCGGAGGGGCCACGGGGCCACGCTACCGCCGTGGCGACTCCCAACCCGCCTCAGGCGGACCGGAACTCCGGCGCCACCACCACGTCGACGCCGTCGATCACGATCACCTCGGCCGGCCGCTGTTTGGGTGGGCGGCCCCGCCGGCGCTTGTGGGCGAGGACCCTCCCCTTCGACAGCAGCTCACCGCCCCAGACGCCACAGGGCTCCCGCCGGGCGAGCGCCGCTTCCAGGCACTCACGGCGCAGGGCGCACGTGCTGCACAGGTGCTTGGCCCGGGCGATGTCGTGGAGGTCCTCGGAGAAGAACAGCTCGGTGAGACCACCGGTGCCGTCGTTGCAGGCCGGGGCCGGGCGCCGTTCGTCGCCCGCTTCCTCGTCGCCCGACTCCTCGTCGGCCACCGCCTCGATTGCCATCGTCTTTCCTCTCACTCGACGCAAAATCAGAAAAGGCCGCCGGGAAGCCCGGCGGCCTGAGCGACTTCGACGCTTGCGTGGAACTAGGTCGGAGCCTCCGGCGGCCGGCAGGTGCCCTTGGTGTGCATCGCCGTGGGGCGCATGGCGAACCCGGGTACCAGGGAGATGAGCCACGGGTTGCCGAGCGCGGCGTGCGCGGGCGCGGCAGCGGTGCGGGCGCGGCGGACGTGCGGCGTGGTCGTCGCCTCCACCTGTCGCATCAGCCTGCCTCCACCGATGGTCGCTGCTCCGGCCCGGCGGATGCCGGACCAACGCATCCGACCACGGCCACGGCGGCGGGTCAACCGGTTTTCGTGCCGGACCCGGCCCGGGCCGGCGTGGGCAGGCTGGCGGCGGCCACCGCGATGGCGACCGAGAGGGCGCCGGCGCCCACGACCGAGGGGGCCACACCGACCAGGCGGGCCACCAGCCCGCCGGCGAGTGCGCCCACCGGGATGGCACCCCACACCCGGATGTGGAAGGCCCGGAGGCCCTCGGCGTCGAGTGCCCGGCCGGCGGCGAAGTGGAGGAGGGCCCGCACCAGCACGGCGGCGACCATGCCGGCGGCGGCCGCCCCGCCCAGGCCGGCGGCGGCGATCAGCGGTCGGGCGGGGTCGGCCACGGTGCCGGCAGCAGCGTGGCCGGCACCGGCGGCGAGGAAGGCGATGACCAGCCCGGTGCGCAGCCCCAGCAGCCGCCCGATGCTCGGGGCCGCCAGCCCGCCGCCGGCGGCGGCCACCGCCAGGCCGGCGAGCAGCAGGCCGAAGGCGGGGGCACCCAGCCCGAGGTCGTCGAGGGCGAACAGCACCAGCACGGCCACCACCGCGCTGCCGGTGGCGGTGCCGGCTGCGGCCACGGCGGTGACGAGGCCGGTGCCGGGCCGGAGGGGGGTCAGGCCCCGCCAGCCCCCGTCGGGGGCTGAGGGTGCCGGGACGGGGCTGCGCATCCACAGGGCGGCCAGGGCGGCCAGGGCATACAACCCCATGGCGGCCAGGAGGGGCACGGGCGCCATCACCTCGTAGAGGAGGCCGGCGGCGGCCAGACCGCCCACCAGCCCGTACATCCCCCGGGGGCGCAGGCTGCTCCCCGACGACCCGGCGGAGCGCTGCCAGTGGCCGAGCACGGCCCCGGCCTCCTCCTCCACCCCGTCGGCCAGCGCTTCCCCCACGCCGACGACGAGGGCGACGGCCACGAGCACCACGAGCGAGTCCCCGCCGGTGAGGGCGGCGACGCCGAGGAACCCGATGGTGAAGGCCCTCAGCGTGGCGGCGGTGCCGAGCACCGTCCGGCGGTCGCTGTCGCCCACCAGCGCCGAGCCCACCACGGCGACGACGGCCCACGGCAGGTGTTGAGCGGCGAAGACGGCGGCCACCGCCAACGGGTCGCGGGTCGCCCCGGCGGCGAGGAGGGGCAGGGTCGTGGCGACCAGCCCGTCCCCCACACCGCTCAACAGGGCGGAGCGCTCCAGCCGTCCCTCGTCCCCGCCCACGGCGCAAACGTAGGCGTACAGCGAGCTTCGCTCGCGGAAGGGCGTGGTGCCGGCTTCGCCGGCGCTCACCTCCGCTCCGTCCGGCCAAGCCGGCTGGCGCCGGCGGCCGGACGGCGCCGGCGGATTATCGCCGGGCCCGGACGGAGCGGAGTCCGCCCGGCGGAGCAGCACCGAGGACTACTCCGGCTCCGTGCGAACGGGCGCCGGCGGATTATCGCCGGGCCGGACGCTGCGGAGTCCGCCAGGCGGAGCAGCAACGAGGACTGGTCCAGCTCCGTGCGAACGGGCGCCGGCGGATTATCGCCGGCGCGAGAGTATTGCGATGGAGTTCGTCGATTTCCCCGGGCGGGGCCGGCGGTACCAGGTGACCAGCAGGGTGCGCTTCGGTGACACCGACCCCGCCGGCCGCCTGCGGCTCGACGCCCTGGCCCGGGTGGTCCAGGACGTCGGCAATGACGATCTGGCCGACGCCGGCCTCGACCCGGCGTCACCGTGGGTCACCCGCCGGGCGGCGGTGCGGGTGGCGGACGCCTGGCCCCGGCTGGGCGAGCCGCTGGAGGTGACCACCTTCTGCAGTGGCCTGGGCCGGCGGTGGGGCGAGCGCCGCACGTCGGTGCGCTCGGACCAGGGGGAAGCCGAGGTGTCGGCGGTGTGGATCTTCGTCGACGCCGACGGGAAGCCGGCCCGGCTGCCGGGGGAGTTCTTCACCGTCTACGGGGAGTCGGCCGCCGGCCGCCGGCCCTCCACCCGCCTGCACCACCCGCCCCCGCCGCCGGGGGCCACGGCGCGGCCGTGGCCGCTGCGGGCCACCGATGTCGACGCCTTCGGTCACGTCAACAATGCCGCCACCTGGGCGCCGGTGGAGGACGAGGTGAGCCGGCGGGGGCTGGTCCCCCGCTGGGCCGAGCTGGAGTACCGGGGGGCCATCGCTCCGGACGACGACGTGGTGCTGCGTTGCCAGGCCGGTGCCGGTGGCGACCTGTGGTTGTGGCTCGCCTGCGACGGCGAGGTGAGGGCCTCGGCCCGGATCGGGTGCTGACCGACGTCGTCGCCTTCCTCGCCGGCTGGGGCGCCGGTTGGTGGCTGCTCTGGCGGGTCCCTGTCCCGTCGAGCCCCCCGCCGGGCGTCCGGCCGCCGGTGTCGGTGGTGGTGCCGGCACGCGACGAGGAGCGCACCCTTCCCGTGCTCCTGGCCTCGCTGGACGGCGAGCTGCGCCCGGGGGACGAGGTGATCGTGGTCGACGACCATTCCGCCGACGCCACCGCCGACGTGGCTCGGGCAGCGGGGGCCCGCACCGTCGTCGCCGCCCACCTGCCGCCGGGGTGGCTGGGGAAGGCGTGGGCGTGCCACACCGGGGCGGGGCTGGCGGCCAACCCCCTGCTGGCGTTCCTCGACGCCGACACCCGCCTGGAGCCCGGGGGTCTCGACCGCCTGGTGGCCGACTACGCCGAAGGAGGCGGCCTGTACTCCGTCCAGCCGTGGCACCGGGTGCCCCGGCCTCACGAGCGCCTCGCTGCGCTGTTCAACGTGGTGGCGCTCATGGGCACGGGCGCCTTCACGCCCCTGGGCGACCGCCGCCCGCCCGCCGGCGCCTTCGGTCCCTGCCTGGTCACCGGTACCGGCGACTACCACGCGGTCGGGGGCCACGCCGCCGTGCGCCACACCGTGCTCGACGACCTGGCCCTGGCCCGCCGGTACCGGGCCGCCGGGCTGGCCGTGCGGGTCCGGGGCGGTCGGGGCACGATCACCTTCCGGATGTACCCGGACGGCCTCGCCCACCTGGTCGAGGGGTTCACCAAGAACTTCGCCGCCGCCGCCCGGGCGGTGCGCCCGCTGACGGTGGTGCTGGTGACGGCGTGGATGGCCGCCCTCGGTGCGCCGCTGGTGTTGGCCACGGGAGCGCCGGCGCTGGCGCTGGCCTGCTACCTCGCCGTGGCGCTGCAGGTCCACGCCCACCTGCGCCGGATCGGTTCGTTCGGCGCGGTGACCGCCGCCGTCTACCTGGTGCCGCTGGCGTTCTTCGTGGTCGTGTTCGCCCGGTCGCTGGTGCTGACCTTCGGGCGCCGGCGGGTCAGGTGGAAGGGTCGGGACGTGGCGACCGGTCGGGCGGCTTGAACACCGCCTCGCGGTAGTAGCGCATCTCGGCCACGCTCTCCCGCACGTCGTCGAGCGCCCGGTGCCCGCCCGCCTTGCGGGGGGCGCCGGCGGCCACCTCCGGGTACCAGCGCTGGGCCAGCTCCTTGATGGTCGACACGTCGACGCAGCGGTAGTGCAAGAGGTTCTCCAGCGCCGGCAGGTGCACGGCCAGGAAACGGCGGTCGGTGCCGATGGAGTTGCCGCACAGCGGCACCGAGCCGGGCTCCTCCACGTGCTCGGTCAGGAAGGCCATGGTGGCGTCACCCGCCTCGGCCAGGGTGGTGGTGGAGGCCTCGATGGCGGCCAGCAGGCCGCTGCGGGTGTGCATCTCCCGCACCACGTCCTCCATGGTCGCCATCACCTCGGAAGGCTGATGGATGACCAGGTCCGGGCCCTCGGCCACCACCTCCAGCTCGTCGTCGGTGACGAGGGTGGCGATCTCGACGATGGCGTGCCGGCTGGGGTCCAGGCCGGTCATCTCCAGGTCCATCCAGACGAGCATGGTTCAGGCGGGGAGATCCGGGGGCACCGGGGAATCGTAGGCTGCGCCCCGTGCTCGAGGTCCCCGTGGTGCGTCTCGACCCCGACCTGCCGCTGCCGGGATACGCCCGGGCGGGGGACGCCGGCGCCGACCTGCGGGCCCGCGAGGGGGCGCTGCTGCGCGCCGGCGGGGGGCGGGCGTTGGTGCCCACCGGGCTGGCCCTCGCCCTCCCCGAGGGGTGGGCCGGGCTGGTCCAGCCCCGCAGCGGTCTCGCCCTGCGCCACGGGGTCACCTGCCTGAACACCCCCGGGCTCATCGACCCCGGTTACCGCGACGAGGTGCGGGTCCTGCTGGTCAACACCGACCCGGACGACGACTACCAGGTGCAACGGGGCGACCGCATCGCCCAGCTGGTGGTGCAGCAGGTGGCCTCGGTGGCCTTCCGGGTGTGCGAGACCCTGCCGCCGTCGTCCCGGGGCACCGGCGGGTTCGGTTCCACCGGTCGGTAGCCGGCGCGGACCAGCTGCCCGTCAGCGCTCGTCGGCGTCGGTGGGGCCCTTCTCGGCCGCAGGCTCCACCGGGGGTGGGGCGGCAGGGTCCTGGTTCCGGGCGGGAGGATCGTTCCGGTCCCAGAACCGCTCCTCGGCGCGGCTGCGGAAGCGGCGAGGATCTCCCGACCGGCGCTCGTCCTTGCGCCGGCGGGCCACCCGCCCACCGCCCTCGGTCACGACCACGACGGCGAGCGCCGTGGTGAGGGGGACCGAGGCGACCAGGCCCACACTGCCGGCCAGGGTGCGTACCACCTCCACGGCCACCGCCTCGCCGTTGACCACGTCGAGCAGCCCCTGGTTGGCCTGGGTGAACAGCAGGAAGAGCGGGAGCGAGGCGCCGGCGTAGGCCAGGACGAGGGTGTTCACGGTGGAGGCGATGTGGTCCCGCCCGATCCGCACCGCCGCCCGGTACAGGTTCCAGCGGCCGTAGTCGGGCTTGGCCTCGTGCAGCTCCCACACCGCCGACACCTGGGTGACGGTGACGTCGTCGAGCACGCCGAGGGCGCCGATGACGATGCCTCCGAGGAGGAGCCCCCGCAGGTCGACCTGCCCGGCCGTGACCTGGAGGAAGGTCGCCTCCTCATCGGCCAAGCCGGTGAACTGGGCGGCGTCCACGAACACCGACGCCAGCACACCGACCAGGGCCAGGCTGACCAGCGTGCCGATCAACGCCGTGGTGGTCCAGGCATTGACGCCGTGGGCCAGGTAGAGGGCGGCGGCGGCGATGACCGTTGAGCCCACCAGGGCGACCGCCAGCGGGCTGGTTCCCTGCAGGATGGCAGGCAGCACGAACGCGGTGAGCACGAGCAGGCTGATGCCCAGGCCCAAGATGGCCCGGAGGCCCTTCCACCGGCCCAGCCCCACCACGGCGACCATGAAGATCAGGGTGAGGATGGCCAGCGGCACCCGCCGCTGGCGGTCGGCGAAGCTGTACTCGAACCCCCCGCCGGCGCCGGGGTAGTAGCCCAGCACCACCACGTCGTTGATCTGGAGCAGGGGAGCGGACCCTGCCTCCGACTGCTCCTGGAGCTGGATGACCTGGCCCTCGTCGGGGCCCTCGAGCAGCCGGGCCTGGGCCCGGGCGCAGCGGATGTCGGCCTCGGGCGGAGTCCCCGTGCACGCTCCCCGTTCCACCGACACGATCTCGGCGTCGAACAGCTCCTCGGGAGCTCCCAGCTCGGGCGCCAGGGGCGACCCTCCCGTTCCCGGCCACAGCACGGCGACGCCGATGGCGGTGGCGACGGCGAACGGGACCAGGAGCAGGGCCAGCAGCCGGCGGGCCCGGTCGGACGAGGGCGGGCGGTCGGTGCCGGCGGAGTGGGCGTGCGGTGCGGCCATGCCCTCAGCGTGCCTCACGGTGCGCCTCCACCGGGGGACGGGTCCCCCGGACGGGCGCCTCGGGGCTCCCCGGCCGCCGGAGCCCCCGGCCGGGAAGGTCTAGGCCTCGGTCTGGGCCAGCTCCCGCAGGCGATCAAGGCTGCGGGAGAGCAGGCGGGAGACGTGCATCTGGCTGATGCCCAGGCGCTTGGCGATCTCGGACTGCGTCTTGCCCTCGTAGAACCGCAGGTAGAGCATCACCTGCTCCCGTTCCGGTAGCTCGGCGATCAGCGGGCCCAGCGCCGCCCTGCGCTCGGCGCGGACGAGCTCGGGGTCGATCTGCCCCAGCTGGCCGAGCAGGCCCGGTGTCTCCTCGTCGCCACTGCGGCCGGCGTCGAGCGACGCCGAGCGGTAGGCGGACCCGGCGTCCATGGCCTCGATGACCTCGTCCTCGCTGGTGCCCGCCCGCACGGCGATCTCGGCCACGGTCGGGGACCGGCCCAGCTCGAGCTGGAGGTCGTCGATCACGCCGGTGACCCGCAGATGGAGCTCCTGCACCCGGCGGGGGACGCGCACCGCCCAGCCCTTGTCCCGGAAGTGGCGCTTGAGCTCGCCGACGATGGTCGGGGTGGCAAAGGTCGTGAACTCGAGGCCCCGGGCGGGGTCGAAGCGCTCGACGGCCTTGACCAGGCCCAGCGAGGCCACCTGGACGAGGTCGTCCAGCGGCTCGCCGCGGTTGGCGAACCGCCGGGCCAGGTACTCGGCCAGGCCCAGGTGGGCCTCGATGAGCTGGTCGCGCAGGGCCGGGTCACGGGTGGTGGCGAACTTCTGGAAGATGAGGAGCAGGGCGTCCTTGTCGGTGCGGTCGAGGCTCATCCCGGGTGCTCCACCCGCTCGGCGCGCCGCTTCTTCAGCCGGAAGTGCACGGTGCTGTCCGAACCGACGAGCTCGTGCTCGTCGACCACCGCGGCGAGGATGAGGGTCGACAGCTCGCTGGCGGCCGAGCCGACGACGCGGTCGTCGAAGTCGCTGCTGCCCTCGATCTCGAGGGTGTCGACACCCATCCGGTAGATCAGGGTGAGCGTGCCCTCCCGTCCCTTGGTCCCGACCAGGGCGAAGCAGAGCTCGTCGACGGCGATCTTCAGGTCCTCGACCTCCTCCAGGCTGAAGCCCAGCCGGCTGGCCAGGCCGGCGGCGGTGAGGCGGGCCACGCGCACCAGCTGCGGGGTGGCGGGCAGCGTCAGGCGGATCTGCTCGCCGTGCACCTGGTCCACTTCCGCTCCTCCGCCTCGCGCCCGAAGCGAAGCTAACACTGCCCGCGGGGACGAGCGCGACCAGACCGTTCGCGGCGACGGCGGCAGTCGGCGCTAGGTTCTGGGCACCCATGGACCTGGCCCAAGAGCTCGTCTGCCTGGAGATCCCGGCGCTGCCGGCGTTCGTCGGCGTGGCCCGCACCGTGGTTGCCGCCGTGGCCACGTCGGTGCCGGGCATCGACGACGATCGCCTGGAGGACCTGCGCATCGCCGTGTCGGAGGCGTGCACCAACGCCGTCGAGGCCCACCGGGCCGTGGGGCTCGACCAGCGGGTGGTCCTGCGCTGCCTGCTCGAGCCCGACAACCTCGAGGTGCGGGTGGAGGACAACGGCAGCGGGTTCGACCCGGCGGCGGTGCCGCCTCGCCCTCCGGTGGGTGACCCCGCCCACCTCCGGGCCGAGCGGGGGTGGGGCCTGCAGCTCATCCGGGCGCTGGTCGACGAGGTCCGGTTCGTGCCGAGCGAGCAGGGAACGGCCGTCCACCTGCGCATGCACCGGCACTGAGCCCGTCTGTCCACGGACAGAGAATCCCTCATGTGAAGTTTGCTTGCCGGGGGCCTCGGGAAGTGTCGCGGGGGGCCTCTTGCGGACCCCGACCGCAACGACGGGAAAGGCGGGGCCGGGATGATCTGTCGCTTGTGGAACGCCGCCTCTTCCGGCGAGCCGTACGGCGGACGGCGGCCCCGCTCCCAGTACCGATGACGGCCGTCACCTCCGGCGACGCTGAGGGACCGGACCCATCGCTCGCACCCGGCCCCCCTGCGGTGGAGGCCGTGCTGTTCGACCGCGACGGCACCCTGGTCGTCGACGTGCCCTACAACGGTGATCCCACCAAGGTGGAGATCGTGCCCGGTGCCGCCGACGCCCTCCGCCGGTTGCGCCACGCCGGGCTTCCGCTGGCGGTGGTGAGCAACCAGAGCGGCGTGGCCCGGGGGTGGCTGACGATGGAGCAGGTCGACGCCGTCAATCGCCGGGTCGACGAGTTGCTGGGGCCCTTCGTCACCTTCGTGGTCTGTCCCCACGGCCCCTCGGACGGGTGCGAGTGTCGCAAGCCCCGACCCGGCATGGTCCTGGCCGCCGCCGCCCGCTTGGGTGTGCGGCCGGAGCGCTGCGCCCTGGTGGGCGACATCGGCGCCGACGTCGAGGCGGCGTTGGCCGCCGGCGCCCGACCCGTGCTCGTGCCCACCCCGGTCACTCGGCCCGAGGAGGTGGCAGCCGCTCCCGAGGTGGCCACCGACCTGCTCACCGGGGTGCTGGCCGGCTTCGGCCTGGCGCTGGCTCGCCTGCTCCTGGCCCTGGCCGGGCTGTCGACGCGGGTGGAGCCCGCCAAGGACGGCGCCCGCGCCACCGTCCACCTCGAGGGGGTGGCGACCTTCCTGGGGATCCCCCG
>JAHWKL010000054.1 GCA_019347915.1 Actinomycetota bacterium
CTTACTGGAGGCCGTGGCAGGCCGAGCAGACTTCCTTGTAGACCTGAAACCCACGCTGGAGCTGGGCGAGATCCCACGTGCCGAAGGCGCCGTCGCTTTGCAGCGCGAGCTTCTTGGGATGCTTGTGGAACTCGTGCTCTGCGGTCGGCTCGACGAACTGGCCTTCGTCCGACAGAGTCGAGAAGGCCGGGCCGATGCCGGTCGCCAGCGCCCACAGCACCGCGACGCTGAAGAACAGGCCGGCAAGGATTCCGATGAGGCGGATCATGTCGTTCGCTTTCCCTTGAACCTGTCGCTTACGTCGCCGGCGTGGTGTTTTCGCCGAGCACCGCCTTCTTGTCCGACCCGAGCACCGCCTCGGTGATCGAATAGGGCAGCGGCTCGGGCCGCTCGACCAGGCTGACGATCGGCAGGATGACGAGGAACATCGTCACCGAACCGTGGTTGGTGAACAGCTCGTTGAACAGCTGCGGACTGAGGAGATCGCTCTCCGGACGGGCCAGCTGGAGGCGCATGACCAACGAATCGACACTGCCGCCGAGGATGAGGAAGAAGAAGCCCGTCAGGAGGAGGCGCTTGCCGATGGCGTCGTTCTGGACGGCACGAAGGTGCCCCCACAATCCGGGTGGGTCGGCCCACTCCGACGCCAGCTCCTCGTCGGTCGCAGGCTCTTCGACGGACGGTGTGGCGCGGGGTGACCCCGGCAGTCCGGGACCCTCCTCGGGCTCGACGTCGCTCACCGCAGCCCTTCGAGGTACTCGATCAGCTCCCGCCTCTGCCGCTCGTCCAGCTCGGTGGCAGGCATCTCCACTCCCTCCTTGATGGCGTGTGGGTCGGTGACCCACACCTCCAGGTGCTCAGGGGTGTTGGGGACGGTCGCGGCGGCCAGCGTGCGTCGGCTGGCGAGATGGGTGAGGTCGGGCCCCCCCGTTCCGTCGGCCGCCGTGCCACGAACCGTGTGACAAGAGGCACACCCCACGCCGGCGAACACCTGCTGGCCTTCGTCGGCAGAGGGAGATCCTGGCGTCGCCGCCGGTGCCCGTTGGCGCGCCAGCCACTCGCTGAAGCGTCCCTCCGGCTCGGCGACGGCGAGCAGGCGCATCTTGGCGTGCTGCAGCCCGCAGAACTCGGCGCACTGCCCCTCGTACACACCCGGTCGATCCGTGTCGATCCAGAGGGTGTTCGACCGGCCGGGCACCAGGTCCATCTTTCCGGCGAGCGCGGGCACCCAGAAGCTGTGGATGACGTCGGCCGTCGTGAGCTCCAGCCGTACGGGCCGGCCAGCCGGTATGTGCACCTCGTTGGCGCTGATCACTCCGTTCGGATAGCGGATCTCCCACCACCACTGGTGCCCGACCACTTCGATCTGGAGGGCTCCCTCCGGTGCCGCGTTCGGAATCGTGTGCATCGTTCGCACCGTGAATCCGAGCACGATGATGAGGACGACACTCGGCAGCGCGACTCCGCCGAGCAGGATCAGGCGGCTCGGACGCTCGTCGCCGGGATCCTCGGCTGAGGCAGAGCCGCGGACGAGCCCGCCGATGAGCACGACGGCGAAGACGACGAATGTCGCTGCGCCGAGAACGACCATGAGCCACCACAGGTCGGCAATGGCGCGTGCCGCCGGGCCACGGGGGTCGAGGGCCCCCGACGCAGCGAAGCTCACGCGGCGACGTTACCCATCCGGGGGCGGAGCGGGCGAGACGACCGTCCGGGTTGAAGACGGTTCCTGTGCCGATCATGTTGTGGTCAGCGCCAGGAGCCCTACGGCCGGTCGCCGACCTCGACGTCGAGGGCCTGCTCCTCTCCGTCGCGCACAACCGTGAGCTCCACCCGCTGGCCGGGCTCGACGTCTCGGAGCTCGGCGAGGAACTGCTCGACGGTCGCAACCGGGTCGCCGCCGATGCCGACGATCACGTCGCCTGCTTGCACACCGGCGTCATCGGCTGGTCCACCTTCGGTGACGTCGAGCACGACAACCCCGTCGCGCCGTTCGATGTTGAACTCCTGGGCAAGTGAAGGCGTCACCTGCCCGGGCAGGATGCCGAGGAAGGCGTGGGTCGCCTCGCCGTCGGCCAGCAGCTCGGTGACCACTTCCACCACGGTCGCCGCCGGAATGGCGAAGCCGATGGAAACGGCTCGGGCCTCGGGCGGGATGTAGGCCACGTTGATGCCCACGACCTGGCCGGCGCCGTTCACCAGGGCGCCGCCGGAGTTCCCGGGGGAGATGGGGGCGTCGGTCTGGATGAGATCAACGAGCGACTGGGTCTGCAGACCGGAGCCGGGAATGGCTCGGCGGACTCCAGAGATGATGCCGGCGGTGACGGTGTTCTCGAAGCCGAGCGGGTTCCCCATGGCGATGGCCAGCTCGCCCACGACGGGCAGGTCCTGCGAGAAGGTGGCCGGGGGCAGCTGGTCTCGCTCCGCTCGGAGCACGGCGATGTCGACGACCTCGTCGGTGGCCACGACCTCTGCCGGTGCCCGCTTCCCGTCGGCGAAGCCGACGACCACCTCGTCGGCCGCGCCGACCACGTGGGCGTTGGTCACAATGGTGCCGTCCTGGTCCCAGATGACCCCGCTGCCCTCACCGCCTTGTGCCAGCACGGCCACCACCGAGGGCGCCACCTCGGCCACGATCTCAGGGATCACCTCCAACCCGTAGCCCTGTCCGGGGCCTGAGTCGACGGCACCCGTCGCCGGCTCCTCGGGTGCGGCCTGCTCCTGCGGGGGCGAAAGCGCCCCTGGTGACTGCTCCGAGCCGGCGCACCCCGCCGCCGCCAGGGCGACGACGAAGGCGGCGACGAGGCAATGGGGCCTGCTCACTCCACCGGGCCTTCCTCGCCGGGCACGACCTCGGTATCGTGCTCGCCGGCCTCCGGCTCCACCGGTGACAGATCGTCACCCGCCTCCCCCCCACATGCTCCGAGGATCGCGGTGGTTGCGAGCGCGAAGGCGACCAGGCGACGTGTCCGGCGACGGGGCGGAGGACTCACTTGTCGAGACGCAGGACGCGCCGGATGGCCACCACCACCACCAGGCCGATGACAAGCCCTACCAGGGCGAAGACGAGGATGAACAGTCCCGCCAGCTCCAGGAACTCGGCGAGGAACCCGCCAGCCGCAGCGAAGGCGATCAGCAGCAACAGCAACAGGATGGTCATCCCAAGCTCTCCTCGACACGTCGGTGTGGTGCAAGCCGTCTACCCGGACCTGCTCGCGTCAAAGCGCACGGAGGAAGCCGAGTGCCATGCAGTCACCACGATGGGGTTGTGCACCCGTGGTCGCGCCGCTCGCTGAGCCGCTTCCGGTCACGGGGCCGACTTCATGGCGCGCCGGGTCTCGGGACCGATGAGGCCGTCGATCTTGATGCCTCGAGAACGCTGGAACTTCCTGGTCCACTTCTCCGTCTCGGGACCTAAGACGCCGTCGACGCCATGGACCAGCAGAGCGACTGGGTTCCATGCCCGCAGCATGCTTTGCCAGTCGATGACCGCGGTGCCGCGGGCGCCCGTTTGGAGCACGCCAGCCTGAGTGTCGTATTGGTCGACGACCCCATGCAGGTCTGCGACGGCGTTGCGCTCGCGGTCGAGGGGCCACACGTTGGCGACGCACCCGTCGAGTGAGATCGACTGCTGGTGCATGACCGGGGCGATGGAACCGGGCCCGGGGCAGTCGGCATGCCTGAGCCCGAGCCAGTGCCCGACCTCGTGGATGATCACGTAGCGCTGGTACTCCTCGAGGGAACGGGTCCAGGAGGGCGTCCCCGAACGCCAGCGAACGTCGTTGACCAACACCTGGTCGCCGACCCGGCAGCTGTACCGGGCGCTGCAGATGGGTGCGGCTGCCTCGATGACGGAAGGCGACGCCAGGACCACCTGGAAATGCCCACCGGCGGGCACCTGGTCGAAGGCGATGCTCCCGCCCAGGCTCCAGCCACGTGGGTCGTTGAGCGTGGCGCGGGCCACGGCCGCCACGCGTTCCACGTCCGCCGCGACCTCGCCTCGCGTGGTGACGCTGAACGAGTAGCGGGGGTGCGCTGCGGCGGGCACGGCCATGACGCCGGCGATGAGGACCATGGCCGTCGTCGCCAGAACGGCCGATCGGGCCAACAGAGCCGATCACCCCTTTCTTGCTCGGAATGGCTCGTCTTGACCCTGCCTTTTACCCTTGGGGAGCCGGTGAACACGTCCTCGGTGCCCGCCAACCGCTGGGTGGGTAGCGAGCACCCAGTGCGTCTCCCCGTGGCGCTCGCGATCCCGGCGAGCTGTTGCCTGCCGGTGGAATCGCCTGTGATCGTCGCAGGGGCGTCAGGCCTGTCCGACCTTGGCGACGTAGACGGTGTTGGCGGCTTCTTGGTCTGTGTAGGGGTTCGGGAAGGTGACGACATGGGCTTCACAGGACGCGAAGACGTTGTCCATGACGTCCATGAAGTCGGGGTCGGGTGGGTCGTCGGACCACAGCGCGAACACTCCCTCGGGGTGAAGGCGGCCGGTCAGGCGGTGCAGCCCCTCCGGTTCGTAGAAGGCAGCGTGGCCGGGATGCAGAAGGTGGCGCGGCGTGTGGTCGATGTCCACCAGCACGGCGTGACACCGGTCCGGCGCCTGCGCCCCGAACGGGGAGCCGCCCGCCACCATGGCGAAGAAGTCGCCCTCCACGAGGTGGCACCTGGGATCAGAGGTCAGGTCGGCGGCGAGCGGGAGCAGCTGGTGCTGGTGCCAGCTGACCACCTCGCCCAGCGCCTCGATGACGTTCAGTGACCGCACCCGGCGATCGTCCAGAACTGCTCGGGCCGTGTAGCCGAGGCCGAGGCCGCCGACGACGACGTCGAGATCGGTGCCGGGGACCTCGGCGAGCGCCAGCCTGGCCAACTCGACCTCAGCCACCGTGAACAGGCTCGACATGAGGAACTCGTCGTCCAACCTGGCCTCGAAGACCTCGACCTCGAGCGATGGTTCCTGCCTTCGCCGCAGGCTGATCTCGCCCATCGGCGTCGGCTGGCGGTCCAGCTCCTCGAAGCGAGCACTCACCCGGGCCCTTCTCCGGTCCCGGCGATCACTCGGTCGATGCGGTGGCAGCGGCCGATCCGGCGATCATCTCGGCCAGGGCTTCGATCGCCCGCACCGCCGGTGCCTGAGGCTCCCGGTCGAGCACGCAGGCACCGACCCGGTCCGCCCGGACGACGGCTTGGTCTTCGGGGATGAGGGCGAAGAGCTCGACTTGGTGCTGGCGGGCGAACGCTTCGAACGTCTCCTTGTCGCTGTCGCGCCCACGGTTGCCGACCAGGGCCACGCGGGGGATGCCGAGCTCTCTGGCCAAGGCGATGGTCCGAGATGCGGTGAGCAGCGACTTGACCTGGGGCTCCGCCACGACCAGCAACAGGTCGGCGTAGCGAAGCGTGCCGCCGGCCCATGAGAGGTGCTCGAGGCCGGCCTCCATGTCGGCCACGACGACCACCTCCGGAAGGACCGTCTCGATGTCCCGCACGACGTCACGGACCGTGACGTGGGAGACGCCCGTTCAACCACCTCCCGGTTTCTCCGCCCTGGCTCCGAGCACGAAGGTGACGCCGTCGGGCCCGGTCAAGCCGTAGCCGGCGAGGAGCTCGGTGGGCCCCAGCGTCGGCACCTCCCTCTTCCCACCGGACTGGTCGAGCAGAGGCCGCATGCGGTTCACCTGGTCCTCCGGCACCCCGCTGTTCGCCGCCAGGTTGGGATCGGAGTCGCAGTCGATGGCGACGACGTGGTGCCCGGCCCGGGCGAACGCCCGGGACAACACCGCCGAGATGTTGGTCTTCCCGACGCCGCCCTTGCCCGAGATCCCTATGCGCATGGTGGGAATCGTAGGGCGGGGCTACCTGCGCTGCAGGTGGGCATCCGGCAGCCGGCACAGGCATGGCGGTCGTTCAGCCATGATGTGGCGGTCTCATCGGCGGTACCAGGGAGCTCTCATGAAGAAGATCGTGGCCATGGTCGTGGTGCTGGGCCTGGTCAGCGGTGCGTGCAGTGGGGAGGACGACTCGGCTGAACGAGCCGACACGGTCGATGACGCTGCGGAGGTCGAGACGGGAAGCGACGGGACCGAGGAGAACGCGTCCGGAGACGTCGACGTCGAGCAAGCGTTGCTCACACTCGGCGACATGCCGACCGGTTGGACGACCAGCCCGGATGCCGGTGAGGAGGAGGAGGGTGCTGCGGAGTTCTGCGAGGGCCTCGACATCACCGACGATGAAGCCGACGCCGAGGCCGAAGCTTCCTTCGAAGGAAGCGAGATGGGGCCGTTCGTCTCGAACGCCGTCGCCCGGTTTGACGGCGCCGGCGACACCAGGTTCGCACAGCTGCGGCAGGCCATCGACGGGTGCGAGGACTTCGACGTCACCGATGAGGAGGGCACCACGCTGACCGGTCGGTTGTCCGCCGTTTCGTTCCCAGAGTTCGGGGAGGAGTCCTTGGCCGTGCGCCTGAGTGGGACGGTGACGACAGTTGCCGACCCGGACTTCGGCGAGCTGGAGCTTCCCATGGCCGCCGACCTCATCTTCCGCCAAGGCGACGCCGTGGTAGGCCTGTTCCACCTCGCCATCGACACGTCCGCCCTCGGCGGCGGCGGTGGGGGACTGGACTCGACCATCACCGAAAACCTGGCTCGGAAGGCGGAGGAAAAGCTCGCTGCACTGCACTAGCTCCGGCCGGGAGGCCGGCGGCTGCTCACGGCCGCGGGTCGGGCAACTCCAGGCCGACCAGAACCGGTTCAGGGTCGAGGACCACGCCGGCGTTTTCCCACACCGCGCCGCGGATCTCGCCAGCGAGACCGGCGATCTCCGCCGCCGAGGCGTGCCCGGTGGCGTTGACGATGCCCAAGGCGTGGTTGTCGCAGAGCGCCACGTTGCCACTGCGAAAACCGCGGCGATAGCCGGCTCGCTCGACGAGCCAACCCGCCGACAGGCGGATGACGTCCGGAGCGATGGGCCAGTGCGGGACCTCGGAGGGGCTGACGCTCAACTGTTCCACCAGAACGGCGAACTGGTCAGGACCGATCTCGGGGTTCTTGAAGAACGAGCCCGCGCCCCAGGTCTGCGGGTCGTCGGCGCGGTAGATCATGGACTTCGACGCACGCAGTTGAAGGACGGCGCGCGCCACCTCCGGCGGCGGGTAGGTCGTCGCACGCATCGAGCCGTCGCCGCCGAGCTTCGCCGCCACCTGGTCGTAGCGGGGCGTGTGCTGCGCGCCGCGGGCCAGCCGCAGGCCGACCTGGGTGACCACCAGCCGAGGCGGGGCCTGGGTCTTGAGGTCGGTGTTCCGGTAACGGAAGCCGATGTCGGCTGGTGCGAGCTCGAGTACCGAGCCCGTCGAGAGATCCACAGCCCGGGCGGCGACCACGAGGTCGCGGAGCTCGTAGCCGTAGGCGCCGATGCTCTGGACCACGGCTCCGCCGACCGTGCCGGGGATACCGACCATCGATTCGAGCCCCTGCCAGCCCGCGTCCGTGGCACCCAAGGCAAGGGCGGGCCAGTCCCAGGCCCCGTCGAGCCACACGTTCCCGTCGTCGGCACGACGGAGCTCCGTTCCGGGGCTGGCTCGGCGGGACCGCAGCTTCAGGACCGTTCCGGGGACACCGTCGTCGGAGACCAGGACGTTGCTCCCTCCACCGAGGACGAGACTGACGTCGTCGGGAAGCTCGCCGTGTACGGCCAAGCGCTCCAGCGCCGCTCCGGACTCGACGACCAGGAGATCGGACCGTCCGCCGGCATGGAAGGTCGAGTGACGAGACAGGGGCTCGTCACGGAGCAGGACGAGCTCCTCGCTCACGCCGGTATGGGACTGACCTTCCAGAGGACCCGAGGTTAGGGGCCGTCACGCCTCCGCCGGTGACTCGGCCGACCGGCGCCGGCGGGCGGCGAGCACGAACAGGGCCACGCCGACGACACCGAGCATGACGAACAGGGCGATGAGGACCGGGGCCCACGAGATGCCCGCACCGGAGAGGGTCACCCGGGCGCCGAAGATGTCCTGGGCGCCGGTCTCCTGGTCGGCCAGGCGGGTGTCGGACCAGGCGAGGAAGGCGGCGTCGTCGCCGGAGCCCAACCCCGGGGGAACCTCGACGAAGTACTGGGGGTTGTAGGTGCCGAGCGAGCGGTCGATCGGTTGGCTGGTGACCCGCACGTTGTCCGAGAAGGTGTGGCCCCCGTCGTCCGAGGACGTCAGGTAGACGTCGTTCACCTCGCCGAGGAAGAACTCCACGTCGTCTTCCGGCACGTCCACCGTGTCGTTCCGGTAGTCGTACCACGCCACGTCGATGCGCCCGTTGGGCGCCACCTTCATCCGCGGCCATTTCTGACTGCGGCGGTTGCCCACCTCGTCGTCGTTGACCCGCAGGGGCTCGCTCCAGGTCGCACCCCGGTCGCTGGAGCGAGTGAAGAAGACGTCGAGATCCCCGTTGCGCCCGTCGGCCCACGCCAGGTGGAGGATCTGCCCATCAGGGGACACCGCGGCCAGGGGCTCCTCCATGACCAGGTGCTCCTGTCCCACCTCCATCTGCTCCCAGGTCGAACCATCGTCGTCGGAGCGGGCCATAAGCAACGGGGAGGGCGCCGGCTCCTCGCCTTCCTCGGGGCTCGGCGGCCGTTCCCGCTGGAACCAGTAGACGGTGCCCTCGTCGTCCATCACGATGCGCGGCGCGTCGAACCCGGGGTTGGCTTCGATGCCGCGCACCTCGGGCTCGAAGCTGCGGCCCCCGTCGGTCGACAGCGCCGCCCAGCCCTCGGTGTCCCGCTCGGCGGCGTCGGTGAACGAGCGGCGCCAGGAGACCCAGACCCGGCGTGGCGCTTGCCCGAACGGGTCGACGAAGAGGTCGGGCACGAAGTTGGCGACGGCGTCGTCGGGGTTCGCCGGCTCGGGCGCCTCTGCCACCGTGGTGGTCTGCCAGGGGGCCCCGTCGTCCTCCGACCGGGCAAGGACGACGTTGCGCGCCCCTCCGGCTGCCGGGTCGGCGACGGCCAGGGCCCAGTACACGACGCCTTCGGTGTCGACCACCAGCTTCATGCGCATGTTCTGGGGAAGACCACCGCGGTTGAGGCCGCAGTCGGTGAGCTCACCGAAGTCGGGGCCATCGAGCTCGGTGAACGACGCGCCGCCATCGGTCGAGCGGTACACGTGGCAGGCGGCGGTCTGGAGGTCGGCGGCGGCGACGTAGACGCGATCGGGATCCCGGGGGTCGACCGCCGCCGTCGGCCCTTCATAGGTGCGTGACGGCGCGGGGGTCTCGGTGATCCTCACCGGCTGCTCCACCTCGGTCGCCGCCAACGTGGCCGGCGTCCCGAGGAGGGCCAACAAGACCAACGGTGCCACCAGCCAGGTCCGGCGCCGGCGTGGTCCATGTGCCCCCATCAACCTCACCCCTTCTCCGGTACAGCATCTGCCTGCCGCACCTATCGAGCCGAGACAGTAGTCAGGAACAAGGTTCGAACGTCGATGTCGAGCGACCCGTGGCGGAGGACTCGGCGAGGCGGGCCTGGTCGTCAGCTGAGCCACAGATTCCGGATCTCATGACATTCCCTTCGCTTGTCGTCGTCTCCGTGCTCGGGCGCGTCCGGCGAGCCCGTCCCCGCGGCCTGGCTTCAGACGTCCAGGTCCCGCAGGGCGTCCTCCACACCTCGGTGGAAGGTCGGGTAGGTGTAGATCATCCGCCGCAGGTGCTCGACCGGCACCTCGGCGTGGACGGCCAGAGTGAGCAGGCCGATCACCTCGCCGCCGGATGGGCCCATGGCGGTGGCCCCCACGAGGACGCCGCGGGCGGCGTCGGCCACCAGCTTGATCAGGCCCTCGTTGCCCGACTTGTGGATCCAGCCCCGGGCCGTCTCCGGCACCCGTGCGGTGCCCACGCGAACGGCGATCCCCGCCGCCCGGGCCGCCTCCTCGGTCAGTCCCACCGCCCCGATCTCGGGGTCGGTGAAGGTGACGTGGGGAACGGCCCGGTAGTCCGCCGGTGGCCCCGGCTCACCGAGGATGTCGGCGGCGGCGATGGGGGACTGGTACAGGGCCACGTGGGTGAAGGCACCCTTGCCGGTGAGGTCGCCCACCCCCCACACGCCGTCGGTGACCCGGAGGTGGTCGTCGACGGGCAGCCAGCGCTGCGACTCGTCGATGCCGATCGACCCGACGCCGATGGTGCCCAGATCGGCTCGGCGCCCGGTGGCCACGAGGAGCTGTGCGGCCGCCATCGCCGTGCCGTCCTCGAGCGCCACCGCCACCCTGGCCCCGTCGCGGTGCACTTCGGTCACCTTGACCCCGACCCGCACGTCGACGCCCTCGGCGGCGAGGACCTCGGCCAGAAGCGGCCCCACCTCGGGCTCCTCGGCAGGCATCAGGCGGTCCAGGGCCTCGACGACGGTGACGTCGACCCCGAAACGGGCGAAGACCTGAGCCAGCTCCACGCCCACAGCTCCACCGCCGAGGACCACCAGCGAGCTCGGCAGCTCCTCGACCGCGACTGCTTCCCGGTTGGTCCAGTAGGGCACCTGGTCCAGGCCGGGCACGGGGGGGATGGCGGGTGAGGTGCCGGTGGCGATCACCATGCCTCGCCGGGTGTGGACATGGTGATCGCCTACAGCGACGACGCCGGGACCGACGATGCGCCCCTCGCCTCGCAGGAAGCGGCCGCCCTTGCCCTCGAAGCGGTCGACGGCCACCTGGTCGTCCCACGTGTCGGTCGCCTCCTCGCGGATCCGCTTGGCCACCGGGGCCCAGTCCGGTCGCACGACGGAATCGCCGGCCATGCCCCGCACCCGCCGGGCCTCGGCCAGCAGGTGGGCGGCACGCAGCATCATCTTCGACGGCACGCAGCCCCAGTAGGGGCACTCGCCGCCCACCAGCTCCCGTTCGACGCCGACGACGTCGAGGCCGGCCTGGGCCAGGCGCCCGGCGACGTCCTCGCCGCCAGGCCCCATCCCGAGGACGACGACGTCGGTCTCCATCTCACTGGTCATCTCTGAGCTCCTCGCACGGGAAAGGGAACCCGGCGGGCGGGCGGTTGTGTTCCGTTGCCCCAAGTCGCTCACTCCAGGGGCGGCACGATCTCGGTGTCAGGCAGGAAGGCGGCCCAGGCGAACCAGAAGGTGTCCACGTGGGCCACTCGTGTGAGTTGGCGACCGGCCAGCTCCCCTTCGACGGCCTCGCCCAGCACGTTCCAGAGCGAGCCGGTCTGCTCGTCGACGAAGCCCTCGTCCACCCGCTCGAAGCGCAGGGACCGCCCGTCGAGCTCGGCCTCGAACACGCCCGTGGTCCCGACGTCTCGCCCGTCGGGGATGCGGGAGTCGTCGAGGGCCGACGCCGTGCCCGGCAGGGCCCACACGACGAGATCCCGGCCGGCGAGCGATGCTTCCACCACCCCAATCTCCAGGAGCGCGTCGAGCTGCACGGCGAGGGCGTCGTCGCCGTCGTGGATTCCCACCATCCGGGTCATGGCCCGCAGGCGGCCGTCGGCCTCGCCGTCGAAGAGGAAGGGCGACTGGTCGATGTCGTCGTAGCCGGCGTAGGGGTTGCGCCCGTAGTCCCGCTGATGGCCGGTGGAGCGGCTGAGCACCAGGCCATCGGGGTTGGCCGAGCGCCATTCCGACCACGCCACCAGGGCGGTGGGTCGGCGACCGAGCTCCTCGCCGGTGAGCACGCCGGCGACGGCCTGGGCGGTGAAGTGGCTCCAGAGCGACTCGGTCTGGCGGTCGTACATGACCAGGGCCGAGTTGTAGAGCAGGCCCGAGGTCCCGAAGTCGAGCACCCGATCGCCGAGGCGGCGGTCGTAGGCGATGGCCGAGTTGCACAGCGGGCAGTAGCTGATGGCGATCGGCTCACCGCCGACGGTGTCGTTGACGATCTCGTGCCAGGTGAGGATCTGCACCGGGTAGGCCCGGGCGTCGCCGTCGACCTCGATGGCGACCACCGGCTCACGATCGTCGAGGAAGTCCACGTCGCCGGCGGGGTGGAACAAGGGGCCGTCGATGGCAGGGATGCCGTCGGGCGGAGGGCCTCCGGAGACCAGACGATCGAGGTCGATGATCGGTGCGGGCAGCCCGTCGGCCGCCGGGTCGTCGAGCGCGCTGGGGCCGTTCTCGCGCCCGGTGGAGGCCACCTGGTCGATCTCGATCAGGTCCTCTGCGGTCGATGCTCCACCCGGCGGCGTGGGGCGCGGTTCGCCGGTCCCGCAGGCGGTGACCACAAGGGCCACGGCGACGGGCAGCACGACAAGCGAACGCAACCGTGGAGCCATGCCGTGGGAACCGTCGACGGCGCGAGGGCATTCCCAACGGCGAGCCGGAATTCGGGTGCGGCCGGTGGCGTTCCCTGTCCAGCGGTCATCGGGGGCGCTCGCTCCGTCGAGCTGAGAGGAACTCCGCTCGCATCAGTGCCAGGCCGTCCACTCGGAGCCGATGGCGATGCCGACGGCGAACAACAGGAACGGCGCCACCGTCGCCAGCGTGACCAACCGGTTGGGGCGAAGCCCGAGGCGGTGCAGGGACAGGCGGTAGGCCCCGCCGGCGCCGGCGACGGCCAGCCACCAGCTCACGCGGGCCGGTCGTGGCCAGGTGGCGGGAACCAGGTGGGCCCAGTCGGGGACGGCGCTGTTGGCCGCCGTCCCGGCCAGCACCTCGAGTGTGACGGCGCCGAGCACGAACAACGCCGATGCGGCGGCGGCCACCAGCCAGCGTCGTGGCGGAGCGGGAGGCACGACAGGTGCAACCCGCTGCCAGCCCGCACTTCTTCCGCTTCGCGGCGGTGGGTTCAGTGCAGGGTCCGCAGACCGAACCAGGCGAAGGTCACGGTCCCCAGTCCCGCCACGAGCCACAGCAGGTCCCGGTTGTGGCGGGCGGCGACTGTTGCTGCGGAGAAGAGGGCCACGGCGACGACCACCTGGATGCCGGCACCGGCATCGGTCCGCGGCAGCAACAGCTCGAGCAGCGAGGCCATCACCGTCATGGTGAACCGGGAAGGCCGTGTACGGCGAGCTGCTCGCCGAACCGTCGGAGTCGCTCGACGGCGTCGTCCGGCACCGGCCGGTTGGCGGCGAGGGTGGCCTTGATCTGCAGGTAGACGTCGGCTTGGAGCCCGCAGCGACGGCACATGTCGAGATGGTGACCCACCTCCTCCGACGTCAGGTCGTCGGTGGCGCCGTCCAGGTACAGCTGGACCAGCTCGACCACGGCCTCGCACGCCAGCACGGCCGAGTCGGTGTGGGGTCGGCGCCGGCGCCGCAGGTACCGCAGGGCCCTCATCGCCGGCTCCCAGCCGACACGAGGCCGCTGGCGATCAGTTGGTCACGGATGCGACGGCGGGCCCGGTGCAGACGGCTCATGACCGTGCCGACCGGAACGCCGAGCGACTCGGCAGCGCCGCGGTAGGACAGGCCCTCCATGTCGACCAGCTCCACCACCCGCCGGTAGCGGTCGGGCAGCCGGGCCAGCGCATCTTCGACGACATGATCGAAGGTCTGACCCACGGCGACCTCCTCGGCGCTGTCGTCGGGCGTCTGGGTCTCCAGGAGGCTCGTGCCGGCGTCGGCATCGCGCAACAGCTCTGGCCGCCGACGCCGGTTCCTGTTGACATGGGCGTTCCGCAGGATGGTCAGCAGCCAGGCTCGCGGGTACCGCCCGTCGAAGCGGGAGATGCCACGGAAGGCGCGGAGCATGGTGTCCTGCACGAGATCCTCGGCGTCGGCGGCGTTGCGGGTCATGGAAAGGGCCACGCGCAACAGCACCTCCACCTCGGGGAGCACGTACAGCTCGAAGGCCGCCTCATCCGTGAGCGCGGGATGATCGTGGGCGGCGGCCATGGTGGAGGAACCCGCACCGGTCGTGCCGCCATTCCATGACGGAGCGGTTGCGGAGCGACCAACCGGCGCCGGCGGCGTGGTCGTCCAGGAATGAGGCCAGTGCCCTGCGGGTTCCACTGCCGTGGGCCGTCTCCGACACCGCCGCCTCCAGCGCCTCGTGGACCCGTGGCTCGACGGTGAGACCACCACGACCGAGACTCGTGCGGTGGCGACGCACGTCGCCAGGTGCGGCGCGTGTCTGGCGCTGGTGGACCTCACCGTGCTGCTCAAGCGAGCGCTGACCCGGCGCCCGGGCGGGCGTCGCTAGCGACTCGCGCCCGGTGACGCTCGTTTGATCGGTGGCGCCAGCTGTCCCTACACCACCCAGCTGTACACCAGCGCCGCCACCACGCCGTACACGGCGTGTCCCATGACCAGCCCGGCGGGGGTCATGGCGCCCCAGTCCTTGCCCATGAAGCCCGGAGCGGCGAGGCGGACCTCACCGTCGGCCTGCTCGGTGACGGTCGCCCGATCAAGGCCGGTGCGGGCGGGGGCGGCGCTGCGTGACATCCGCGGGTGCATGGTCGGCATCATCGGCATGAACATGGCACCCACGACCAGACCGTGTGCGACTCCGACCACCGCCCCGATCCACCAGCTGGCGTCCCCGAAGGCGACGAACAAGGCCGCGTAGAGCAATCCGAACACCGCGGTTCCCATGACGAGGTAGTGGACAACGGCCCCGAAGGCCATCGCCTGTCTCCGGGCTCCCGTCATCATCGCCCCGGTGACGAGTGGCATGGGCGGCATGTCAGTCATGCCGGCACGAGCGGCCATGGTCATCAGGGCCGTCATGACGACGGTGGCGGCGAGCCCGGCGGCCAGCGCCGCTAACAGATCGAACTCCATCGCGTTCACCTCCGGAGGTCGCGGATGTGGACTCGCATGGGGAACCCGCCCATGGCGCCGCCGCATTCCGGACGGGGTCCTGGCGCCTGCTGCCCGCCGCCCGGCCCCGCCCCGGCGAAGCCGACGACCGGTCTGCGCCAGTGACAAGAAATTTCGAACCATCCGGAAGATGCCATGGTCCCGGCGGGTTCCCCCGCTGACGAGTTCTGCGAGCGAAGAGGGGACTGACGTGGATCGTGACGTGAGGAGCCGTCCCATGCGGCGGCGGGTGTTCCTGGGGTGGGCGTCGTCGCGCGCGGTGGCGCTGGGCGTGGCCGGTGTGGGCCTTCCCACCCTGGTGTCGGCGTGCGGTGACGACAACGCCGCCGGACCGGGGCCAGCGAGCGGCGGTGGTGGCACCGCCACGACGTCGGACGCCGCAGCGGCCGATGAGGCTCGGGCCATCGTCGGCGACGTCGTCGACTTCGCCCTCGAGAGCGACGAGTGGGCGGGGCCGTTCGGGTTCGTGACCATGGCCGTCCGCCCCGGCGTGGTCGACGGCGCCGACGTCTGGTACGTCCGCACCGACGCCTCCGACCGCAGTTACGCCGAGGAGGAGGAGCTCGTGTTCGTCCCCCGGCTGGCGCCCCTCTCCGGTGAGGGACTGTCGGGTGCCGCCTACGTCT
>JAHWKL010000055.1 GCA_019347915.1 Actinomycetota bacterium
ACGACCGACTGCCCGACGGATCCAGGGTGAACGCGGTGGACCCGCCCCTCTCCGTCGACGGGCCCTGCCTGACCATCCGCCGCTTCGGAACCCGGCGGATCCCCCTCGAGCGGTTCTGCCCCCCGGGTGTCGCCCAGCTGCTGGGCTGGGCGGTGCGGTCGCGTGGCAACGTCCTCGTCTCGGGCGGTGCCGGCGCCGGCAAGACCACGCTGCTCAACGCCCTCGGGGCCGAGATCCCGGCGGGAGAGCGGGTCATCACCGTGGAGGACGCCGCTGAGCTGCGCCTGCCGGGCGAGCACGTGGTGCGCCTCGAGGCCCGCCCGGCCAACGCCGAGGGCGTCGGTGAGGTGCCCTTGCGACAGCTGGTGCGCAACGCCCTGCGCATGCGCCCCGACCGCATCATCGTGGGCGAGGTCCGGGGGCCCGAGGCCCTCGACATGCTCCAGGCCATGAACACGGGCCACGACGGCTCGTTGTCCACGTGCCACGCCAACAGCGGGGCCGACGCCCTGCGCCGAATCGAGACCATGGTGCTCACCGGGTCGGTGGCGCTGCCGCTGGCAGCGGTGCGCGACCAGCTCCACGCCGCCGTCGACCTGGTGGTGCAGGTGGCGCGCCGGCCCGACGGCGGGCGGAGCGTCGTCGAGGTGGCCGAGGTGCTGCCTCCGGGAGTGGCGGCGGCCCCTGGCGCCCCCGCCGCCGGCGTGCGGCCACTCTCGGGGCCCGACGGCCTGCACGCCCTTCCCCTGCGGCCGCCCCGGGCGCCCGGCGCCACCGCCCCCGAGCCGGCGTGGGTCCGTGACGGCGCCGGCACCACCAGCCGATGAGCCCCGCAGCCCCCCTGGTCGCCGGCTTCCTCGTGCTCATCTCGGTTCTGGCCGTGCACGGGGCCGCGGGGACGGGCCGGCGGTCGCTGGTGCTGCGCCGTCTGGCCGCGGGCCCGCCGGTGACGGCGCCCGTGCCGAGCGGGCTGCCGGCGTGGCCGTTGCCGCCACCGGCCTGGCTGGCGCCGCGATTGGTGGCGGCGGGTGTGGTCGCCGACTCGTCCTCGGTGTGGCAGGGGTGGTTGCTGGCCGGCGCCGGGGCGACGGCGCTGGCGGCGCTGGCCGGGGGGCCGGCCCTGGCCGCGGTTGCCGTGGTGGCGGCGGTCACGGGACCGCCGGCGGCGCTGTTCGCCTGTTCGGGGCGAGCCGATCGTCTGCTCGAAGGTGCGCTGCCCGACCTGCTCGAGACGATGGCGCGCAGCCTGCGCAGCGGGTTGTCCCTGCGCCAGGCGGTGGAGGAGGCCGCTGGTGCTCCGGGGCTCCTGGGCCACGACCTGCGCCTGGTGACGGGAGAGGTCGACGCCGGCGTGCCGCTGCTCACCGCCCTCGACGGATGGGGTCGCCGGCGACCGCTTCCGGGGATCAGCCTGGCCGTGTCGGCCCTGGGCCTGGGCGTCGAGACCGGCGGCGCCCATGCCCGCGCCCTCGACGGCGTGGCCGCCACCCTGCGGGCCCGGTCGGCCGTGGCCGGGGAGGTGCGGGCGCTCTCGGCGCAGGCTCGCCTGTCGGCCGTGGTGATCGTGTTGGCGCCTCTGGGGTTCTCGGCGCTGGCGGCTGCCACCGACGAGCGCACCGCCGCCTTCTTCGTGACACCACTGGGCCTGGCGTGCCTGGCTGGCGGTCTCGCCCTGGACGCCCTGGCCGGGCTGTGGATGCACCGGTTGTCCCGGGTCGACCAGTGAGGCTCCGGCGGTGCGCCAGCGGAGCTCCCCGGCGTCCTGAAGGCGCGGGCCCGTCGCCGGCAGGGGGTGAGGTCCGGTGATGGAGGCAGCCCTCGGCGCCGGCTGGGCCGGCGTGGTGCTGATCGCCGCCTGGCGGCGCCGGCCGGGGCCGCATCGAGCTCGGGCGCTCGTCGCCGGCGGCCGAGGCCCGTCGGGCGGCGGGAAGCACCGCCGTGTCGACGCCTCCCCGGTGGCGGCGCTGGGCCGGGCCCTGCTGCGGGCCTGCCGTCGCCCCGCCTCCCCCGAGGCAGCGGTGCGGCTCGGCCGTTCGGTGGCGGCCACCGCCGCCAGCCTGGTGGTCCTGCCCCTGGCGGCGCCGGCGGTCGGTGCGGTGGTGTGGGGCCTGCCGGCCGTGGCCGCCCGCCGCCGGCGCCGACGCCGGCGGGCCGACCTCCTGCGCCATCTCCCCGAGGTCGCCGACCTGTTCGTCCTCGCAGTGGGCGCCGGGCTCAACGTCCCCTTGGCGGTGGCAGCCGTCGCCCGCCGTGCCCCCGGTCCTCTCGCCGCCGAGCTGAGGCAGGTGGTGCACGAGGTCGACCTGGGTCGCCGCGTCAGCGACGCCCTGGACGAGGTGCCCTCCCGCGCCGGCGAAGAGGTGCGGCCGCTCGTCGCTGCCCTGGTGGCGTCCGACCGCTACGGCGCCCCGCTGCTCGACGGGCTGGCTCGCCTGGCCGCCGAGCTTCGCTCCGACCGCCGGCGGCGGGCCGAGGAGGCCGCCCGCCGAGTGCCGGTCAAGCTGCTCTTTCCCCTCGTGTTCTGCACACTCCCCGCCTTCGCGCTGCTGACGGTGGCGCCCCTGCTCGCCGGCGCCTTCGGGTCGCTGCGCCCCTGATCCGCACACCGTTCACCAAGGAGGAGCCCATGCTCCCGCTCGCTCTCGTCGTCCACGTCCACGTCTCCGTGCTGCTCGCCGCCGCCCGCCTCGGTGCCCGCCTCGACCGCCTGCGGGACGAGAAGGGGCAGACGTCGGCCGAGTACGCCCTCGTCCTGCTCGGCGCCGCCGCCATCGCCCTCCTCATCGGTGCCTGGGCGACCAGGACGAACCGGCTGGGCCGGCTCCTCGACGCTGTGTTCGACAGCGTCATCCGCGACGCCCGTTGAGATCCGGAGTGGGCGACGACCGGGGCCAGGCGGCAGTGGAGCTGGCCCTGGTCCTCCCCCTCGTCGCCGCCCTGGCCCTCACCCTGTTGCAGGTGGCCCTGGTGGTGCGCGATCAGGTGCTCGTCGTCCACGCCGCCCGGGAGGGGGCTCGGGCGGCGGCGGTCAGCGACGACTCCGGAGCGGCGAGGGCGGCAGCGTTGGCCGGCGCCGGCCTCGCCCCCGATCGCGTCGTGGTCGAAGCCTCCGGGCGGGGTGCGGCGGGCAGCCGGGTCCGGGTGCTGGTGCGCTACGTGTCGGTCACCGACGTCCCGCTCGTCGGCCCGCTGGTGGGCGACGTGCAGCTGTCGGGCTCGGCCTCCATGCGGGTGGAGCGCTGAGCGGTTCCCGTCACGCTGCGCGGCGCTCGCGTCACCAACGCCGGTTTGGCGAGTCAGGAACACGTGCGAGCCCGGGTTCGGTGAGCGAGCCGGGTTTCGTCCACGGTGCAGTAACCGGTCAGATCGGTCGGTGCGAGAGGGATGCGGCACGACGCGGCAACGATGAACAGGCGGGGCGACGTCCGGCCACGCCATGATCCGTCGTGCGGCGCGCATCGGTTCCTCCCGCTCCTCGTTACTCTGGAGAGCCTCATGAGCCAGGTACCCCCCTCCGCCTCCTCTCGGGCCGTTTCGTGTTGAGCCACGACGACCGCCCTCCCGCCGGCCCCGCCGACCGTGCCGCCGGGGCGCTCAGCAAGCGCAAGAACCTTCGCCGACTCCTGTCGGGCCTGTCGGTGGTCATGCTGCTGGTGGCCGTCGGCGTCCTCGGCTACCCCTTCTACACCAACCTCTACCAGGGCCGGGTGCAGGACGGTCTCCAGGACCAGCTGGCCACGCCCGAGCTGAAGGAGGCGTACACGGCCGGGACCGTGGCCGTGGGTGAGAGCCTGACCCGGCTCAAGATCCCGTCGCTGGGCGTCGACACCGTGGTGGTCGAGGGGACCACCCTCAGCGCGCTGCGCGCCGGCGCCGGTCACTACGTCGACACCCCGTTGCCGTGCGAGCCCGGCAACGTCGCCATCGCCGGCCACCGCACCACCTACGGCCGGCCCTTCCACAACCTCGACCGGATGAAGCCGGGCGACGAGATCATCCTGGAGACCCCGGTGGGCTCGTGCACCTACGTCCTCAGCAAGGCGCCCTTCATCGTGGAGCCCACCGACTTCTCGGTGGTCAGCGCCACCCCCGGCGGGATGCTGACCCTGACCACCTGCCACCCCAAGAACTCCGACCGCGAGCGGCTCATCGTCCAGGCCGACCTCAAGACATGAGCGGACGTCGCCTCCTGGCCGCCGCCGGCGCGGCCCTGGTCGGTCTGCTGCTGGTGGCGACGCCGGCGTCGGCTGCCCCCCCCAACGTGGAGTGGACGCGTCCCACGGTCAACGACCCGGTACTCAAGGGACCCGGGCCCATCACCGCCACCATCTCCACCGACAAGGTCAACCAGAAGATCACCCAGGTCGAGTTCGAGCTGGTCCAGCCGGTCGACGACTCCGACGATTGCTTCGTCGACGTGCCGGAGGACCAGCGTGCCCAGCCCGTCGACAAGCAGGCCACCGTCGACGTCAAGTTCGACGTGCGCTTCCCGTGCAACGGGGCCTACGAGTTGAAGGCGCACGTCACCTACGAGGACCAGCTCCTCGTCATCCCTGTTCCGACGACCGAGCTGGCGCAGCCCACACTGCCCTTCAAGGTCGCCATCCCGCCCGCTCAGGTCACTGGGCTGAGCGCCACGTACGACCCTGGTTCCAAGAACGTCGGCCTCACGTGGAAGGCGAACACCGAGATCGACCTCGAGGGCTACCGGGTCCTGCGCAACGCTCCCGGCCCGGCCGGGTTCGAGACGGTCGCCGGCCTGGTGACGGGGACGACCTTCACCGACCCCGGCATCGACGCCGAGCACCGCTACCAGGTGATCGCCGTACGCTCCGGGCCCGACGGCCGCGTCGAGGGCAAGGCCTCCGCCGTCGTGACCGCCGGCCCGGAGTCTCCCCAGCCGACGGCGCCCCAGGTGGGCCCGCCCAACCAACGGCGGCCGGCGCCCTCGGGCACGACCGGCGGCGACCGGCCGTCGGTCCGCAGGCGGACGGCGACCACGGTCGACACCGGGTTCTCCCGGGACCTGCCCTTCGACCCCAGCCAGACCACCACGACGCAGGTCCCCACCACCTCGACCGAGCCGGAGGGCCAGGCGGCGGTGCTGGCCGAGTTCGACGACGACGACGACGATCCGCGGGGCACGCTGGTGCCCATCGCCGGCGGGCTGGCCCTGCTGATGAGCGCGGTGCACATGCGTCTGCTGTCCCAGCGGGTGGGCGACGACGACATCCCCATCCTGCCGGGCGCCTGACAGGGCCCCGAACGTGCCGGTCGTGGGAGACGATCGGAGGTCCGGCGGCGGGCGACTATCGACCAGCAGCGACCGGGATCGCCACGGTCACTCGGCGGTTGCGCTGCCGGCCTTCAGGATTGTCCGATCCGTCCTCGTTGGCATTGGGGGCGACGGGCTCGCGCTCACCACGTCCCTCGACCACGGCCTCTACTCCGGCGGCGGCCAGCGCCGCTGAGAGCGCCTGCCGTACCGATTCGGCCCGGCGCAGCGAAAGGTCGTCGTTGTACTCGTCGGTCCCCACGTCGTCGGTGTGGCCCACGATGGTGACGGCTCCGGTCGCACGCGTCAGGAGATCGCGGGCTTCCATGAGCCCCGGCTCCGCAGTGGGCTGCAGGTCGGCGCTGTCGAACGCGAAGAGCACGTCAGCGGAGAGGGTGACCTCCACCATGTCCTCGGATCGCTCCAGTGCCACGCTGCCGTCGAGAGCCTGCTCGACCAGCACCAGCGGGACGCCCTCCAGTGGCGCCAGGCTCACGGGCTCGCTGCCGACGCCGAAGGCAGCGCCGTCCTCGGCTGATTGCCCGCCGGCGAGAGCAACGCTGCCCGGGACGGGCGTACCGGCGATCACGGCGACGGCGACGGCCGCCGCCAACCGCCGCCGGCATCCCGTCACCGGTCGGCGAGGGGGATGGCGCTGAAGGTCCCGAAGCCGGGGATCTGCACGTCGACGGTGTCGACCTCGGGTGGCGGCGCACCTGTCAGCGCAGAGAAGCGACCGGTCTCCCCGGCGCCGACGAAACGGAGGAAGAGCTCGCTGTCGCAGGCGCACACACCGTCCTCTCCGAACAGCACCGGGTAGCGGCGCCCGTTGACGGTGTCGATCAGCGAAACCCGGCAAGCGTGGAGCTCGTGTCGACGTCGTCTCGGTCTGGCCCGGAGAAGAACTGCGCGACCTGCCATCTGTCATCACCTTGGTTGGTGACCCCGAAGGTGATGCTGACCGTCGAGCCCTGCCGACGCACGGCGTTCAGCTCCAGGCGCAGCGGCAACGAGCCGTCTGCACCCGTGGCCGTGGCGAGCACCTCCCCGGTCAGCTCGTGGGGCGCGTCTGCTCCGCCAGCATCCCCGGACGGGTCCTCGTCATCGGTGCCGGCCGTTCGGTCGGGATCGTCGGTGGCGGCGGGGTCGTCGGCGAAGAACGGTTGGTTGGCGCCCGTACCGCCGGCTTCCTCGCCGTCGTCGCAAGCGACCGTGGCCACTGCCAGGGCACACACCACGGCAATGCGCCTCAGGATCACGGCTCTCCGATCGAAGATGTGCCGGGAGCATAGGTGGGATCCACTCCGTGCATCCGAGGCCCTGAAAAGAAACTACCTGGGCGTCTTCTGGTGCCTTGAGCTGCCGCTTCTTCACTGGAAAGGCCCAGGTAGTTTCTTTCCGGGGCCTAAGGAGGCTGGCTCGTTGGCGACCCTCGTGCAGCCGCCACCAGCCACGCCCGGCCCTACGCCCGCCGGGTCACGACCTCCAGCAACCCCACGGCGCCGGCCTTGTCGAGGGGCTCGTTCCAGTTGCCGCACTTCGGTGACTGCACGCACGACGGGCAGCCGGTGGTGCACGGGCACGCCGACACCAGCTCGAGCGTCGCTTCCAGGTGGCGGCGTCCGGCGTCGAAGCCGAGCTCGGCGATGCCCACGCCTCCGGGGTAGCCATCGTGGATCACGACCGTCGGCGCCGCCGTGTCGGCGTGGTGCGGGGTCGACAACCCGCCCACGTCCCAGCGGTCACAGATGGTGAACAGCGGGAGGATCCCGATGGCAGCGTGCTCGGCGGCGTGGAGGGCGCCGGCTCGGGCCCGGCGCTCGATCCCCGCCTCGTCCAGCAACTCGGTGTCGACCACGTACCAGAAGGCACGGGTGACGAGGCGGGTGGGCGGGAGGTCGAGCACCTCGTCGGCGAGCACCTCCCCGGTGGCGGCATGGCGCCGCCGGTAGCCGGTGACCCGCTGGCACACCTCGACGGTGCCCAGGTGCAACGAGGCCCCGCCCACCGGTCGGGACCACTGGTCGTCCAGGATGCGGACGTCGGTCTCGGAGCGGGGCTGGGTGAGCTCGTCTCCGGCAGCAGGGGAGACCCAGGCCACCCGGTCGTCGAGGTCCAGCATGTCGACCCGCCACGGCCGTCCCTGATGCAGGTAGACCGCCCCCTCGTGCACGGTCGTGAACGCCCGGCTCTCGTCGACGGTGCCGACCAGGCGCCCGTCGAGGTCGGCGATGCGGTACTCCCGGGACGATCCGCTGCGCAGCCCCACGGCGGGGGCCGGCGCCCGCCGGCCCTTCCAGTAGGCCCGTCCCTCCCTCACGGCCAGCCGGTCGTCGCTCACCAGGCGGAGCACCCCTTCGTCGAGCTCGTCCCACCAGGCATCGTCGGCGGGGGACAGGGGCAGCTCGTAGGCGGCACAGGCGAGATGGGCGTGGAGCACGAAAGGGTTCGACGGGTTGACCACCGCCGCCTCCGGTGACCGGGTGAAGACCTCGTGCGGGTGGGCCATCAGCCACTGGTCGAGCTGGTCCTCGCCTGCCACCAACACCGCCAGTGACCGCTGCCGGGTCCTCCCGGCTCGGCCCGCCTGCTGCCACAGCGAGGCGATGGTGCCGGGGAAGCCGTTCAGCACGCAGGCGTCGAGGCCGCCAACGTCGATGCCGAGCTCCAGTGCGCTGGTGGTGACCACGCCGTGGAGCCGTCCGGCGACCAGGTCGGCCTCGATCTGCCGGCGCTCCTCGGCCAGGTAGCCGCCGCGGTAGGCACGGATGCTCTCCGCCAGGTGGGGACCGACCCGCCGGCGGGCCTCGTCGGCGACGAGCTCGGTGCCCTTGCGGCTCCGGCAGAAGGCCAGGGCCCGGCATCCGTCCGCCACCAGTCGGGCCAGCAGGGTGGCCGTCTCCCCGTTGGCCGACGCCCGCACCCCCGCGGCGGGATCGAGCAGGGGGGGGTTCCACAGGGCGAACAACCGCTCACCTCGGGGCGAGCCGTCCTCGGTGACGGCCACGACGGGCAGGCCGCACAGGGCGGAGGCCAACGTGGCCGGCTGGCCGATGGTGGCCGAGCCGAAGAGGAACACCGGGTCGGAGCCGTAGTGGGCGCACAGCCGGCGCAGGCGCCGCAGCAGCTGGGCCACGTGGCTGCCGAAGATGCCCCGCAGCGTGTGCAGCTCGTCGACCACCACGTAGCGGAGGCGGCTGAGGAAGGTGGCCCATCGTGCGTGGTGGGGGAGCAGTCCGACGTGGAGCATGTCGGGGTTGGTCAGCACCACGCCGGCATGGCTGCGGGCCCACGCCCGCTCGCTCGGGGCCGTGTCACCGTCGTAGCAGGCGGCGACGACCCCCGGCAGGTCCATCGCCGTCAGCGCCCGGAGCTGGTCGTGGGCCAGTGCCTTGGTGGGGTAGAGGCACAACGCGGTGATGGGCGGGCCCGAGCCCTCACCGGCCCGGTACGCCGCCTCGGCGATGGGCAACTGGTAGCAGAGCGACTTTCCGGATGCCGTCCCGGTGGCCACCACGACCGACCGGTGGGCCCGGGCCAGCTCCAGGGCTCGGGCCTGATGTGACCACAGGGGCCCGGCGAGACGGGCGGCGAGGACCGGGGGCAGGGCAGGGTCGGGGGCGGCGTGACGAGGGGGGCGGGCCGGCAGTCGCTCGAGGTGGACCAGGCGGTCGTCGCCCCCCAGCCCCGTCAGCAGCCGGTCGAGCGTCACCTGCACCGGGAACGACGCTACCGGGGCGGCACCCACCTGGGCGGCGCGGAGCAGTCACCAAAGCCGGTAGCGTGGCGCAGGCCAGTAGCGCGACGTTGTGGAGGGGGCGACCCGTACATGGATCTAGGGCTCGAGCTTTCGGAGCGTGACGGCTACTCGGTGCTCGCTGTCTCCGGTGAGGTCGACGTCGCCACGGTCCCCCGCCTGCGCGAGCAACTGCATGGACTGGCGGCCCAGGGTGACACCAGCATCGTGGTCGACCTCGACGGTGTCGAGTTCCTCGACTCCACCGGGCTCGGTGTCCTCGTCGGAGCGCTCAAGCGCGTGCGCTCCAGCGGTGGTGACCTGCACCTGATCTGCACGCAGCCGCGGATCCGCAAGGTGTTCGAGGTGACCGGCTTGACCAAGGTCTTCTCGATGTACGACAGCCTCGACCAGGCAGTCGCCGCCGGCACGCACTAGTGCGCTAGGGCGTGGCCGAGACCGTCTGTGCACGAGGCCCGGCGCCGGCGCCGGCTCCCTGCTAGTCGTCCCATGTCCGCACCAGGGGACAACGAGGGCGGCGAGGGAGCGGCGACCGTTCCCAAGCCTGACGAGCTGTTGGCGCTGAACAGCGTGACCTCCGAGATGTTCGCCACGCTGCGCCGGTGGTTCGACGTGCCGTCCCACATCACGCTCGATCTGCGCGAGGTGGACTCCGCGGTGGCCGAGCTGGGCGATCCCGTGCTCATCGCCGCCATGGCCATGCGCAAGCTCCAGGCGTTGCACCTGCTGGCGACCCCTGGGGTGCGGACCACCACCGACGTGGTGGTGACCATCGTCCAGGACCTGCAGCGGGCGCTGCTGCAGGCTCCGGCCATGCGTCTCAAGCTGGCAGCTCGGAACACCGATTGGGATGCCGAGCTGGCCGGGCTCGGCGAGACCGGGGGGCCGGCGCAAGGTGAGGCTCCGTCGGCGGCCGACGACGTCGACCCCGACGTGGAGCGGTTCCGGGTGCTCCACGCCCTGTTGGTCGCCGCCGTGGAAGCGGTCCTGCGGGCGTCCGAGGGAGAGATCCGCTACCTGGTCTGACCGCCGGCCGGCTTCTGGCGGTGGAAGCGGTGCGCTTTGCGCACCGTTCTCACCGCCAGAAGCGTGGCGCCGGTAAGGTCGTCAGGCCCGCCGGGTTAGCTCAGCTGGTAGAGCGCTTCTCTTGTAAAGAAGAGGTCGTCGGTTCGAATCCGACACTCGGCTCGGAGAACGTCCTGGAGGTGAGAATGGGCACACGAAGTGCACTCCCTCTACTACGGGCTCTGCTACGGGGCAGGGCCCGTCCGCAGGTCAGTCCTCTTCTTCCATCTCCATGTCGCCCATGTCGCCTCCCTCGCCCTCATTGCCGCAGGCGGTGGCACCTCCCACGAGCAGCAGGGCGGTCAGGCTGGCGGCGAGGAGCTTGCTCCGGGAAGGCATGGCGGCTGAGGTACCCCGCGCCGAGGAGGGCTATGCGGGCTTGACGGCCCTCCGCTCCAGCTCCCATGGACGGGTTCGGCCGGCGAGAGGGCAGCGGCGTGTGAGGGTCCTTGCATCGGGGGCGGCCCGAGGCAAGGCTGCACCCGATGGGTTTGTCCGAGCGCGACATGGCGATCCTCGAGTTCGAGCGAAGCTGGTGGAAGCTGACGGGCCCCAAAGAGGTGGCCATCCGCCAGCGCTTCGGGCTCTCCCCGGCGCGCTACTACCAGATACTGGCCGCCCTCCTCGACTCCCCTGAGGCGCTCGGGTACGACCCCTTGGTCGTCCGTCGCCTCCGGCGATCGCGTCATCGTCGCCGGCGCGCTCGCTTCGAGGGTCGCGCCGCCGCCGGCCGCCCGGTGCGAACGTGACGCTGGACGATCCCTCCCCCGAGGGCGGCTCGTTCGTCCGCTCCGCGGGGGGGGCGATGCTGCGCGGCGTCATGCTCATCGTGGTGGCCGTGGTCCTCGGCATCGTGCTGCTCCAGGGCACCGACGGGCCCGACCCGTTCACCGCCGCCACCACCGACACCACCGACACCACCGACGACGGCGGCGGCGACGGCGACGGGGGCACGCCGACGACCGTCCCGAGCATCGGCGACGACGACACCACCAGCACGACCGAGGTCGCACCCCCGCCCGTCGATCCCTCCACCATCACTGTCCTGGTGGCCAACGGCTCCGGTGGTGAGGCGGGCCGTGTGGCCGGCCTGGCGGCGGCCGTGACCGAGGTGGTCTCCGAGGCCGGTTACGAGACGGCGCCGCCCACCAACAGCCAGCCGGTCGAGTCGTCGGTGGTGTACCACGCGCCCGGGTTCGAGGAGGCCGCCGCCGCCGTGGCGCAGCTGTTCGATCCAGCCCCTCCGGTGGCCCCGCTGCCCGACCCCTCCCCCGTGGAGGACCTGCGTGGAGCCAACGTGGTGCTGGTGGCCTCCGGAGACTTGGCCGAGTAGTCCCGCTCCGCCCCCGCCGGGCCACGCGCCGGCGGAGCGATCAGCGTTCCGGCGGCAGGAGGCGGATGCGGGAGCTGACCTGGACGACGAGGAAGCCGGGGACGGGTGCGACGTTCCGGTCGGGCGGCGGACTGACCTGGAGGTCGAAGCGGCCGACGGTGGTGGAGCTGGCTTCCCGGACCGATCCGTCGTCGAGGTCGTGGGTGGCCCGGTAGTCGGTCACCTGCACGCCCTCGAGTCGTAGCTCGCCGCTGGGCGAGGGGATCACCGCCTCCAGCGGAAGCCGGGCGGCGGCCTCCAGGCTGGCCACCTTCTCGCCGTCGACCACGCCGAGCTCGACCAGCCGCCCAGAGCCGTCGAGCTGGGTCTTCGACTCGGAGTCCGGCACCTGGACGGCGTCGTCGATGACCCAGCTGGCGCCCGGGGCCAGGGCACGGTCGGGCGGCGCTCCCACCGCCGCCGGGAAGATCTCGGCGATGCCGAGGAGGCCGAGGCGCTCGTCGGGGACGCCCTCGATCGAGCGCACCTCCTCCAGTTGGGCGGCCCGGTCGAACACCACCTCGAACACCCGGTCGTCGGTCCCCGGCTCCTGGAGCAGTACCCGCACCTCCACTCCGTCGTCGCCGGAGCGCAGCACGGTGTGCTCGGCGGTGAGGGTCACGTCCTCCTCGCGCCGGTCGGGACCGGTGGCGCCGATGCGCACCTCGGAGACGGTGCGGACCTCGAGCTCATAGCGGTACGTGGCCCCCACCTCGGGCCGGAAGGTGAGGCGGACCGTGCCCTCCCGGCAGGCGCTCAGGCTGGCGACGAGGGCGACGGCGAGGAGCACCCTCACCGGGAGGCGGCGGAGGGCGGCTCGTGACATCGTCCGGCGACGGTAGCGTGTCGGGACGTGGAGCTCCCGTCGCCGCTACGACCGCTGCTCACCGATCCCACCCGCTCGGTGGTCCTCACCGACTTCGACGGGACGCTGGCGCCCGTCGTCGACGACCCCAAGTCGGCCGTCCCCCTGCCGGGAGCGGTGGAGGTGCTCCATCGCCTGGCCCGCCGCTTCGCCGTGGTGGGGGTGATCTCCGGGCGCCCCGTCTCCTACCTGGTCGACCGGTTGGGCACCGACCTGTGGCTGTCGGGGCTCTACGGCCTCGAACGCTGGGAGGACGGCCAGCGGGTCGAGGCGCCCGAGGCCGAGCGGTGGCGGCCGGTGGTGGCCGAAGCGACGGCGAGGGCCGAGACCCGGCTGGGCCCTCTGGTGGAGGCCAAGGGTCTCTCGCTGACCCTGCACTTCCGCACCGTCCCCGAGCGGGGCGACGAGGCCCGAGCCTGGGCGCGGGAGGAGGCCGAGCGCACCGGCCTGGTGGTGGGCGAGGGACGGGCTTCGATCGAGCTTCACCCGCCCGTCGACGCCGACAAGGGCACCGTGGTGGAGTCGGTGGCCACCGGCATGGGGGCGGCCTGCTTCTTCGGTGACGACGTGGGCGACCTCAGCGCCTTCGCTGCCCTCGAGCGCCTGGCCGGCGCCGGCGTCGCCACCGCCCGGGTCGCGGTCAACAGTGCCGAGGCCGACCCCGACCTGCTGGAGCAGGCCGACGTGGTCGTCGACGGCCCTACCGAGGCCCTGGCCGTGCTCGAGGCGCTGGCGTCAGGTTGAGGGTCCTGAGGCGCCTGCGGCGCGCGCTCGGTCCGCCGCCTCCATCTGGTCGTCGAGCCAGTCGTGCGGCGTGCGGGCGGCAGCCAGGTCACGGACCGCTCCGGCGTGGCGCCGGCGCTCGCCTTGGTCCATCGACAGGGCGGTGTGGAGCGCCTCGGAGGTGGCCGTGACGTCGAAGGGGTTGAGTCCCAGGGCAGCGGTCCCGAGCTCGGACCAGGCGCCGGACTCACGGCTGAGCAGCAGCACGCCGGCCCGCTCGTTGACCAGCGGGCCCTCCTTGGCCACCAGGTTCAAGCCGTCGCGCACGGGGTTGACCAGCAGCGTGTCGTAGCGACGGAGCCCGGCGACCGCGCCGGGGAAGTCGTCGCTGGCGTCGTAGAGGATGGGTGTCCACCCCGGTGTGGCCCACGTCTCGTTGATCCGGCGCACCAGGCCCTCCACCTCCTGGCGGTAGGCGAGGTAGTCGGCCAGGCCTTCTCTCGAGGGGTAGACGAAGGCGGCGAAGACGACCTGCTCGCGCCACTCGGGATGGGTCCGCAGGAGGTCTTCGAAGGCGTGGAACCCGCGCAGCAGGTTCTTGGACAGCTCGATGCGATCGACCCGTACGATCAGCCGCCGGTCGCCCACGCGACGGTGGAGCTCGGCCAGGGCAGTGGCGCAGGACGCCGACGCGGCGACGGCCTCGATGTCCTCGGCCGCCACCGCCGCCGGCGAGACGAAGGTCGGGGACGAGCGGCCCAGCAGGTCGGCGCAGCACGCCTCGAAGGCCGCGGCCCAGCGGGGGGCCTGGAAGCCGCAGGCGGCGCTGGCCGCCAGCCCGGTGAGGAGCTCGGTGGCCACGTCATCGGGCAGCATGCGCAGGTCGTCGGGCGAGGCGAACGGTGTGTGGTGGAAGTGGATCACGGCCAGGTCCGGTCGCTTGGCCGCCAGCTCGGCGGGCAGGAGCGAGAAGTGGTAGTCCTGCACCAGCACCACCGCCCCCTCGCCGGCGTCCTCGGCCACCGCCCGGGCGAACAGTGCGTTGACGTCGCGGTAGGCCTGCCACGCCTCCCGCCAGCGACGGTCGAAGCGGGGCCGGCGGGCGGTGTCGTAGAGCCGGTGGTGCAGGAACCACAGCGTTCCGCTCGAGACGACGTGGTAGTAGGCGCGGTAGGCGTCGGGGTCGACGAGCAGAGAGCGCAGGCGGAAGCCCTGCGCCTCCACCACGCCGGCGGCGGCGGCCTGGCGGTCGGCCTCGGAGAGGGCGCCGGCGATCCAGGTGGCACCGCTGCCGGCGACGGCCGGCCCCAGGGCGCTCACCAGGCCACCTCCGCCACGCCTCGCCTGCAGCTCGCCGCCGTCGTCGACCGAGAACGACAGCGGGCCGCGGTTGGAGACGATGACCACGTTGCCCTGCTCGGTGCTCGGCACCCCGTCACGGTAGAAGGGCGGACGGCCACGCGGCGAGCCGGCGCGTGCCGTGTCGTCGACATCGGCGCCGGGCCCGGCGAACAGGCAGGATGGCGGTGTGCACGTGGTGGCCGCGCCCGACAAGTTCCGGGGGACGGCGTCGGCGCGAGCCGTGGCCGCGGCCGTGGCCAAGGTGGCGCGAGCCTGCGGGTGCACCTGCGACGAGGCGCCCGTGGCCGACGGCGGCGAGGGCACGCTCGACGCCCTCGGCGGGCCCAACCGGACCTCGACGGTCACCGGCCCCCTGGGCGATCCCGTGCCGGCGGCCTGGCGCCGTTCCGGGCCGACATCGCGGTGGAATACGCGGACGCGTCCCGGCTGATCGGCCCGCGGATCGACGATGTGGGCGACCTGCGGGAGGTGGTCGCCCGCGACGAGCGCGACGTCGAGGGGCTGTACGTGCACCTGGAGCGCGGGGTGCCGACTCCCTCGTCGGCGAGCGGGACGAGCGCAGCGGACGGGGGGGTCGTCGGACCCGTCGAGCGGGTGATCGTTCGAG
>JAHWKL010000056.1 GCA_019347915.1 Actinomycetota bacterium
CGAAGATGACGTCGTCCATCTTCGACGAGCGCACGGTCCGCGGCCCCTGGGCACCGAGGACCCACGCCACGGCGTCGACCACATTGGACTTGCCGCTGCCGTTGGGCCCCACGACCACGGACACCCCGGGCTCGAGGTGCAACGTGGTGGTGTCGGCAAAGGACTTGAAGCCCTTCAGCGTCAGGCTCTTGAGGTACACGCAGCCGTCGAGGCTAGGCGGCTCCGTGAGGCGAGCGGAGGATCCCGGCTGACCTCTCGCCCGGCCCAACGCTGCGGAGTCCGCTAGGCGGAGCAGCACAGCTCGCTTCGCTCGCGAAAGACGCGGGGCCGCCTCCGGCGGCGCTCACTCCCGTTCCGCCCAGCCAAGCCGGCTGCGCCGGCGGCTGCGCGGGGCGCCGGCGGATTATCGCCGGCGCAATGGCATCGCTCGCTCACACCTGGCAGGCCGGGCAGAAGAACGTCGAGCGCTGGGACCACTTCTGGCGAACCACCGGCTGGCGGCACCTCCGGCAGGCCTCGCCCTCGCGGGCGTACACCTTGTGCTCGGCCTGGTAGTTGCCCACCACCCCGTAGAGGTCCCGGTACTGCTGGTCGCTCAGCGACGAACCTCGGTGCTTGATGGCGTCGTGCATGGTCTCGAGCACCGCCCGGTACAACCGGCGCACCTCCTGGGTGCTCAGCGAGTCAGAGGGCCGGTCGTGGCGCACCCCGGCGGCCCAGAGGATCTCGTCGCTGTAGATGTTGCCGATCCCGGCGATGAAGCGCTGGTCCATCAGCAACGTCTTGAGCTTCACCTTCCGTGCCCGCAGCAGCGCCCCGAAGACGTTCCAGCTCAACATGTCCTCGACGGGGTCGAAACCGAGCTCCCCGATCTCGGGCACGTCGGTCTCCAAGGTGTCGGCCGCCGCCACGAACATCTCGCCGAAGGTCCGAGGGTCGACAAAGCGGAGCTCGCCCCCTTGGGTGAAGGTGAACGTCACGTGGGTGTGGGGAAGAGCTTCGTCCTTGGCGGTCGTCTTGCGCAGCTGCCCGCTCATGCCCAGGTGCACGACGAGCACGTCGTCACCGAGGGAGAACAGCAGGTACTTGCCCTGCCGGGTCACCCGCTCGAGCTTGCGCCCCTCGAGCTTGCCGATGAAGTGCTTCTTGTTGGGGTGGCGGCGGATGGCGCGCATACCGCTGACCTCCACGGCCTTGATCCGCCGGCCCACCACCTCCTTCTCCAGATCACGGCGCAGCGTCTCCACCTCGGGCAGCTCGGGCATCAGCCGTTCGCGTCCTCGGCGCCGCCGTTCTCGGAGAACGAGGTCAACAGGGCGTCCCACGCCATCTGGGCGGCCGCCTGCTCGGCCTCCTTCTTGGACTTCCCCTCCCCGGTGCCCCGGCGGTCGCCCACCTCCACCTCGGCGGAGAACTGCTTGGCGTGATCCGGCCCCCGCTCGCTCACGGAGTAGCGGGGCAAGGTCTCGAAACGCGTGGCCGAAAGCTCCTGGAGCCGGGTCTTGAAGTCGGTGCCGCCCGGCCCCAAGGCCGCCTCGGTGATGCGGTCGGCGAGCAGGTCGAGCACCAGCTCGGTCACCGCCTCCCAGCCGGCGTCCAGGTACACGGCGCCGATCACGGCCTCGATGGCGTCGGCGAGGATCGACGTCTTCCGGCGGCCGCCGGAGGTGTCCTCGCCCTTCCCCAGGCGCAGCGCCTCCCCCACCTGCAGCTCGGCCGCCACCTCGGCCAGGATCACGGCGCTGACCACCGTGGCCCGGATCTTGGCCAGCTCGCCCTCGGGGAGGCCGGGGTAGGCCCGGTAGATGTGGTCGGTCACGACCAGCCCGAGCACGGCATCGCCGAGGAACTCCAGCCGCTCGTTCGACTTGGCCCCCGGCGACTCGGCGCACCACGAGCGGTGGGTCAGGGCGCGCACCAGCAGGTCCTCGTCTCGGAAGCGCTGCGGCAGGCGCCGGGACAGCGCCTGCAGCTCGGGCGCTGTCACCAACGGCTCAGTGGAGGCGCCCGAAGACGTAGTCGACGGCGTCACGCACGGTCTTCAGGTCCTCGAGGTCCTCGTCCTCGATGCGAAAGCCGACCGTCCGCTCTGCCACCTCCTCCTCGATGGCCTCCACCAGCTCGATGAGGGCCAGGGAGTCGGCCTCCAGGTCCTCGCTGAAGGAGTCGGCCTCGGAGATCTCCGAGGCGTCGATCTCGAGGATGTCGGCGAGGCGGTCACGGATCAGCTCGAAGACCTCGGTGCGGTCCATCGGGCTCTGCTCGACATGGGTCTCAGCGGGCACCAAAGCTCCATCGACGTCGGGGGATGATTCAACTCCGTCAGCAGCGGCATCGCTCGGAGACGGCTGCGGGATTGTACAACCCCTCGCATTTGCCCGCTCGTGAACTAGGGCGAGACAGCCTTCACCAGGGAGCCGACCAGGTCGGCCTCGACCATCTCCTGGGCCACGGCCAGGGCGTTGACCACCGCGGTGGCCGACGAGGAACCGTGGCTGATGATGCACACGCCGTTGACGCCGAGGAGCATGGCGCCGCCGTAGGTGTCGGGGTCGAGCTCGTTCACCAGGGGCATCAGCGCCGGCCACATGACCTCGAACGCCGCCCGCAGCTCGTCGGTGGCGGTCATGACCTCGAGCAGGGCCCGCTCCACGAACCGCATCCCGCCCTCGAGGGTCTTGAGCACCACGTTGCCGGTGAACCCATCGGTCACGACCACGTCGACGTCGGCGCTCATCACGTCACGGCCCTCGACGTTGCCCACGAAGGTCCCTCCGGAGGCCTTCCGCCACGCCGGGTCCTCCAGCAGGGCGTGGGCCTCCTTGACCAGGGGGTTGCCCTTGCTGGCCTCCTCGCCGACCGAGAGGAGGCCCACCCGGGGCTCGTCGAGCCCGTACCGGGAGCGGGCGTAGACGCACCCCATCTGGGCGAACTGCACCAACCACGAGGGATGGCACTCCACGTTGGCTCCGGCGTCGAGCAGGACGGTGGGGATGGACCCGGGCACGGGGATGGGCGTGGCGATGGCCGGGCGGTGCACCCCCCGGATCCGTCCCATGCGCAGCAGGGCGCTGGCCATGGCCGCCCCGGTGTTGCCGGCGCTGATCATGGCCGAGGCGGTGCCGTCCCGCACCGCCTCGGCCGCCCGCACCACGGACGCGTCCTTCTTGCGCCGTACCGATGCGCCGGGGTCGTCGTGCATGTCGATGACCTCGTCGCAGGCCAGAACCTCGAGGTCGCCCCCACCGGCGGCGGCGATGGCGTCGGGGCGCCCCACCAGCAGGACGGGCACGCCGTGCTCCTCGGCGGCGCGGCGGGCGCCGGCGACGATCTCACCCGGGGCCTGGTCGCCGCCCATGGCGTCGACGGCCACCGGCTTCACCGCCCGGCCCCCGTCGGCTGGTCGCCCCCGCGGCACCCGCGCCCGTGGGCGCGTCCGCTCACTCGACGTCGATGGCCTGGCGGCCGCCGTACCACCCGCAGGTGGGGCACACGACGTGCGGCAGCTTCGCCGAAGAGCACTGCGGGCAGAGGCTGCGCGGGGGGCTGCTCAGCCGCCACGAGGCAGCCCGGCGACTGCGGCTCTTGGCCTTGCTGGTCTTCTTCTTGGGCACGGCCATGCCCGGCTCCGTTCCATGCTGCGGCTGGGAAGTTGCCAGGCTACCTGGAGGCGGCCAGAGCCAACGAACCGGCCTCCCAACGCTGCGGAGTCCGCCAGGCGGAGCAGCACAGGCTTGCTGCGCTCGCCGGAAGGCGTGGCGCCGCCTGCGGCGGCACTCATCCCCGCTCCGTCCAGCCAAGCCGGCTTCGCCGGCGGCCGGACGGTTACTCGTCGAAGCGGAGGTCGTCGAGCGCCGCCCAGCGGGGGTCGGTCTCCTCGACGGCGCAGCCGCACGGGCCCTGGTTGAGGTCGGCCCCGCACTGCGGGCACAGCCCGGCGCAGTCGTGCCGGCACAGCGGCGCCAGTGGCAGCTCGAGCAGCACGGCCTCGCGGGCCACCGGCTCGACGTCGATGTGGTCGCCCTGTAGGAGCTGGGTCTCGCCCTCGGTGGGGTCGGGCTCGTAGATCTCCAGGATCGCCGCCGTCAGCGTGGCCTCGACGGGGCGAAGGCACCGGCGGCACTCCCCCACCCACGGAGCGGCGGTGGTGCCCTTGACCACCACGCCGGTGTTGACCGACTGGATGTGGAGCTCCAGGTGGACGGGCGCTCCCTCGGGGACCTTGCTGCCCAGCACCCGCAGACCGTCGAGCACGGCGTCGAGCGACTCGTCCCGACGCTCACCGGGGCGGGCCAGGAGGTCGCCCACCCCCAGCAGCAGGCGGCCTGCCGGCGCCATCAGCCGGAGTCCTGGTCGTAGAAGCCCTCGACCCCCTCGCCGTCCTCTTCCAGGAACCCGTCCTCCTGTTCGTCGTGCTCGGGCAGGGCGACCTGGAGCCGGGCCCTTCCTGCCTGAACGGTCTTCACCGTACGGTCGAGGACGATCTCGAACTGGGCCAGCTTCTGGTCACAGAAGTCCTCCGCCTGGTGGCGCAGGCGCCGGGCCTGGGTCTCGGCCTCCTCCACCGTGCGCCGGGCCACGGCCTGGGCCTCGCGCACGACCTCGGTCCGCTGCACCATCCGCTCGGCGCGGACCCTGGCGGCCTCCAGGATGTCGTCGCCCTCCCGCTGCACCTTGGTGAGGAACTCCTGGCGCTCGCGCAGGAGCCACCGCGCCGCCCGCAGCTCCTCGGGCAGGCGGTTGACCGCCTCCTCGACCAGCTCCAGCACCTCCTCGCGGTTGATCATCACCGACGTGGACAGCGGCATCTGGCGGGCGTTGCCGACCAGGTCGGCCACCCGCCGCAAGAGGGTCTCGACCTCCGCCGCCGCTCCGCTGGACGGCGCGTACTCCTGCTCGGCGGTGCCCATCGGGTCGCCTCCTCTCATGTCCGGTACTTCTCGTGGAGCCGCTTCGCCACCGCGTCGGGCACCATGGTGCCCACGTCGCCGCCCAGCCGGACGATCTCGCGGATGTACTTGGAGGCGATGTAGGAGTTGGCCGAGGCCGACGGAACGAACAGGGTCTGCACCCCGGAGATGGCGAGGTTCATCTGGGCCTGGGCCATCTCGCTCTCGAAGTCCGAGGGCGCCCGCAGGCCCCTGATGATCATGTCAGCGCCCACGGCGGCGACCAACTCCACCACGAGCGTGGAGAAACTGGTCACCTCGACGTTGTCGATGCCACCGACCGACTCGGCGATCACCTCGATCCGCTCGGGAAGGGCGAGCAGCGGCTCACCCTTCTGGGGGCTGTGCCACGCCGCCACCACCACCTGGTCGAACAGGTCGGCGACCGTCTCGACGAGCTCCAGATGCCCGTTGTGGAACGGGTCGAACGACCCCGGGTACAGCACTTTGGCCAAGAGGTTGCCTCCGCTCACCGAAGCCGGACGAGGGTCACCACGGTAGCCCCGTAGCGCTTGACCCGGACCGGTTCCCAGCGGCCCCCGGGGTCGATCTCCCGGTCCGACTCAAGCACGGCCAGACCGGCGTCGACGAGATCCAGGAGTCCCGACCACGAGGGGTCGTCGAAGTCGTACGGCGGATCGAGCAGGGCCAGGTCGAAGCGCCCGGGGCCGGCGGCGAGGAACCGGGAGGCGTCCGAGCGCACGACGGTGGCGGCGGTGGCCAGGCCGGTGGCGGCCAGGTTGGCCCGCACGGTGGCGACCGCCGCCGGGTCGTGGTCGACGAAGGTCACGGCGGCCGCGCCCCGCGAGAGCGCCTCGATGCCGAGGGCACCGGACCCGGCGAACAGGTCGAGCACCGAGGCGTCCTCCAGCGCGCCCAGGCTGCTCAAGGCGTTGAAGGTCGCCTCCCGCACCCGGTCGCTGGTCGGTCGCACCGTACGACCCCGGGGGCTGACCAGGCGCCGTCCCCGGGCCGTGCCCGCCACCACCCGCACGGTTTGGACCCTACGCGCCGTCGAGGCGGGCCACCCCCGGTCAGCTCTTGAAGAGGTACTCCGTGGGGTCGTCGCCGGCGTCGTCGCCGTCGGGACCGAGGAGCAGCTCCACCTCCTCGGCCAGCGCCGGGTGGGCGTCGAGGCTCCCCGTGGTCGAGACCAGGCCGAAGGCGACGTCGCGCGCCCGCCCGACCCACTCCTTGTCCCGCCGCAGCGACGCCAGGCGAAGGTCGCTCCGGCCCTTCTGGTGAGCGCCCATGATCGTTCCCTCGCCCCGCAGATCGAGGTCGACCTCGGCCAGCTCGAAGCCGTCGGTCGTGCGCTCCAGGGCCGACAACCGCGCCTCGGCCTCGGCGGTGGTGGCCTCGCCGAGCAGGAAGCACCACGACGCTGCCGCACCCCGGCCCACCCGGCCTCGCAGCTGGTGCAGCTGGGCCAGCCCGAAGCGGTCGGCGTCGATCACGACCATGACCGTGGCGTTGGGGACGTCGACACCCACCTCGATGACAGTGGTGGCGACGAGCACGTCGAGCGTGCCGGCACGGAAGGCCTCCATGACCAACTCCTTCTCACGAGCGCCGATCCGCCCGTGCAGCAGGCCCAGGCGCAAGCCGGCGAGCTCCCCCTCGCGCAGGCGGTCGTAGGTCTCCTGGGCCGAGCGCACCTCCAGCTTGTCGGAGTCCTCGATCAACGGGCACACCACGTACCCCTGGTGGCCGGACTCGACCTGCTCCCGCACCCGGGCCCACGCCTGGCTCTCCTCCAGCTCGCCCCGGGCCCACTGCGTGACGATCGGCGTGCGCCCCGGCGGCAGCTCGTCGAGCACGCTCACGTCGAGATCGCCGTAGACGGTCATGGCCGCGGTGCGGGGGATGGGCGTGGCCGTCATCACCAGGACATCGGGGACGGCACGGCCCTTTCCCCGCAGTGCCGCCCGCTGCTCGACCCCGAAGCGGTGCTGCTCGTCGATCACCGCCACCCCGAGGGAGCGGAACAACACGTGCTCCTGGATGAGGGCGTGGGTGCCGACGACCAGGTCGATGTCACCGGCTTCCAGGGCGGCGGCCACCCGGGCCCGCTCGGCCGGAGAGGTGCGCGAGGTCAACAGCTCCACCCGCACGGGGCGCTCGCCGAAGAGGTTGTCGCCCTCGGCGGGCAGGGTCAGCCCCTCGAGCATGCCGCGCAGGCCCAGGTGATGCTGCTCGGCCAGCACCTCGGTGGGCGCCATGAAGGCGCCCTGGTGACCGCCCTGGACGGCGACGAGGAGGGCGCTGAGGGCGGTGACGGTCTTGCCCGAACCGACGTCGCCCTGCAGCAGGCGGTGCATCGGCACCGCGGAGGCCAGGTCGGCGGCGATCTCGTCGATGGCCCGCCGCTGGGCGCCGGTCAGGGGGAAGGGCAGACGCTGGTGGAACCGTGCCACCAGGTCGCCCTCCACGTCGTGGGCCACACCGACGGCGGCGGTCTCCAGCTGGCGCTTGCGCCGGACGAGCACGAGCTGGATCCGCAGCAGCTCGTCGAACACCAGCCGGCGCCGGGCGGGGCGATGGTCGTCGGCCGAGCCGGGAAGTGGATGCCCCGGAGGGCGGCGGTGCGGTCGGTGAGGCCGAAGCGGGCGAGCACGTCGGTCGGGACCGGGTCGAGGAACTCCCCCGCCCGGGTCAGGGCCTCCTCGACCCAGTCGCCGAGCTCCCACGTGCTCAACCCCGCCTTCTCCGACTGCGGGTAGATGGGCACGATGCGACCGGTGCGGTCGCCCACCAGGTCGACCACCGGGTTGGTCATCTGGCGCCGGCCCCGGAACTCCTCCAGCTTGCCGAAGAACACCGCCGAGGCTCCCACCTTGAGCTGGTTGGCCCGCCACGCCTGGTTGAAGAAGGTGCACCGCAGGTAGCCCGACCCGTCGGTGACGTCGGTCTCCACCAGGCTGCGGCCGTTGCGGGTGCGACGGGCGTGGGCCCGGCGCACCCGCCCCAGGACCATGGCCTCCTCCCCGAGCGCCAGGTCGGCGATGCGGGCCTGGTTGGTGCGGTCGACGTACCGGCGGGGGTAGTGCATGAGCAGGTCCAGCACGGTGGTGATCCCCAGCGCGGCGAGGCCCTGAGCCTTCTTGGCCCCGACGCCGGCCAGCTCGGTCACCTCGATGGCGGCGAGCTGCCCGAGCCGCCGTCCCGTCGGTCTGCCGATGTCGTGCCGTTGCGCTGCCGGCGCCGGCGAGGGTGGCGAAGGTTCGGTCACTCGATCCCGAGGAGGTACGGGTACAGCGGCTGGCCGCCCTCGTGCACCTCGACCTCGACGTCGGGCCGCTCCGCCCCCAGCCACTCGGTGACACGGGCGGTGTCGTCGGCGCCGGCGCCCTCGCCCACGATCACGGTGACGATCTCGTGGTCGGGCCCCACCAGGGCGTCGAGCAGGGCGACGGTCGCCCCGGCCAGGGTGTCGTCGACCACCCGGACCCCGCCGCCGGCGATGCCGAGCCAGTCGCCCTCGCGGATGGGCCCGGCATCGCACGCCGACGGGCGCACGGCGCGGGTCACCTCGCCGGCCACCACGCCCTCGGCGGCGGCGGCCATGGCCCGGGCGTTGTCGTCCACGCCAGCCGCCGGGTCGTAGGCCAGCAGGGCGGCCAAGCCCTGCGCCACGGCCTTGGTGGGCACCACCCGCACGTCCTTGGCACTCACCCCGTCGACCTGCTCGGCCACGGCGACGATGTTGCCGTTGTTGGGCAGGATCACCGCCGACTCCGACCGCAGCTGCTCCACGGCGTCGGCCAGCGACGCGGTGGAGGGGTTCATCGACTGGCCGCCGGCCACCACCGCGCTCGCCCCGAGGGACTCGAAGAGCTGGCGCAGACCGTCGCCGTTGGCCACGGCGACGACGGCGGTGGCGGGCGCCGGCCGGGCCTCTGCCGGCGGAGCCTCTGCCGGCGGAGCCGTGGCCGGGGCCGACCCCTCGCGCACCCACCGCTCCTCCTCCACCTGCTCGCTGAGATCGGTCACCCGGATCTGCCGGGGCCGGCCGCAGTCGATGGCCGCCTCGATGGCCGCCCCCACGTCGTCGGTGTGGACGTGGCAGTTCCACAAGCCGTCACCGCCCACGATGGCGATGGAGTCGCCGAGGCCGGCCCACGCTCGGCGCAGCACGGGGATGGCGTCGTCGGGGGCTTCGAGGAGGTGCATGACCTCGTAGCGCAGGTCCGAACCGCTCTCGGGGCCCGGCTCCGCCCCGCGATCTTCCACCGGGGTCACCGCCCCGGCGGCGACGTCGGGGGCGGGAACCGGTCGCCCGGCGACCACGCACAGGGCGGCATCGAGCAGGAGCAGGAAGCCGGCGCCCCCGGCATCGACGACACCGGCCTGACGGAGGACGTCGAGCAGCTCCGGGGTGCGCTCGAGGGCGGCGCCACCGCGGGTGAGGGCGGTCTCGAGCACCTCGACCAGCGGGGGCTCGTCGGCCTCGAGCGATCCGGCGGCCTCGGCGGCCTCTCGGACCACGGTCAGGATGGTTCCCTCCACGGGCCGGCCGACCGCCTTGTACGCGCCCTCGGCCGCGGTGGCCAGGCCCCACGCGAACGTCGGCCCGTCGACTCCGTCAGCGCCGGTGGTCGAGAACACGGTGGTCATCCCTCGCAGGATCTGGGACAGGATCACCCCTGAGTTGCCCCGGGCCCCCATGAGGGCCCCGTGGGCCACCGCCTTGCACACCGACGTCATGTCGGGCTCGGCGCCTTCGAGCTCGGCCAGCACCGATTCCACGGTGAGCGCCATGTTGGTGCCGGTGTCACCGTCGGGAACGGGGTAGACGTTGAGCCGGTTGATCGCCTCCTGGTGGGACCGGAGGGCGTCCCGGTACGCCTCGACCACGGCGCGGAGGTCGTCCGCCCCCAAGCGCTCCAGGGGTGCCATGCCCGGCGATGCTACTCCGGAAGGGCTCCCCGGAACGGCGCTGGTAGCATCGCCGCCATGGCATCGGTGTGCGACGTGTGCGGCAAGCGGCCTTCCTTCGGCATGAGCATCAGCCACTCCCACCGGCGCACCAAGCGACGCTGGAACCCCAACGTCCAGCGGGTTCGGGCCGTGGTCGACGGGGCCCCGAAGCGCCTCCAGGTGTGCACCTCGTGCATCAAGGCCGGACGCGTGGTCAAGCGGACCAGGCCGGCCCGCACCTGATCGACGCACCGGGGAGGCCGGCGTGCAAGGAGTGATCAAGTCCTACGACCCCGGCAGCGGGCAGGGCACGTTGGTCGCCGACACCGACCTGTCCGAGTACGACCTGGCTTCGGACGCGCTCGCCGGTTCGTTGTTCCGCATGCTCCGGCAGGGACAACGAGTGGTCTTCGACCTCGACGGCGGTGGCCGGGCCACTCACCTGCGGCTGGGTTCGGAGGTCGACATGGGCACGCCCGGCTTCGATGCCGAAGGTACCGCCATCCCCGACAGCAGCTGACGTTGCACCGTCGGCCCGGCGGGGGGGCTCACCCACTCCTGAAGGAGTCGCAGTGACCACCGCCACCTCCCACACCGACAGCACCACCCACGGCCGACTGCTCGACTGGGTCGAACGCACCGCCCGGCTGTGCCAACCGGACGCCATCGAGTGGTGCGACGGGTCGGACGAGGAGTACCAGCGGCTCATCCGGCGGCTGGTCGAGTCGGGGACGCTCGTGGCGCTGGACGACACCTTGCGGCCCAACAGCTTCCTGGCCCGCTCCGACCCCGCCGACGTCGCCCGCGTCGAGGACCGGACGTTCATCTGCTCGACGCACGAGGAGGACGCCGGCCCGACCAACAACTGGGCCGAGCCGGTGGAGATGCGGTCCACGCTCACCACGCTGTTCGAGGGCTCCATGCGGGGACGCACCATGTACGTGGTGCCCTTCTCCATGGGCCCGCTGGGCTCTCCCCTGGCCCACATCGGCGTGGAGATCACCGACTCGGCGTACGTGGCCGCCAACATGCGGATCATGACCCGCATGGGCGCAGCCGTGCTCGAACACCTCGGCGACCACGGCGCCTTCGTGCCCTGCCTGCACAGCGTCGGTGCGCCCCTCGAGCCCGGGCAGCCCGACGTGGCCTGGCCGTGCGACCCCGACAACCGTTACGTCGTTCACTTCCCGGAAGGCCGTGAGATCTGGTCCTACGGCTCCGGCTACGGGGGCAACGCCCTCCTCGGCAAGAAGTGCTTCGCCCTGCGCATCGCCTCGGTCATGGGACGGGACGAGGGGTGGCTCGCCGAGCACATGTTGATCATCGGCGTCACCCCTCCCGGCGGGGAGAAGCGCTACGTCGCCGCCGCCTTCCCCTCCGCCTGCGGCAAGACCAACATGGCCATGATGGTCCCCTCCCTGCCGGGGTGGAAGGTCGAGACGGTGGGTGACGACATCTGCTGGATGCGCTTCGGCGACGACGGCCGGCTGTGGGCCATCAACCCCGAGGCCGGCTACTTCGGCGTGGCCCCCGGCACCTCGGAGCGGACCAATCCCAACGCCGTGGCCACGCTCGCCGCCAACTGCCTGTTCACCAACTGTGCCGAGACCCCCGACCACGACGTGTGGTGGGAGGGCCTGAGCCAGGACCCGCCGGCGGAGCTCATCGACTGGAGGGGCGATCCGTGGACGCCGGCGTCGCCCACCCCGGCCGCCCATCCCAACGCCCGCTTCACCGCCCCGGCCGACCAGTGCCCATCCATCGCCCCCGAGTGGCAGGACCCCCGGGGCGTGCCCATCTCCGCCATCCTCTTCGGCGGCCGCCGGGCCACCACCGTGCCCCTCGTCACCGAGGCCCGTTCCTGGGAGCACGGGGTCTTCCTGGGGTCGCTCATGAGCTCGGAGAGCACGGCGGCGGCGGAGGGGATGGTGGGACGGGTCCGCTTCGACCCCTTCGCCATGCGACCCTTTGCCGGGTACCACGTCGGCGACTACTTCGCCCACTGGCTCGACGTCGGCGTCCGGGGCGAGGACGCCACGCTGCCCCGACTGTTCTGGGTCAACTGGTTCCGGCGGGGCGAGGACGGCAGGTATCTCTGGCCCGGCTTCGGCGACAACGCCCGCGTCCTGGCCTGGGTGCTGGCGAGGGTCGCCGGCGGGGGCGAGGCGGTGGAGACGCCGATCGGCAGCGTGCCCGCTCCCGGAGCCGTCGACGTCTCCGGCCTGGACGTGAGCGGCGACGACATGGCCGAGTTGCTGAAGGTCGACACCGACGAGTGGCGCCACGAGCTCGGCCTCATCGAGCGTCACTTCGCCGAGGTGGGTGACCGGCTCCCGCCGGCGCTCCGTGACGAGCTCGACGACCTGGAGCGGCGCCTCGCCGACTGACGCGTCGCCCGATCGAAGCTCTGCCGGTTCGGGCGGCCGTCACGGGAGCCGGGAGAACCACGCCAATGAAGCCACGGCCGCCAGCACGGCCAGGACGAAGGCCAGGCCCACGAACCAGCCCCCGATCTCCCGCTGCTCGACCTGGAAGCCGATGGAGCTGCCGATGTCCTGGTAGACGGCCTCCAGCTGCTCGCCCGTGGCCGCCTGGAACGCCGACCCCCCGGTGGCCTCGGCCAGCGCCTGCAGGTCGGCCTGGTTCACCGCGACCGGCACCACTTGGCCCCGGAAGGTGATGCTCCCCTCCTGGGTACCGAAGGCGATCGTCGTCACCGGCACCCCCTCTTGGCGTGCACGCTCGGCCGCCACCTCGTTGGGAACGCCCACCTGGGTGTCCCCGTCGGACAGGAGCAGGATGTGGGCGGGCACGGGCTCGCCGTCGCCGGCGGGCACCGTGCCCACCGCGTCCAGCGACGCCACCACCGCGTCACCGATGGCGGTCGACTCGGCCATCTCCAGCCCCTCGATGGCCCTGGTCACCAGGGAGCGGTCGGTGGTGGGCGGCACCACCACCCGGGCGGTGCCGGCGAAGGCGACGAGCCCGAGGTTGATGGGCTGGGGAAGGCGCTCGGCGAACGACACCGCCGCCTCCTTGGCGGCGACGAACCTCGACGGGCTCACGTCGGTGGCCTGCATCGAGATGGAGACGTCGATGGCCATGACCACCGTCGCCCGCTCCCGGGGTACCAGCTCGTCGCGGACGGGGCGGGCCAGCGACACCACCATGCCGGCGAGGGCGGCCAGCAGCAAGGCGGCGGGCACGTGCCGGCGCCAACCGGGCCGCTCGGGCGCCACCGACTCGAGCAGGGCCAGGTTGGTGAAGCGCACGGCATACCGGCGCCGGCCTCGCACCTGGAGGACCACGTAGGCCGCCCCGAGGGCGGCCACCACCACCAGCAGCAACAGCCGGTGGCCGGCGAGGAAGCTCACCTGGCAGCGGGAAGGGGTGAGGCCGGCGGCGCCGGAGGGCGGCGCCGCAGCCGGCGCCGGCGGTCGACGTGAGCGACGAGGTCGAACAACCAGTCGCGATCGGTGCGCAGCAGGAGGTGGTCAGCCCCGGCGGCGAGGAGCGTGGCCTGGGTGGCCTGGCGCTGGCCGGCGGCGGCTTGGGCGTAGCGCTCCCGCAGCCGCCGGTCACCGGTCTGCACCTCCAGCCGCCGACCCGTCTCGGGGTCGACCAGCGTCAGCAGGCCGACGTCGGGCAGCTCCAGCTCGCGGGGATCGACCACCTCCACGGCGAGGACCTCGTGGCGGGCGGCCAGGGCTCGCAGGGGACGGTCCCATCCCGGTGTCCCCAGGAAGTCGCTCACCACCACGACCATGCCCCGCCGGCGGGCCAGCCGGGACGCCGTGAACAGGGCGGCCCCCAGGTCGGTCGGTCCTCCCCCGTCACCGCGGGGGGCCACGGCCACCCGGTGCAGCAGCGACAGCAGGTGGTCACGGCCCGGCCGGGCAGGGACCGACGAGGTGGCGCCGGCCTGGACCAGCACGGCGCCGATGCGGTTGCCCACCCTCGCCGTGAGGTGCCCCACCGCCGCCACCGCCGCCACCGCCACGTCCCGCTTCTCCCGGGCGGCGGTACCGAAGTCGAGACTGGCGGACAGGTCGACGACCACCCACACCTCCAGCTCCCGGTCGGCCACGGGCATGCGCACGTGGGCCTGCCCGGTACGGGCGGTGACGTTCCAGTCCATCAGGCGAACGTCGTCACCGGGCTGGTAGGCCCGGGCCTCGCCCGGCTCGCTCCCCGGCCCCGGGAGCAGCCCCTGGTAGTCGCCGTGGAGCAGCCCGTCCAGCCGCCGGGTGACGGCCAGCTCCAGCCGGCGGAGCAGCTCGTCGGTCGCCGGCCGCCGCGTCCCGGTCACGCGGAGTCGCCGGCGTCGGACCGTCGGGACTCGATGGCGGGCGCGGTCACCACCGACAGGACCCGCGCCAGCACGGCGTCGGCATCCACCCCCTCGGCCAGGGCCTCGTAGGACAGCACCAGCCGGTGGCGCAGCACGTCGAAGGCCACGTCGAACACGTCCTGGGGCACGAGGTAGTCGCGACCGCGCAGCAGGGCGAGGGCCCGACCGGCGGCGACCAGGGACCCGGGAGCCGGTCCCCCACCACCCGCCTGAGCACGACCGCGAGCGGAGTCAGGTGGTACCAGGCCGCCCACCGGGCCAGCGCGACGAGGGCGGGGTCGGCAGCCGGCCCGGCCCCGAGAACG
>JAHWKL010000057.1 GCA_019347915.1 Actinomycetota bacterium
GACGAAGAGGCGGCCCATGAGCTTGCCGCGCTCGTGCGCGAGCTCCCCCTTGAAGAGATGCGGGTCCTCGTGCGCTCCCTGACACGTTGGTTCGAGCTGATCAACCTCGCCGAGGACAACGACCGGGTGCGACGAGGGTGCGGGGAGGGGGAGCAGACGGAGGACGACTCCCGCGGCGGGCCGCTCCTCGACGCCGTGAGGCGCCTGGGTGCCTGCGGCACCTCCCCGCAGGAGCTCGAGGCGGCGCTGGCCGACTACCGCCAGGCGGCCGGCGAGATCGAGCTGGAGGAAGCCCCCTACCACCACGGCCTGGTGCAGCACAGCATCGGGACCACGTACAGCGCCCTGGCAGTACGCCAACCCGGTCAGCGGGAGCGCCTGCTCGCCGAAGCCGTGAGCGCTTTCGAGGAGTCGCTCACCGTCTTCACGCGCCGGGACTTCCCTTTCCAGCACGCGCTGGTCAAGCACAACCTCGGGCTCGCCCGTGCCGGTCTCGGGGGAGCGAGCAACCTCCGGCGGGCGCTGGCCGCCTTCGAGGACAGCGTCTCTGTGCTCGACCCGCGGGTGCACGCTGAAACCTGGAAGCAGGCCTACGCCGGCCTGGAGCGCGTAGAGAAGGAGCTCGACCAGCGGTTCCCCGCGAGGTCCCGTGCCGAACACTTCGCCGCCCTCCTGGCGGGATGCGAGGCCGAGGAGCGCCGGGCGCTCCTGCACGAGCGCGTCAACAGCATCCTCGACCTGCCGGTTGAGAACCGCCGGCGGTCGGCGTTGACCGAGCTCGCTCTGGCGTCGGCGCGCCTGGATCGCGAGGATGCTCGGGTGGTCATGGAAACCGAGTTGTCTGTGTTGATCGAGCTGCCGACGGACCAGCTGGAGATGGGCCTACGGTCCCGTCTGGAGGCCCATCGGCGACTGGCCGACGACGAGGCTCGAGAGGAAGCCGACCGAGCCTTCGACCAGGCCATAGGCGATGCGTTGCAAGGACCGCAACGCGTCGCCGTCCGCGATTTTCTCTACTCGACGGGATGGGAACGACCGTGACGTCATCTGCATGCCTTCCCTCTGCCCACGGGCGGGAGCGGTTGCATGGATGAGGCGGCTTCCGAACGGGCGAAGGCGTTCGTCGATGCTGTGGCTTGGGGCGAGCACCTCAAGGTATGGGAGTTGCTGTCCGAGGAGGGCCGTCGCACGGTACTGCGCGTAGGAGCGGCGCGGGGCATGGATGACGGTATGGCGGCGCGCTTGCGCGACGGTACGGCGGCCACGGCGGAGCAGGACGAGTTCCTGGCGGATCTGGTCAATGGCCTGCGCGCCGACTTGGCCGGCAATGACCTCGACGCCCTCGAGGCTGAGCTCGACCCTGAACCTTCCGAGCCGGGCCGGGCTCGGGTGGTGCTGGTGGCACCCGTACCCGCGGTGCTCAACCTGCCGGGCCTGCCGGTGGCCTCGGTCGACATGACAGAGGAGGACGGAGGGTGGCGGGTCGATCGGTTGATCCCCCGGACCAGCCAGTGACAGCTGTCCCGGGAGGGCCGCCCGAGACCGTCGAACGCTTCGGCCGGTCGTTCCGTCACTTCGAAGTGGCCGTCTCGGCGGGGACGATGGCCGGTGCCTGGGCTCGGCAGGAGAACGCCCCGGCGGGCGCGGCCGTGACCGTCGACCGGGAGGTCAGCCCCTTGGGCCGGCTCGGCCAGGTCTGGCACGGTCAGCCGGAGTCGACCTTGTCGCTGGCCGTGGTCCTACGCCCATCCCTCCCGCCCGAGGAAGCCGATGTGAGCTGGCTTGTCGCGGGGTTGGGCGCCATGGGTGGCGCCGAGGCGACAACCGGCGGGGAGCTGTCGGTGTGGTGGCCCGACGCGGTGGTGGACGCCGGCGACGACGTGGTGGCCACCACCAAGGTGGAGGTGCAATTGGGCCCGGGTGAGGTGCGGGCGGCAGTCGCCAGCGTGCGAATCGATCTCGCCCGCCTGGGGCTGACGGCGGAACGGCGGGACGACCTGCTGGAGGCCGTGCTCGGCGCCGTCGACGAGGCCTCGGCGACGCTGGTCGAGGGGCCGGAGGCCTTGGCGGCAGCCTACGAGCGGCGGTGCCGGCTGATGGGCAGGCGCCTCAAGTTGCGCCTGCTGCCCAAGGGAGAGACGAGGGGAGTGGCCCGTGGGATCGACCGCAGCGGGCGCCTGGAGCTGGCATCGGCCAGCGGAATGGTCGAACGCATCACCGTGGACATGCTGCGCCAGTTCGAGGTGGTGTGAGGGCGGTGCCGGAGGGCGTGCACCGTGCCTGAGGGGCCCGTTCCGCCGTTCACCGAGCCCACCGGCCCGGCGGTCGACGACGCCTCGGTGCTGGCGTCCTTCGTCAGGGACGAGGCGGCCGGCCACTCGCCCACCTTTCACGTCGAACGCCCGATGCTGCTGGTCGACCGCATGGTGGCCGCCGCGCTGCGCATCGGTCCCCGGACGATCCTCGTCCGTGCCGACCTGCCTCCGGACCTGCGCTGGGCCAAGGAGCGGGTCGAGGAGGCGCTGACCGCCGAGGGCATGGCCTGCCTCGACGAGGAGACGCTGCTGGCTACCCCGGTGGTGGTGCAGCTGATCGGAATGCGGGCGTCGAGCTGGGACCTCTGGGGCAGCGACATCGATGATGCCTTCGCTGCTCTTCGGAGCGCGGCGACCGCCGAACAGCCCGGTCCGTTCTCGGGCTGCTGAACCGCCTACGCGGCGTCTCCCGCCGGCCGTCAGCTGGCCCCGAGCGCCTCCCGCACGGCGGCACGACCTTCTTCGACGGTCATGGCGACAAGGTCGGGAAGAGCGCGACCCAACCGCTCCACCACCACGTCGGCGACGAAATAGCCGACCCGCCAGTGTCCCTCCACCAGGCCCGCTCCGAACCACGTCTCCACCGCACCGGGGTTGTCCAGGTCCGACCGGAACCGCTCCAGGAGGACGTCGCTGCGTTCCCGGCACCACGGCAGCCAGTCGGCGAAGCCACCATGGTCGTACCAGAAGTAGTCCTCGTCGGGACGACCGGGAACGACAGCTCTCGAGGCGGCGATGGCGACACCCTCATAGAACGCCATCCACGCCGGGTCCTCCTCGGGTGGGGTCGTCTCCAGCGCGATCTGGTGCCACGCATGGCTGTCCTCATGGGCCACGAGGACTCGCATGCCGTCCTCCGAGTGGAACCACTCGAGGCAGTGGAACAGCGCGACTTCGTCGTTCAGCAGACCCACGTCGGCATTGGTGGAGAACGAGCCGACGAGCAGCACATGCTGAGGCGATGGTGTCGCCGGGACGCCGAGCGCCTCCTGGACCGCGGGTTCGACCTCTTCGATCAGCCGCCGCTCCACCGGCGCCGCCTCCAGCACCCGCTTGCGCACCGTGGACAGGTCCCGAACGAGCGTCCCCCGGTTCTCGGTGCTCCCGTGGCGGTCGTAGAAGGCGGCGAACACCTCGGGATAGGCGGCTTCGTAGCGTTCCTCCCAGAGCTGTTCCCTGATGGTCGGGCTCTCCAGGAACGCAGAGCGGGCGAACGCGTCGAAGTCGGGGGCAGTGTCGAGGATGCGGGGCATGGACCGATTGTGCCCGACCACGGGCGATGCGAGACGTGAGGCGGCGATACCTCTGCCCGATGGGACGGTTCGGGTACGTGCGTCGGTCATCTAAGGGTCACCGCTGCACAGTCGCATGCCGACGACGTCTGGGCGAAGGTGCCACGGCTAGAGTTGTGGTTCATGGGGCTTCTCCAGAGGGCGTCGTCAGCGCAGTCCACGTGCACTTGACGGACGTCCGATGGTGACGCAGACCCTTCGGTGCGAGCGGCATGACGAGCCCACGCGGCTGACCTGTGTCGACTGCGATCGGCCCATCTGCCCGAAGTGCATGGTGCGGACCGAGGTCGGACTGAAATGCGAGTCGTGCGCCGCCCCGGCGAGCTCTTCGGTGGCTCCCCGGCACTCGTCGCGCCTGCCCCTCCTGCTGACCCTCGCCGGCCTGGCGGTGCTGGGCGTGCTCGCCACCGTGCTGTTGTCCGGCGGATCGGGGGGTGATGACACCACCGCCCCGTTGCCGCCCGTGGGCACGTGGTCGGAGACGCCCAACCTGGCCACGATCCGGGGCACCACCGCGGCGGTGGTGCTGGAAGACGGACGGGTGCTGGCGGCCGGAGGCGGGGTGGGCGCCATCCCGCTGGCCGCAGCCGAGGTCTACGAACCCGACGCTGACGGATGGAGGCAGGTCGCGCCCCCCCCGTCCGCTCGGCGGGGACACCAGGCCGTCGTCCTCGACGACGGGAGAGTGCTGGTGGTCGGCGGGCTCGCCGAAGGACAACCGCTGGCGTCGGCGGAGCTCTACGACCCCGGGGCCGACGCCTGGCAGCCCGTCGAGCCGATGGCAACTCCCCGCCTCGGGCACTCCCTCACCCGCTTGCCCGATGGCCGGGTGTTGGCGGCGGGGGGGTCGGCGCTCGACGCCGAGGTAGGCGCGGCGGGAGGCCAGACGCTTCGCACCGAGGCGTCAGCGGAGCTCTACGATCCGGAGACGGCGAGCTGGTCGGCAGCCGGGCGGATGGCGTCGCCACGCTTCGAGCACAGCGCCACCTTGCTGGAGGACGGGCGGGTGCTGGTGGCCGGAGGGCTGGGTCCCCTGGGTGAGGGCTCGGAGCTCGCTCCACTGCGCTCGACCGAGCTCTACGATCCTGCGGCAGACGCCTTCGTCACCGGGGGCACGCTGGACGAGGGCCGTACCAACCACACCGCCACCCTCCTCGAAGAAGGGCGTGTGCTCGTCGCCGGGGGTGCTGGCGGTGAGAACGGTGACCTTTCCCTGGCGTCGGCAGAGGTGTTCGATCCCCGCCAGGCAGGCTGGTCCTCCGTGGCCGCCCTGGCGGAAGCCCGCACCGGGCACACGGCCACCCGGCTCGACGACGGGCGAGTGCTCGTCGCCGGCGGCGAGTCGGCCAGGAGAGGGTCTCGGCGGTCGCTCAGCACCGCCGAGGTCTTCGAGCCTGATCGAGGGGCCGGCGGCGAGTGGCGCTCCGCGGGCGACATGGGATGTCCCCGTAGCGAACAAGCCGCCGTCCTGCTCCGTGACGGCAGCGTGCTGGTGATGGCCGGCGACGCCGCCTTCCCCGGACAGGCGCCTGCGGCCCAGAGCTGCGTGGCACGGTACCGACCATGAGCATGACCAGCAGAGCGACCATGAGGATGACCAGAAGAGAGGGTGAGCCATGGCCAAGATGAGCTTGCGCGGCAGCCGGAAGAACGACGGCGTCGACACCGAGGACGAAGGTGGCGAGGGCCTCCAGGAACCAAACAATCGGCGCCGGGCCCTGATCCTGTGCACGTTGGCCCTCCCGGTCCTCGTCGCCTTCTATGCCTTGGTGTTGTGGTGGTCGAACCCCCACACGCCCGGCGACAAGCTCCGGATCGACGAGTTCGCCACCTTCCTGTCCCAGGGCAGGATCCAAGACGCGGAGATCCTCGAGAGCGACAACCGGATCGTCGGCCGTTACGACCGGGGTCAGTACTGGGTGGCGTACTCGGGGAGCAACGAGACGATCTTCGCCCGGCTGACCAGCGCCCTCGAGGACGCCGGCGTTCCGTACTCGGTGACCCAGCAGCCGCTGAAGAACCTGGTGATGCCCGTCACCCTGCTCCTGCCGGCCCTCATCATCGTCGATGGGCTGTTCATCATGTTCCTCCTGTTCAGCAGAGGCGGGAACGGCTTCACCGCCTTCGGCCAGTCAAAGGCCCGTCGACTTCAGTCAGGCGACTCCAAGATCACCTTCAGCGACGTGGCCGGTCTCGACGAGGCCATGGAGGAGCTGGTCGAGGTACGGGATTACCTGGGCAGCCCCGACAAGTTCCTCGCCATGGGCGCCTCGGTTCCCAAGGGGATCCTGCTCACGGGGCCCCCCGGGTGTGGCAAGACGCTCCTGGCCCGGGGCCTGGCCGGGGAGTCGGACGTCCCCTTCTTCTCCATCTCGGGGTCCGACTTCGTGGAGATCTTCGTCGGGGTCGGTCCTGCCCGCATCCGCGACTTCTTCAAGGTGGCCAAGGAGGCGGCGCCGTGCATCGTGTTCATCGACGAGCTCGACGCCGTGGGCCGGGGCCGGGGCACCCACTCGCTGGGTGGCACGGACGAGCGGGAGGCCACGCTGAACCAGCTGCTGGTGGAGATGGACGGCTTCGAGTCGGGCAGCGGCGTGGTGGTGCTGGCGGCCACCAACCGGCCGGACATCCTCGACACCGCGCTGCTCCGTCCCGGACGCTTCGACCGTCGAGTCAGCATCGAGCGTCCTGACGTCCGGGGCCGTGAAGGCATCCTGCGCATCCACGTCCGCGGCAAGCCGCTGAGCGACGACGTCGACATCGAGGAGGTGGCCCGGCGCACCGTCGGGTTCTCGGGGGCCGACCTGGCCAACGTGGTGAACGAGGCTGCGCTGCTGGCCGCCCGTCGCGGTGCCGCCGTGATCGAGATGCCGTACTTCTTCGAGGCGATCGAGCGGCTGATGGCCGGGCCCGAGCGTCGTTCCCGGATCCTGTCGCCGCAGGACCGTCACCGCATCGCCTATCACGAGGCAGGGCACGCGCTGGTGTCCTCCGCCCTACCCGGGACCGATCGGGTCGGGAAGCTCTCCATCGTGGCCCGTGGCCACGGCGGCGGGTTCACCTGGTGGGTTCCCGAGGGCGGGGACCAGGTGTCGGTGACGCGTACCCAGATCCTCGATCGCATCGCCGCCATGCTGGGAGGCAGGGTCGCCGAGGACGTGGTCACCGGAGATCTGTCGAGCGGGGCGGTCAGCGACCTCGACGCCGCCGTCTCCCTGGCCCGTCGCATGGTCACCGACTTCGGGATGAGCACCCGGCTGGGTCCCTTCACCGTACGGCCTCTGGTCAACGGAGCCCTGAAGGAGGGCCTGGTCGGAGCCGGGTACTCCGAGCGCATCGCCTCGGAGATCGATGCCGAGGTGCAGGACGTCCTGGCTGAGGCGGAGAGGCGGGCCCGTGAGATCCTGGTCGGCCAGCGCGCCGTTCTCGACGCCATCGCCAACGCCCTCATGGAGGCCGAGACACTGGAGGGTGACGCCCTGGACGCTCTCCTCTTGCCGGTGACCAGGGTGTCGCCGGCTCCGGTGGGCTGATGACGAGTGCCCGTACCGAGACGCGGACGTGCCGGCGGCACCGTCGGCGAGAGTCTCTCGCTTCGTGTACGACGTGCTCGGCGCCGCTCTGCGGTGAGTGCATCGTCCAGACACCGGTTGGGTTCAAGTGCGGGAGCTGCACGGGGCGGACCGCAGCGAGAGGCGATGGAAGCCGCCGACCGCTGCTGCTGGCGGGTGTGGCGCTCGCCCTGTTCGTGGGCGGTGTCCTCGTCTCCCGGGTGGTCGGCGGGGAGGGGCCCACAACCGGCGGTTCGGCACCAGCGGGGTCGCCCGTCTCGGCGGAGCGCCACCTGGAGCTCGACGGCGCCGACGGGTTGACCATCGGGGCGACGCTCGCCCTGCCCGCTGGTGCATCGGCCGGCGACGGACTGGCCGCCGTCGTGGTCCTGCCCGGCTTCGGCCCCACCGATCGCAACGGGCTGTACCCGCCGGGCCGGCCTGCCGACCCGTTGTACCGTGACCTCAGCGAAACGCTCGTGGATGGCGGGATGGTGACGCTCCGCTACGACAAGCGGGGGACAGGCCAGAGCGTGCTGCCGCCCGACGCCACGCTGACCTTCGACGACATGGTTGCCGACGCCGCCGCCGCGGTGGAGTTCCTCGCCGAGCGGGCCGAGGTCGACGGTCAGCGGATCGCCGTGGTCGGCCACGAGGAGGGCGGCCTGGTGGCGTTGCAGCTGGCTGCTTCCGACCCTCGGGTCGCCAGCATCGTCTTGATCTCGGTGCCCGGCAGGCCGCTGGTCGAGGTCGTGGCCGAGGACTTCCGCAACTCCGGGCACGGCGACGATGTCGACGATCTGGAGTCGGTGGTGGAGAGCCTGCTGGCAGGCCAGGACCTACCCGAGCCTGACGCCCTCCCGGCGTCGGTCCGGGGCTTCTTCCCGGTCGGGCAGGGCGAGTACGCCCGTGATCTCTTCTCTCTCGACCCCATGGCTCTCGCCCGGCGCGTCGACGTCCCGGCCCTCGTGGTCCGAGGCGAACGGTCCACGGGGATCTCGGCTGGCGACGCCGAGGCGCTCGTCGGGGCGCTCGGCGATGACGCTCAGGTACTGGCGGCTCCTGAGGCCGGCCACACCCTGATGGTCACCGACCCGCCTGGAGCGGCCATCCCCGCCGAGCCGGACCCGTCCGAACATGCTGGACCGTCGGAGCACGGGGGACCGAGCGGGTTCGGCCACCGTGACGAGGACGCGCTCACCCGCATCCGGGATTTCCTGGCTTCCACCCTCTCCTGACCGGCTTCGGGGTCGCCGCCAACCGGCGCGGCGAAGAGGCTGGTGGGCACACCAGCCTCGTACCGGGTGCAGCCGGAGACGTACGGTTGGTGAGGAGCGGCCTACGACTCCTGCATCGCCGTGTAGAAGGCGATGCCGCCCCCGAGCACGGTGACGAACAGGGCGATGATCAACAGGAACCGCAGGGACTCCACGGCGAAGCCGATGAGGCCGATGATGACCCCCACGGCAACGATCGCCAGTGAGCCGTTCAAGCTCTTCTCTGCCATGTTCTGGTTCCCCCTCGTTGTCGGTCGGGCGAGCGACCGTGGCCGTCCACCCGGCGTCGGATCCCTGATGTTCTTACGTCCAGGACATTATCGCAACCCTGCGGTCGGCGACCGCCGATCTCACGACCTGCTCCGGGCGATGGCGACGCCGAGTGGGGAGCTCGTCGGCCGGTCGTGGGTGTGCCGCACGCGATTGCCGGGCGGTCTCACCGCGACGGCGGTCCGGGTGCCGGCGTACGGGCGCCGTACCGACGACACGAGCAAATGTGCTGCTCAATGCACCTTTGTGCGTGCCGCTCGGAATCAAGGTAGAGAGCAGTTAGATGCGTTACACATAGAGATTGCACACAGGTATTGGAAGGTTCAGGCCGTTCATGGCATACTGATGGTGTCGCAATCCAGGTGGCTGTCACCATGGTGTGGTCGCCATGACCGCAAGGAAGGAGCTCTCCCTATGAGCCTCACCAAGAAAGGGTCGGCGCTCTTCGGTACGGCCATCGTCGCGATGGCGTTCACCGCCGTCGCTGCCATGGCGTGCACGAACCTCGCCACTCTCAACCTCAGCACGTCGAGTGGCTCGGTGGGTGACACCGTTACGGTCACCGGCTCGTCGTTCTCGGTCCCCCGTAGCGCCGACGCCCCGCTCATCCCCGTGGTACTGAGGTGGGACGGTGCCGACGGCACCGTGCTCGCCGAGGCCACGCCCGACAGTGCGGGCAACATCAGCGCCACGTTCTCGGTACCCGAGGGGCAGCCGGGCTACTACGTCCTCGTGGCGACCCAGAAGGACGCTGAGGGCGTCGACCAGTACGGCACGCCGGCTCGGGCCTCGTTCCAGATCCTCGGTCCGAACGGCGAGTCCGTCGTTCAGCCCGCCGGCAGCCAGAGCCCGGCGGTGGCCTCCGAGCCCAGCTCGTCGGGGATGATCGCCCTGACCGTGGGTCTCGGTGTCCTCGGTCTGGCTCTCTTCGCCGCCGGCTTCACCGCCTTCGTGCGGCAGGCCCGTGGCCGTTCGGTCCCGGTGCCGTCGAAGGTCCGCAACGACTAGGACCTTCCTCCTCAGTAGGTAGCACTTGAACCGAGCGCCCGGTCAGCCGGGCGCTCGGTTCGCGCCCGTCGGGAGACGGACACGGGCGCGGGATGTCCTCAGCTCACGAGCGCTCAGTCTCAGCCGCCGTCAGAGCGGTAGATGCCCGCCCAGATCACGCCGAGGACGAGCACGGCCAAGCCGGGAAGGCTGTGGTACACCGTGGCCCCCCACGGTGCCTGCGCCCGGGTGGCCTGGAGCACGAGGGGCAGGTGGGTGGCGGTCATCCAGAACCCGGCGAGGGCCACGGCGAGGCCGGCGGCGAACAAGAACCGGTCGGCACCAGGTCGGCGGGCGAGGACCAGCGCCACCGTCGAGACGGCCACCACGACGACGCCCGGTACGACGTGGTCGGCGAACTCCACCCGAGCGGCAGTGTTGAGCGCCGGACCGGTGTAGGGCGGCAGGAGTGCCCAGGCGCCGACCAGCAACCCTGCGCCGGCCAGCATGGGGACCGCGGTGGTGGACGCGCCGGTCGGGGCGCCCCGACCGCTCATCCGGTCAGGCAGTAGCCAGCAGGTCGCCGGCCAGCGCCGTCAGCGCTTGCACCGCGGGTGCGTCCGGGGCGGTGTCGAGGGGCGCCTGGCCGTCGCGGTCGGCAGCGACGATGGCGGGGTCGTCGGGCACGGGAACGACCTGGTGGTCGGGGAACGCCTTGCGGATCATGGCCAGGTCGTCGTCGCTCTGGACCCGGCTGGCCACCACGACGACCTCGCCGAGCGACTTGTCGGCCACGATCGCCGCTGCTCGGCTTCCGACCTCGACAGATTTGGGCGTCGGCTCGACGATGATGAGCACCTTGTCCACGCCGGCGTCACCGAGTCGGGTGAGCGTGCCGACGCCGGCTTCGAGGTCGGCCACGACGACCTGGCCCGAGAAGTCCACGCTGCCGAGCAACTGCTCGGCCGAGAGGCCACATCAAAGACAGCCGGGCTCCGGATTGTCGATGCGGCTGACCACCGCCAGGCGGACGCCGTCGGGGGCCTCGGAGCCGAAGCGGTCGAGCACCTCGTCCCACCCGGGAGCGTGGGCCTCGTCGCCCTCGTCGAGGGACTGGCGCATCGACACCAGACGCTCCGTCTCGTCGTCGCCCACCCCCAGTGAGATGCCGAGATTGGGGTTGGAGTCGCAGTCGAGTGCCACCACCGAATGGCCCTGGCGGGCCAGGGTGCGAGCGAGCACGGCCGAGGTCGTGGTCTTGCCCGAGCCACCCTTGCCCACCACTGCGATCTTCACGGCGTCACCTTCATACGGGGGTGCTCCTTCTCGAGACGGTCCACAAGTGAGGATACTGCCTGTACCCCGGCGGAATCCGGTGCGGCGTCAAGAGGAGCCTTTCCCGCCCGTTCGGCGGCGGCGAAGACGGGGTCGAGAGGCACAGCGGCGACCACCTCGAGACCGGTGCGCCGGCTGATGTGCTCGGCGTCCACCGCCTCCGTGACCTTGTTGGCAACCGCCACCACCCGGACGGGACGGTCGCCGGAAGAGGCCAAGCGCGCCAACCTCCGGGCGGAAAGCAGTGATTTCGCCATGGGCTCCACCACGATCAGGAAGGTGTCGGCGTAGCCCCCCCAGCCGGTGAAGGGCTGGCGGGTCCCTCCAGGAAGGTCGCCGACGAGATCCCAGCGGTCGACGGGTAGCTCCCGGATGATCTGACGGAAGGCGAACTGCGAACGGAACAACGCCCGCGGGTCGGTGCGGACCTTGCCGAACTGAAGGAAGCGCACACCGTCGGGTGCGGTGGCGGCGTAGCGCTCCACTGCCTCCACCGGGCTCAGCCCTGCTCGCAGCCGGTAGCGGGGGCCCTCCTCGTCGTCGGGTCGGTCCTCGATGGCCTCGTCGGGCAGCGGCGCGTCGTCGTGGGGCAGTCCCAGCGAGTACGCCATTCCGGGCAGGGGATCAGAATCGATGGCCAGGACCGGATGACCTCTTCGAGCCAGGAGCCGGGCGAAGGTGCCGGAGATGGCCGACTTGCCCGCTCCGCCCTTGCCGACGAACGCCACCCTCATGGCTGATGCCTCCCCTCGGAGCCGATGGAACGGCTCGCGATGAACCATGCCACCAGCGCGGCGACGAGCACCAACCCGACCAGTAGCAACCACGGAGAGACGTTCGACGACCCCAGGCCCACGACGGAGGTGGCGAACACGTCCTGGCGACCGTTGGCCTGGTCGCCCAGACGGGTGTCGGTCCAGGCGGCCACGGCATCGCCGTCGTTGCTTACCAGCCCCACGCGGGTGCCGAAGTCCGTTCCGTAGAACTCGCCGAAGGTGGGCCCCACCTCGGAGCTGAACGACGTCGACGAGATGGGAAACTGGTTGAACGAGGCGCCACGGTCGGACGAACTGGCGAGGAAGGCCTCGGTCATGACGTTGGCAGGATCGGTGCGCCGGTCGTAGAACAGCACGTCGACCCGGCCCCCGGGCGCCACGGCCACCCGGGGTAGGTACTGGTCGGTGCCGTCGTCCACAGGGTTGTCGTTCACCCGTGCCGGTTCGGTCCACGTGCCGCCGCCGTCGTCCGAGCGCCGGAGGAAGACGTCCTCGTCACCGTTGCGGCCGTCGTGCCAGGCGGCATAGAGGACGCCCTCCGGCCCGGCGGCGAGGGAGGGGAACTCCGGGAGGAAGACGAGGAACCGCTCGGTGGGCACGACCCCCGCCTCCAGCTCGGTGCCTGGTGAGAACGACGAGCCTCCGTCGTCGGAGCGGCTCACGACCAGTGAGAACGGTCCCGGATCGGGGGGACCTTCAAGGTTCTCGAAGTCCCGGCGGTCGTTCTTGAAGTCCTCGTACAGCACGACCAGGGCACCGTTGGAGTCCACGACGGGGGCCGGTGCACCGACCCGTTCCCGAGCCGGATCGCTGACGGGGACGGGCTCGGAGAAGGTGCGACCCCCGTCGCCCGACGACGAGGCGACGATCGGAGCAGGGCCCACCAGCCGGTTCAGGCCGACGTCGCTGGCCTGGAGCCACACCACGTGGACGGTGCCGTCGGGTGCGACGGCGAGTCTGGCCTGGAAGCTGAGCTCGCCGGCGACGCGGACCGGAGGGTCCATGGTTCGTCCACCGTCCTGTGAGCGCGCCAGCCATAGCGCCGCCGGCGAGTTGCCCCGGCCTTCGAGATGGACGTAGACCACGTACAGCGTCCCGTCGGGGCCGAAGGCGACATCCGGAGCGAAGGGGCAGGGGGTTCCCTCGGGCGACGCCGCGCACGCCGGCGTACCGGGGGGCAGCGGCAGCTGGGTGCTGCTCCAGCTGGTGCCCCCGTCGTCGCTCCACTCCAAGAGGGCGTCGAAGCCGGGGCGATCGATGCGATGCGCCACCACCAGGTGGTCGGGTCGCCCGGGGTGGCGGGCCAAGGCCGGGGAGTTGTTGACCGTGACGGGCCCGGGCGGATTGACGAGGACGTCGTTGCCGGCTCTCGGATCAGTGTCCCGGGTGGCCAGCAGCACGCCGGCTGCCACCAAGACGACGAGGCCCACGCCGGCGATGAGCAAGGCCACCAGCGATCGCCTCACTTCCATCGGGGTCGACGGTACTGCCCTGCCACCCGACGCGCGGGGCGTCGCCGGCAGGGCCCTCCGGTAGCTTGGGGTCACTGTGAGCGGGCCAACCGACAACGGCGGCGAGGTGGTTGCGCCGGCCGCACGCTACGTCACGCTCGTCGTGCTTGCCGGGGCCCTGCTGGCGGCGAGCATGGCGCTGATGGCGACCGCGGCGCGGGCGGTGGCCGACGCCCCGGTGACGGCTGACGTCGGCGACATCGACCTCCAACCGCTTTCCCAGCGATCGGTCATGCTGGCCGCCGACGGCAGCCGCCTGGCCGTGCTGCACCGGGAGGAGAACCGCAAGTCCGTGTCCCTCGCCGAGGTGCCACAGGTCGTGCTGGACACGGTCCTGGCCGTGGAGGACCGAGCGTTCTACGACCACGGCGGGATGAACGTGCGGGCCACCATGAGAGCCCTGCTCACCAACGTGTCCGCCGGCGACGTGCAACAGGGGGGTTCGACCATCACCCAGCAGCTGGTCAAGAACGCCCTGTTGAGCCCCAAGCAGGACGTCGAGCGCAAGGTGCAGGAGGCCGTCCTGGCCCTTCGCCTCGAGGACCAGATGACCAAGGACGAGATCCTCGAGCGCTACCTGAACACGGTGTACTTCGGCAACGGCGCCTACGGCCTCCAGGCGGCGGCAGAGGTCTACTTCGGCGTCGACGTCGAGCAACTGGGACAGGCCGAGGCCGCGCTTCTCGCCGGGCTCATCCGCAACCCCGTCGGCTACGACCCGTTCGTGGCTCCGAAGAGAGCCCGACAGCGACTGGAACTGGTGGTGGAGCGGCTGCTGGCGGTGGACCAGATCGACGAGGAAGAGGCGGCGGCGATCGCCGACATGCCGATCCCGAGCGAGCCCCGCAACGGCGAGCTTCTGCCCAAGCCCAAGGACTACTTCGTCGAGGAGGTCACCCGGCGCCTGCTCGCCGACCCCCGGATGGGCGAAAGCGAGTCGGAGCGGTACAACGCGGTGTTCCGGGGCGGGCTGACCATCCGCACCACGCTGGACCCGAAGGTGCAGCAGGCGGCGCAGGAGGCGGCCGAGGACAACGTCCCGCGGACCGACAGGTTCGAGGGCAAGCCCTTCGGCGCCGCGGTGGCGGTGGACGTGGTCGAGCCGGGCACCGGCGAGGTCAAGGCGATGGCCGTCAACCGCCGCTACTCCGAGCTGAAGAAGCCAGGCCACACCAAGGTCAACCTGGCGGTCGGCGGCTCGAGC
>JAHWKL010000058.1 GCA_019347915.1 Actinomycetota bacterium
TCGTCGTCGTTCGCTCGCTGGCGCTGACGATGGATACCCAGGCCCGGGATGAAGAGCCACAAGAGCGTGCGCCAAGAGACGGCCCAACCGGGATCCTCCGCAGGCACGAATCAATCCTGGCAGATGGGACCGTCGCGTCGAGACGAGAGTGCGTCGAAGGTGGCGGTGAGGACCTGTTACTACGTCGTCTTGTCTCTCACAAGTAGTGCGGGTGACCGACCAAGTGAGGAAGCCAGCCGGCACTTGGTCTTGGCCAGCAGGTCCCGGTCGGTACCCGCACTGACGGAGCCAGCCCGCCAGCTCCTGCCCGGGTGCCGGCGCCCCCGCACGGGCCATGAGCGGGGTGATCGTCACCAGGGACTCCACCACGCTTCGCCGTGAGTGACCCGACCACTGCGGCCACTTGAGCGTCAGCCACTCCTGGGACCAGGACCACCACGTGGGCGCCGGCGGGCGGTCGAGCCACGACGCCGGCAGGCCGGTGGCGATGTCGAACAGCTCCCCGTCGTTCGCCGCCACCTGCAGCCGCGACCTCAGGCGGTCGGCCTGCGCTCGGGTCTTGAACGCTCGAGTCTTGTCACGGCCGTTGACGCGCCACTTGACCCGGTAGCGGCGCTTGTCCTTCGGCGTGTCCGGAGGCGGGGTGGCGATCGAGAAGACCTGCACGCGCTGAAGCCCGTTCACGACCGGAGCACCGCCGTCCGCCTTGGCCACTGGTGACCGTCAGGGGCCGTCAGCGTCCTTTGCCAGTGGTACGGGAGTGGTACGGAGCTGATTTCGTCGTTTTCGCTCGGTCCCAGCCGGTCCTCGGAGGCCATCCCGATATGGTACCTGACCTGCGCCTTTGTGGCGGAGAGAGTGGGATTCGAACCCACGGTGAGCCGAAGCCCACAACGGCTTTCGAGGCCGCCCCATTCGTCCGCTCTGGCATCTCTCCAGCGGCCGAGGCTACCGGCCCCGCCGTCCGGCGAAGAACGTCGAGAGGGTGGCGGCGCACTCGTCACCCCGGACCCCGGCCAGCACCGTGACCTCGTGGTTCAGCCGGGGGTCGGCGCAGACGTTGTAGAGCGACCCGCAGGCCCCGCCCTTGGGATCGGCGGCCCCGAACACGAGCCGGGCCACCCGGGCGGTCACCAGTGCGCCGGCGCACATGACGCAAGGTTCGAGGGTGGCCACGAGTGTGGTCCCTTCCAGCCGCCAGGACCCGGCCATGGCGGCGGCGTCCCGCAGCGCCAGCACCTCGGCGTGGGCGGTGGGGTCACCGGCCTGCTCCCGCTCGTTGTGGCGGCGGGACAGCACGGCCCCGTCAGCTCCCAGCAGGACGGCGCCCACCGGCACCTCGCCCGCCGCCGCCGCCGCGCCCGCCTCGGCCAGCGCCAGCTCCATCGCCTCCCAGTCGGTCAAGCGGAGGGAGTGGGATTCGAACCCACGGTGGGCAGGACCCACACACGCTTTCCAAGCGTGCCGATTCGGCCGCTCTCGCATCCCTCCCGGGGTCGCCGAGGCTACCCGTACCGATGCCGGCCTCTCGCCCTATGCTGGCTCCGGCGTGGCGGTCGGGTCCTGTGCAACCGCTCCCCGTGAACCGAGTCAGGGCCGGGAGGCAGCAGCTCTCAGCGGGTTGAGCAGTGTGCCGCAGGTTGCCTGGCCGCCACGTCGTTGATCACGGAGGAGCTGCCGACGGCCTCTCGGTAACCTGCGACTGGTGGCCTTCCAGTCCCTCTACCGGCGGTACCGACCCCGGCGCTTCGGCGAGGTGCGGGGCCAGGACCACGTGGTGCGAGGCCTGCGCAACGCCGTGGCCACGGGCACCGTGTCGCACGCCTACCTGTTCAGCGGGCCCAGGGGGACGGGCAAGACCTCGACCGCCCGCATCCTGGCCAAGGCCCTGAACTGCCAGGCGCCGGTCGACGGTGAGCCGTGCTGTGCCTGCCCCTCGTGCCTGGCCGTCGAGGCAGGGACCTCGCTTGACGTGAGCGAGCTCGATGCCGCTTCGAACAACGGCGTCGACGCCATGCGCGACCTGGTCGCCCGGGTGGCGCTCGCCGGCGCCGGCCGCACTCGGCTCTACATCCTCGACGAGGTCCACATGCTGTCGCCGGGCGCGTCGAACGCCCTGCTGAAGACGCTCGAGGAGCCGCCGGCCCACGTGGTGTTCGTGCTGGCCACCACCGACCCGCAGAAGGTGCTGCCGACCATCCGCAGCCGCACCCAGGCCTTCGAGTTCCGCCTGCTGCCTGCCACCACCCTGGTCGAGCACCTCCGGTGGGTGGTGGCCGACGCCGGCCTCGACGTCGACGACCAGGCCATCGAGCTGGCCGTGCGGCGGGGTCAGGGATCGGCGCGGGACGCCCTTTCCGCCCTAGAGCAGATCGTGGCCGCCGGCACCACGGTCGACGACGACGCCGTGGTGGAGGAGATGGCCGAGGCGCTCTGCGAGCGCGACACGGCCCGGGCGCTCACCGCCGTGGCCACGGCCTGCGGGGCCGGACGCGACGCCCGGCACCTGGCCGAGGCCCTGCTCGCCCATCTGCGCGACGCCTTCTTGTCGGTCGTCGCCCCCGAGGTGGTGTCGCTCCCCGACGTCGCCCGTGAAGCGGTGGCCGACCAGGGCCGGCGCCTCGGCGCCGCCGCCGCCGTTCGCTCGCTGGATGCGGTGGGTGAGGCGCTGCTGGCCATGCGGGACGCCCCGGATGCCCGGGTGGTCCTCGAGGTGGCGCTCGTCCGCGCCACCCGCCCGGAGGCCGACACCTCGCCTGCGGCCCTCCTCGAACGAATCGAGCGGCTCGAGCAGGCGTCGCGAAGGGGGACGCCTCCGACCGGCGCGGGCCCCTCCTCGCCTCCTGCGGTGGCGCCCGCGGGATCGGCCCGGGAGGCGGCCAGGCAGGCGGTGACGGCCGTTGGCGGCCGCCCGGGGGAGGTCGGGGGCGACGTGGCGGCACCCGCCGTTCCTCCCGGCGAGGCGCCTTCCCGGCCCGCCCTCGGGGCGCTCCGGCGTGACCAGGTGCCCGCGCCGCCGGCCTCCCCAGCCACGCCTGCTGCACCCCCGGCCCCGGCCTCCCCAGCCACGCCGGCCGCACCCCCGCCGCCGGCCTCCTCCCGCCCGGGGTCAGCAGGCGCGCCCGCCGCGTCGGGCCCGCTGCCGACGCGTGAGGAGCTGACGCTGGCGTGGGCCGACCACATCCTCGGACGCCTGCGCCCCGTGGCCAAGGGCCGCTTCGCCGCCGGCCGCTTCGCCGCCGTCGACGAGGAGGCCATCACCTTCGCCCTGCCGAGCGAGGCCATGCGCCGGATGTGCGAGGACCGTCTCGACGAGGTGGAGGCGGCGCTGGCGGCCTTCCTCGGCCGTCCGGCTCGCCTGCGGCTGACCGTCGACGGCCCCACTGCCGCCGACGTCGCCGATAGCGAGGTGTCGGAGGGCGACGCCGCCGAGGCCGTCGATCTCGATGAGCTGGACGATGCCCCGCCCGACAGCCGCAGCCAGCTGGACCGGCTGAGCGAGGTCTTTCCCGGTGCCGAGCTGGTCGAGGACCCGCGGCCGGGCCCGACCGCTGACCGTCGGGACGGGTAGCCTCGGGCCATGCCCGACCAGCCCGATCTGGGCCAGCTCATGGCTCAGGCCCAGCAGATGCAGGAGCAGCTCATGGCCGCCCAGGCGGAGGCGGCCGAGAAGGTGGTCGAGGGTCAGGCCGGCGGTGGCGTGGTGCGGGTGGCGGTGACCGGCGGCATGGAGTTCCGCTCGGTGACCATCGATCCGGCGGCCGTCGACCCGAACGACGTCGACATGCTCGAGGACCTGGTGCTGGCGGCCTTGCACGACGCCATGGCCAAGGTCGGGGAGATGCAGGAGGGGTTGAGCTCGGGCCTGGGGCTGGGAGGCCTCGGCGGCCTGCTGGGCTGACCGTTTCCGGTGTACGCCGGTCCCGTTCAGGACCTCATCGACGAGCTGGGCCGGTTGCCGGGCGTGGGGCCGAAGTCGGCCCAGCGCATCGCCTTCCACCTCCTGAAGCTCCCCAAGCAGGACGCCCTGCGCCTGGCCCGCGCCGTGATCGAGGTGAAGGAGCGAGTGACGTTGTGCGCCCGCTGCTTCAACGTGGCCGAGGGCGACGAGTGCGGGGTGTGCGCTGACTCCCGGCGGGAGGGCGGGGTCCTGTGCGTCGTCGAGGAACCCCGCGACATCGTGGCGGTGGAGAAGACCCACGAGTACCAGGGCCGCTACCACGTGCTCCAGGGAGCGATCAGCCCCATCGAGGGCATCGGTCCCGACCAGCTGAAGGTGCGCGAGCTGCTGGCCCGACTCGAGCCCGAGGAGATCTCCGAGGTGATCCTGTGCACCAACCCGAACATCGAGGGCGAGGCCACCGCCATGTACCTGGCCCGCCTCCTGCGCCCCCTCGGCTTGAAGGTGACGCGCATCGCCAGCGGGCTTCCCGTCGGTGGCGACCTGGAGTACGCCGACGAGCTCACCCTCGGGCGGGCGCTGGAGGGCCGCCGGGAGGTGGAAGCTTAAGGACGCTGCGGAGTCCGCACAGCTCGCTGCGCTCGCAGAACGGCCAGGTGCCGCCTCCGGCGGCGCTCACGCCGGTTCCGCCCGGCCAAGCCGGCTGCGCCGGCGGCCGGCCGGCCGGCGCAAGGGAAATTGTCACAGGCGGTCGTTACGGTTGCGCCATGAGGTTGTGGCCATCGGCACCCCGCCCCTACGATGACAGCTCCAGTCGAACCCTGCCTCCGGTCCGGGGGCCCCGAGCGCTTGGCGCCGGGTCCAGAGGGAGGTGACGCCGCCATGCGGCCGTACGAAATCATGCTGATCCTGGAGCCGACGCTCGAGGAGTCCGCTGTGCAGGGCCTGGTAAACCGGGTCACCGCCTCCCTCGACGCATCGCAGGCCGCGGTGACGCGGGTCGACAAGTGGGGCAAGCGGCGGTTCGCCTACGAGATCGACCACCGCACGGAGGGCTACTACGTCCTCCTCGATCTGGGTGCCGAGCCCGCCGCTCTCGAGCAGCTCGACCGCTCCCTCCGTCTGGCGGACGAGGTCATCCGCCACAAGATCGTCCGGATGCCCGAGGGCAAGACCCGGAGCGCCTCGCCGCCCCGGGCCGGCGCCCTCGCCGCCCCCCGGACCGACCACGACACGTAGACCAAGGAAGTGAACGATCATGGCCGGTAACAACGTCACTCTCGTCGGCAACGTCACGCGTGACCCAGAGCTCCGCTACACCCCGTCCGGTCAGGCGATGGCCAAGTTCGGCCTCGCCGTCAACCGCCGTTGGCAGAACCGCCAGACCCAGGCATGGGAGGAGGCCACCAGCTTCTTCGACGTCGTGGCCTGGCGGGAGATGGCCGAGAACATCGGCGAGTCCGTGCAGAAGGGTGCCCGGGTGGTGGTGACCGGGCGGCTCGAGCAGCGCACGTGGGAGACCCAGGAAGGCGACCGGCGCTCGGTGGTCGAGGTGGTCGCCGACGAGGTCGGCCCCAGCCTCCGGTGGGCCACCGCCACGGTGACCAAGAACGAGCGCCGGGGCGGCGACGGTGCCTTCGGCGGCGGTGCCGGTGGCGGTGCCGGTGGCGGTGGGAGGCCGACCGGTGGGGCCGCCTCCGGTCCCGGTAGCTACGAAGACGAGGAGCCGTTCTAGATGGGCCGAAAGTCGAAGGCGCAGCCGTCCCGCGGCGAGCGCAAGGGCAAGGACACCGGGAAGCGGTTCAAGCCGAAGCCGTGCATGTTCTGCCAAGAGCAGATCTCCTGGATCGACTACAAGGACGTGAACCTGCTGCGTCGCTACATGTCCGACCGGGCCAAGATCCGCGCCCGGCGCGTCAGTGGCAACTGCGTGCAGCATCAGCGCGACGTGGCGTTGGCCATCAAGACGGCCCGTGAGCTGGCCCTGCTTCCCTACGCCACCCGGGTCAGCAGCAGTCGGGGCGGTCGTGGCGGTGGGGGACGCGGGCGTGACCGCGACGATCGTGGACCGAGCCGTGACGAGCGGCCACCGCGTCCCGGTCCTGGTGATGCACCGCCCCCGGCTCCCCGGGGCGCAGCCCCGAGCGCCGACGCTCCGACCGTGCAGCAGGAGACGGTGGTGGAGTCGCAGTGAGGAACCGGCGATGAAGGTGATCCTGCGCGATGACGTGGCCAACCTCGGCAAGCGCGGCGACGTGGTCGACGTGGCCGACGGCTTTGCCCGCAACTATCTGATGCCTCGAGGTCTGGCCATGAAGGCCAGCAGTGGGGCGGTGGCACAGGCTGCCGGCATGCGCCGGGCGCGCGATGTGAAGGACGCCGCCGCCCGGGCCGCCGCCGAGGACGTCGCCCGGCGGCTGGTGCCGGCGGTCATCCACGTCGGTGCTCGCGCCGGCAGCGAGGGCAAGCTGTTCGGCTCGGTGACCACGTCCGACATCGCCGAGGCGGTGCTGGAGCAGACGGGCGTCGACGTCGACCGCCGCAAGCTGCACCTCCAGCACCCGATCCGGGAGGTGGGCACGCACCTGGTCCCCATGAAGCTCCACGCCGACGTCGAGTTCCCCATCACCGTCGAGGTCGCCCCGGCCTGACCGGGCTCGCTCTCCCGGCGTCCGGCCGCCCGCCTCCGGAGCGCCGGCGCCTCCGCTTCCCCGGCATCCACCAGCTCGGCGCGCCCGGCCGTCAAGCTGGAGCGGATGAGTGCGTGTGCGCTCCTTTTTTCCGGTCGGGCCCACACCGTTGTCCACACGCTGTCCACCTCCAATTCACAGCGTTGTTCCTCTAGCGCTCCACAGGCGTGAGGAAGAAGGGTTGAGGCATATGGCCCTGGCGGAGGTTCCCCCCGGTCGCGGCCGCTCCGACGGGCGCGTCCCCCCCTACAACCTGGAGGCCGAGGAGTCGCTGCTCGGCGCCATGCTGCTCAGCCGGGACGCCATCGTCGCCGCTTCCGAGGTGGGCGTGTCGGCCGACGATTTCTACAAGCCGGCGCATGCCCACGTGTACGACGCCATCACCTCGCTCTACAGCGCCGGCGAGCCCGCCGACCCCGTGACCGTCGGGGAGGAGCTGCGCCGGGCGGGGCTGCTCGCCGACGTGGGGGGCCCCGGGCTGCTGGTGTCGTTGCAGGTGCGCACCCCCGCCACCTCCAGTGCCGCCCGCTACGCCCGCATCGTGAGCGAGCACGCCCTGCTGCGCCGGCTCATCTCCGTCGCCGGGGAGATCGCGGAGATGGGCTACCGCGTGCCCGACGACGTGGCCGAGGCCGTCGACCGGGCCGAGGCGCTGGTGTTCGACGTGGCCCAGCACCGGGTCAGCGACACCATGGCGCCCATCCGGGACCTGCTCGACCACAGCCTCACCCGCCTCGAGGCGCTGTACGAGAAGGGTGACGCCATCACCGGTGTCCCCACCGGCTACCAGGGCCTCGACGAGCTCCTGTCCGGTCTGCAGCCGTCGAGCCTGGTCATCGTCGGCGCCCGTCCGGCGACGGGCAAGTGCCTCACCGGCGACACCTTGCTCACCGACCCCCGCAGCGGGGCTCGCCTCACGCTGGCCGAGCTCTACCGCCGCGGCCATCGGGGCGAGACGGTGGAGGTCACCAGCCTGGGGGGCAGCGACCGTCGGTTGCACGTCCGCCGACCCAGCGCCTTCGTCGACGACGGGGTGCGGCCGGTGTTCCGGGTCCGCACCCGCCTGGGCCGGGAGGTGCGCAGCACCGCCGCCCACCCCTTCCTCACCCACACCGGGTGGCGGCCGCTGGCCGACATCGCCGTCGGCACGCCGATCGCCGTCCCCCGTGAGCTGCCCGTCTTCGGGGACGAGGCGCGACCCGAGGCCGAGATCGTGCTCCTCGCCCACTTGCTCGTCGACAGCGCCCACACCACCACCTCGGTCGGGGTGGTGACCGACTCGGCGGCGGTCGTGGCCGATGTCGAGCGTCACGCCGCCGCCTTCGGCGCTCGCCTGGTGCCGGAGCGGCGGGCCGAGGCTCCGCCGACGTGGCGGCTGGTCACCCCACCCGACCGGGCGGACCTTCTGGGCAAGCTCCTCCACGAGCACGGTCTCGTGGGGGTACGGCCCCACGCCCGCTGCGTGCCCGAGGCGGTGTTCCGGCTGCCGCGGCGCCAGCTGGCACTGTTCCTGGGGCGACTGCTCGGGCCCCATGCCTCGGCGTGGTGGTCGACGCGCGATGGGGGCAGTGCGTGTGTCTCCTACTGCAGCGTCTCTCGCCGCCTCGTCGCCGACGTCGCCCACCTGTTGCTCCGCTTCGGGGTCAGCGCCCGCCTCCGGCGCCGGGTCATCCAGCGCCGGGGTTGGCGTGGGCCTGCCTACGAGCTCGAGCTCACCACCATCGACGACATCCGGCGGCTGGCCGGAGAGATCGGCCTGTTCTCCAAGGAGGCGGTGCTCACCAACCTGCTGACCCGCATGGAACGCCGGCCGGGCCCGTCCGTCGAGGCCGCCGCCACTGCCGCGGGCAGCGCCGGTCTCGAGTTTCCGGGCACGCCACTGGTCCCCGTGGTCGCCGTGCGCCGGGGACAGCCCGTCGGTGCGGCAGCGTCGAGGGGCGGACCGGCCGCCGGGTCATTGCTCGAGGAGCGACCGCTCACCACCGGCGCCACGCCGGCGGTCCTCTGGGACGAGATCGTCGCCATCGAAGCGGTTGGCGAGGAACAGGTCTACGACCTGACCGTGCCCGGCGACCACAACTTCGTTGCCGCCGACATCTTCGTGCACAACACCGCCTTCGCCCTGGGCATGGCTGCCCACGCCGCCCTCGAGGCAAACCGCCCGGTGCTGTTCTTCTCCCTGGAGATGAGCCACCTCGAGATCACCCAGCGCCTGCTTGCCGCCGAGGCCCGGGTCGACTCCAGCCGCCTGCGCAACGGCAGGCTGGCCGAGTCGGACTGGACCAAGATCAGCCACGCCATCGGGAGGCTGGCCGAGGCACCGCTCTACATCGACGACAATCCTCGGGCCACGGTGCTGGAGATCCGGGCCAAGTCTCGCCGGCTCAAGTCTCGCCTGGGCGATCTCGGGATCGTGGTGGTCGACTACCTCCAGCTCATGACCGGGCGCAACAGCGCCGAGAACCGCCAGGTCGAGGTCTCGGAGATCAGCCGAGGGCTGAAGGTCCTGGCCCGGGAGCTGCAGACCCCGGTCGTGGCCCTGTCGCAGCTGTCCCGGAACCTCGAGCTGCGGGCCGACAAGCGGCCCATGCTGTCCGACCTGCGTGAGAGCGGTTGCATGCCGGCGTCGACCCGCTTGATGCGGGCGGACACCGGTGAAGAGATCTCTCTCGGCGAGCTGGTGCTCTCTCAGGAGCAACCACTGGTGTGGTCGCTCGACGAGCACCTGAGGCTTGTTCCCGCCCGGCTGACCAAGGCGTTCCCGTCGGGAGTCAAGCCGGTGTTCCGGCTGCGGCTGGCCTCCGGGCGGGAGGTCGATGCCACCTCGAACCACCCCTTCCTCACCGTGCAGGGATGGTCGGCCCTCGAGGAGCTCACCGTCGGGTCGTTCATCGCAGTGCCGCGACACATCCCCGCCCCGACGGCAGCACCGGCGACGTGGACCGACGATGAGCTGGTGCTGCTCGCTCACCTGTTGGGCGACGGGAGCATCGGTCCGAACGGCGTCAAGTACGCAACTGCCGACCCCGCCAACAGGCAGGCCGTCGAGGGAACCGCCAAGCGCGCCTTCGGCATCGAGGTGCGAGGTGACCAGCGGGGCCAGACCTGGCAGCTGTGGCTGCCCTCCCCCTACCGGCTGACCCACAAGCGGCACCATCCCATCCGCAACTGGCTCGAACCCCATGGATTGTGGGGCTCACGTGCCGCCACCAAGTTCATCCCCGAGAGCATCTTCGGACTGCCGAATAAGCAGCTTGCGCTCTTCTTGCACCACCTCTGGGCGACCGACGGCTCAATCACGATTGGCCGCAACCAGCGGGCAGCGTTGGTCCGTACGTACTACGCCACCAACAGCCGCCGCCTTGCCGCCGGTGTGCAGCGGGCGCTGCTCAGGTTCGAGATTGGCTCGCGGATCTCTCCGACGGACAAGAAGGGCGACGCCGACGGTTGGCACGTCGTCATCAGCGGAGCTCCGGACCAGTTGCGGTTCCTCTCCAAGGTCGGCTGCCATGGAGCTCGGGGGGAAGTGATCCCGGAGGCTCAGGCCGTCCTCGCTTCCCAGCGGCCGAGCCCGGATGTCGACCTGGTCCCTTGGCCGGCGGCGCCGGAGGGCAGCGACGCTATGGATCCCGCGACCTCGGACCTGCAGTGGGACGAGGTGCTCGAGGTCGTGTCCCTCGGGGAACAACCGACGTTCGACGCAACGGTGGCCGGGACCCACAACTTCATCGCCGACGGAGTCGTGGCGCACAACAGCCTCGAACAGGACGCCGACGTGGTGATGTTCCTCTACCGGGACGAGCTCTATCACCCGGAGTCGCCCGACCGGGGAACCGCCGAGGTCCTGGTGACCAAGCACCGGTCGGGCCCGACGGGCATGGACCGGCTGGCCTTCCTCGACCACTACACCCGCTTCGCCAACATGGCCAAGGGCATCTGAGCACGTTGTAGGGATCCCACATTGATGGCGAATGCGCCGACAAAGTGGCGAGTAGATGGCGAATGCGCCGACAAAGTGGCGAGTAGATGGCGAATGGGCCACATAGTTGGCCGCGTCCACCGGTCGTAGCTCGTTCTCTCCCGCCAACGATCGTCGAATGTAGGGTGTTCGACAGGCCTCTCCGGGCCCATAGTCGGGAGGCGAGTCAGCGTGGGGAAGTCGAGGATCAGCGCCGATTTGCTCGAGCGTGGTCGCGAGGCATACGACCGAGCGGCGTGGGGGGATGCGTACGCCCAGCTGTGCGCTGCGGACGAGGAGGCGCCGCTGGAGGTCGACGACCTCGAGTGCCTGGCCATGGCCGCCTACCTGACCGGACGCGAAGACACCGCGGTCGAGCTCTGGGGCCGGGCCCATCATGTCCTGCTGGCCCAAGGCGCAGTGGGGCTGGAGCGAGCGGTGCGGTGGGCGTTCTGGGCCGGGGTGGCCTTGGTTCGCCAAGGCCAGCACGCCCAGGCCGGGGGCTGGTTCGCCCGGGCCCAGCGGCTGTTGGACGAGGCCTCGCTGGACTGCGTCGAGCGGGGCTACCTCGCCGTACCGCCCGCCCTCCAGGCGCTGGGGGGTGGAGATCCTGCGGCGGCGTACGCCCTGTTCACCGACGTCGCGAGGATCGCCGACCGGTTCGGCGACCCCGACCTGATGGCGCTGGGACGACTGGGTTGCGGGCAGGCGCTGGTGGCCATGGGGGATGCCGCCGCCGGCACGGCGATGCTCGACGAGGCGATGGTTGCGGTCACGGCCGGCGACGTCTCGCCCATCGCCGCCGGGATCGCCTACTGCGCGGTCATCCTCGCCTGCCGGGACATCTTCGACGTGCGACGGGCCCAGGAGTGGACCGCAGCCTTGAGTCACTGGTGCAGCTCGCAACAAGACCTCAAGCCCTACCGGGGCCAGTGCCTCATCCACCGCTCGGAGATCATGCAGCTGCGGGGCCAGTGGACGGAGGCGTTGGAGGAGGTGGAGCGGGCCTGCACTCACCTGGCCGGCCCGCCGGGCGACCCCGTGATGGGCATGGCGAAGTACCAGCAGGCCGAGCTGCTGCGGCTGCGGGGCGACTTCCTCCGAGCGGAATCGGCCTACCGCGAGGCCGGGGAGTGGGGACACCCCGTGCACCCCGGCTTGGCTTTGCTCCGCGTCGCCCAGGGCCGGCTCGGCGACGCCTTGGCGGCGATCCGGCGGGTCATGGACGAGGCCGAGGACGACCGGGTGCGCCGTTCCCGGGTGCTGGCCGCGTACGCCGAGATCGTGCTGGCTGCGGGCGACGTCGGCGCCGCCCGGATTGCTGCAGACGAATTGGAGAAGCTGGCGGCCGACTTCGACGCGCCCTATCTGCGGGCGGTCGCCGCCCAGGCGACCGGGGCGGTACTGCTCGCCGAGGGTGACGCCCAGGCGGCCTGTGACGTGCTGCGCAGGGCCTGGACCGCCTGGCGGGAGCTGGACGCGCCGTACGAGGCAGCGAGCGTGCGCGTGCTGATGGCCCAGGCCTGTCGACAGCTGGGGGACCACGACACCGCCGAGATGGAGCTGGATCCGGCCCGTCGGGTGTTCGAGCAGCTGAGGGCCGCTCCGGCGCTGGCGCGGGTGGCGGCGCTGAGCCGGCGTGCATCAGGACGCGCAGCGGGTGGGTTGACGCCACGCGAGGTGGAGGTGCTCCGCTTGGTCGCCACCGGAGCGACCAACCGGGAGATCGCCGACACGCTGGTCATCAACGAGAAGACCGTTGCCCGGCACATGAGCAACATGTTCACCAAGCTGGGCGTGTCGTCGCGGGCGGCTGCGACCGCCTACGCCTACGAACACAGCCTCGTCTAGCTCCGACGCCGCCGCGTCTACACACAATGACCCACTTCGGGTCCGCCTGGAAGTTGCGTACTTCAGCCGATGCGCCCGCGAGCGGCGCCGGCGGACACTGGCCTCCTAGGAGCGACGACGAGGAGGGGACCGATGCGTCAGCACGATCACGGACCGGCGACCGCGGTGGCGGCCGGCAGCGAAGCAACGAGATGGGCCCGGCGCACCGCGCGGTCGGTGGCGCTCGTGATGGTGGCGGCGGTGCTGGCCATGCCAGCCAGCCCGGCGCACGGCGCGGCCGCGTCACATTCGACGGCGCCAGTGTTCACCATCCCCCCGCCCCAGCCCACCATGGTGGGGTCTTCCAACCTGGTGAGGACCGACCGCGGGATCTCAGTGACGTTGAAGACGACCGGCCTGGAGCCCGGCGACGTCGCCACCCTGTGGTGGGTCGTCGCCAACGCGCCGGAGGAGTGCGAGGCGGGCCTTCCGGGACTCTCGCAATGTGGACCGGGTGACCACCTCGCCGGGCGGGGCGACCTCTCGGTGCTGAACGCAGCCGGCCGGATCGTCGGAGGCAACGGTGGCGTCAGCTTCGGCGCCCACCTTGGCGTGGGGGACACCTCAGAAGCGCTCATCACCGGCGAGCCCGGGCTGCTCGACCCCCGCGGCGCCGAGGTGATTCTCATCGTCAAGACCCACGGGCCCAAGGTCCCGGGCATGACGGCGGAGATGCTCAGCACCTTCGCCGGCGGCTGCCACGACCAGACCGCACCGCCGGACGCCCGGCCGGAGATGATCGGCCCGGCCGGCCCCAACGACTGCGCCGAGATCCAGATCAGCGTCCACGGCCCCGGGCAGTGACCGCCGTGGCCACCGATCACGTGACCGTCCATCACAGGAGGGGAGTTCCCATGTCCACGCAGGCACCGACCACCGAGCAGATCCGCGACTCGTGGGACGCCATCGCCACCCGGTTCGACGAGTTCGTCACCCCCAAGTCCGTCGTCTTCGGCGAGGACGCCCTGCGCCGGGCCGACCTCCGACCCGGCATGCGGTTTCTCGACGTGGCCGCCGGGACGGGAGCGCTGAGCATCCCCGCCGCCCGGCTGGGGGCGCAGGTGGTGGCCACCGACATCGCCCCGACCATGGTGGAGCGGCTGAACGCCCGGGCGCAGGCCGAGGGGTTGTCCAACCTCGAAGGCGTGGTCATGGACGGCGAGGCCCTGGACCTCGATGACGACACCTTCGACGTGTCGGCGTCGCAGAACGGGGTCTCCCTGTTCCCCGACCTCGAGGCTGGCCTCAGCGAGATGGTGCGGGTCACCCGGCCGGGGGGCCGGGTGCTGATCGTGGCGTTCGGTTTACCCGCGAAGGCGGAGTTCATCACCTTCTTCATGGGAGCCATGCAGGCGGCCGTCCCCGGCTTCACCCCGCTGCCGATGGACCCCCCGCCGCTGCCGTTCCAGCTGGCCGACCCTGCGGCGTTCCACCGGAAGCTCGTCGACGCGGGCTTGGTCGACGTGGAGGTGGAGACGGTGACCTGGGACATGCCCTTCGAGTCCGCCGCTCAGTTCTGGGACCTGTTCATCTCCAGCAACCCCATCGGTGCCCAGCTGACGGCCAACCTGAACGACGAGCAGGCAGCGGGCGTGCGCCAGGTGCTCGACGGCATGCTCCGCGAGCGTTCCGGAGGCGAGCCGGGCGCCGTGCTGCACACCGAGACCAATATCGGGCTCGGCACCAAGTGAGCACCCGAGCACCACGTCGCATCGCTCGAGAGGAGGAGCCGTGTCGGTAGCCACCTACACTCAGGCTCAGCAGAGGCTGCTGGCTCGCTGCGGCATCGATGCCGAGAGCCGCTTCATTGACGTCCCCGCAGTCGACGGCCGAGCGCACGTTCTCATCACTGGCGAGGGGCCGCCGGTGATGATGGTGATCGGTGCCGGGGTTCCCACCGCGATCTGGGCGCCGCTGATGGCGGAGCTCACCGGCTTCACGCTCTATGCGGTCGATCCACCCGGGATGGGGCTCACGACCCGGGTGCCGTATTTCACCGAAGGTCTGAGGACCTT
>JAHWKL010000059.1 GCA_019347915.1 Actinomycetota bacterium
GGCTGGCACCATGGCCCATGGAGCTCTCCGAGGTGGTGCGGCGCCGGCGCATGGTCCGGGCCTTCGACGCCGGCCGGCCGGTCGACCCCGAGGTGCTGGACCGGGTGCTCGACGCCGCCCGCCGCGGGCCCTCGGCGGGGTTCACCCAGGCCCTCGACCTGCTGGTCCTCGAGGGTGAGGAGCAGACCGGTCGGTACTGGGCGCTGACCTTTCCCGATCCGGCCACCCGGGCCGGCTTTCGCTGGCAGGGGCTCTTCGCCGCCCCGGTGCTGGTCGTCCCCCTGGTGTCGGCCGCGGCCTACACCGCCCGCTATGCCGAGGCCGACAAGGTGGCGACCGGCCTCGACGACCCCGCGGCGTGGCCGGTGCCCTACTGGTGGGTCGACGGGGGCATGGGGGTGATGCAGCTGCTGCTCGCCGCGGTCGACGAGGGCCTGGGTGCCTCCTTCTTCACCCTCGAGCACCCCGCCGAGGTGCTGGCCACCTTCTCCGTGCCCGGTGACCGCATGCCGCTGGGCACCGTGGCCCTCGGCCATCCCGCCCCCGACGCGCCCGGTCGCTCCGCCGGCCGGCGCCGGCGCCCCCTCGACGAGGTCGTGCACCGGGGGGCCTGGTGAGGCTCTGTTCCTTGCGCCGGCGATAATCCGCCGGCGCCCGTTGGCACGGAGCCGCACCCGCGCTCGCCGCTGCTCCGCCTGGCGGACTCCGCAGCGTTACCCCGGCGATAATCCGCCGGCGCCGTCCGGCCGCCGGCGCAGCCGGCTTGGCTGGGCGGAACGGGGTGAGCGGCGCCGGAGGCGGCACCCCGCCTTCCCGGCGAGCGGAGCGAGCCTGTGCTGCTCCGCCTGGCGGACTCCGCAGCGTGGCCCCGGGCTGGGGGCCCGGTTCAAGTTTCCAGCTGGGCGAGCAGAGCGTCGACCGAGTCGACCGGCTCCTTGCAGGCGAAGCGCTCGCACACGTAGGCCCGGCCCTCGGTGCGGCCCTCCCACAGCGGGGACGGGTACGGCTCGCCCCACGCCAGCACCGTGCGGGGCAGGAAGCGGCGCTGCACGGCGCCGACCAGGTCGGGACGCTCGCCCACCACCGCCACCTCGGCCACGGGCCCGACCACCAGGTCGACGGCCCCCAGCAGATGGGTGAAGGCGGTGGGGTGGGCGGTCGCCGGTTGGGCGAGGAGGCGCACGATGTCCTCGGCGGCCTCCTGGTAGCGGACCTCGCCGGTGAGCGCCGCGAGGCGCGCCAGTGCCTGGGCGGCGGAGGCGTTGGCCGAGGGTGAGGCGCCGTCGAGCACGTCCTTCTGGCGGGCGACGAGTGGCTCGGCGTCGTCGCCGGTGGTGAACAACCCGCCCTCCTCGTCGTCCCAGAACCGGTCGAGCAGGGCGTCGGCCGTGGCCCGCGCCTCGCCGATCCAGCGGGCCTCGCCGGTGCACTCGGCCAGACGGGTGAAGCCGTCGACCAGGGCGGCGTGGTCGGCGGCGTAGGCCAGCGGCCGGGGACCGACCTCGGCGGCGGGCCGGCGCTCGAGGTCGGGGTGCCATGAGCGCAGCCACCGCCCGTCGTCACGCCGCAGGTGGGCCAGCAGGAACTCCCCCAGCGTCGACGCCGCGTGCCGCCAGTCGGCGTCCCCGGTGGCGGCCGCCGCCTCGGACAGGGTGGCCAGGAACAGCCCGTTCCACTCGGCCAGCACCTTGTCGTCGAGGCCCGGGCGCACCCGTTGCTCCCTCGCCTCGAACAGTGCCTGGCGGGCTCGCTCGACCGCCGGCGGGCGAAGGAGGTCGCCCCGCACCGGACGGTGCAGGATGTTGGTGCCCTCGAAGTTGCCGCCGGGGGTGACGCCGTACCACTCGATGGCGGCCTCGGCGTCGTCGCCGCAGACCTGGCGGATCTCCTCGGGGCGCCAGACGTAGAACTTGCCCTCCTCGCCCTCGGAGTCGGCGTCCTCGGCCGAGTAGCACCCTCCGCCCGGGGCGCGGAGGTCCCGCAGCACGTAGCCGATGGTCTCGTCGAGCACCTGGCGGTACCGCTGCTCACCGGTGACCTGCCAGGCGTGGAGGTAGACCCGGGCCAGCAGCGCCTGGTCGTAGAGCATCTTCTCGAAGTGGGGCACCATCCAGAAGGTGTCGACGGAGTAGCGGGCGAAGCCACCGCCCACGTGGTCGTAGATGCCGCCCGAGGCCATGGCATCCAGCGACGTGGTCACCATGTCGAGCAGGTCGTCGTCGGGCCTGCGGTGGTGCACCCGCAGGAGCAGCTCGTGGGCCATGGTCTGGGGGAACTTGGGCGCCCGGCCGAACCCACCCCACTCGGCGTCGAACTGGGCCCGCAGGGCGTCCGCCGCGGCATCGAGGACCTCGGCGCCGGGGAGTGGTCCCTTGCCGGCGAGCAGGGCCGACTGGCGCAACGCCTCGGTCAGGCGACCGGCCTGCTCGACGATCTCCTCCCTCCGGGTGCGCCAGGCGTCGTCCACCGCCCGGCACAGCGTGACGAAGTCGGGCATCCCCGCCCGGCTCTCCTTGGGGAAGTACGTGCCGCCGAAGAACGGGCGGCCGTCGGGCGTCAGGAACACCGTCATGGGCCAGCCGCCATGGCCGGTCATGGCCTGGACGGCGTCCATGTAGACGGCGTCGACGTCCGGGCGCTCCTCGCGGTCCACCTTCACGTTGACGAACAGCTGGTTGACGACCTCGGCGGTCTCCGGGTCCTCGAAGGACTCGTGGGCCATGACGTGGCACCAGTGGCAGGCGGAGTAGCCCACCGAGAGCAGGACCGGGACGTCCCGGCGGCGGGCCTCGGCGAACGCCTCCTCCCCCCAGGGGTACCAGTCGACCGGGTTCTCCCGGTGCTGGCGCAGGTAGGGGCTGGTGGAATCGGCGAGGCGGTTCACCCGTCGACGCTACCCAGCGTCGCGCCACGACGTGCGGAGGCGGCCAGCTCGGCCCGGCGCAGCTTGCCCAGGGCGGTCCGGGGCAGTGCGTCGACCAGCACCAGCTCACGGGGGGCGGCGTAGGCGGGCAGACGCTGCTTCGCCCACGCCCGCAGGGACGCCAGGCTGGGGGGAGCGCCCGGGCGGGCGGGCACGACGAAGGCCACCACCCGCTGGCCCCACTCGGGGTCGGGCCGGCCGGCCACGGCCACCTCGGCCACGGCCTCGTGGGCCGCCAGCGTCGCCTCGACCGGCGCCGGCCACACCTTCTCGCCGCCGGTCACGACCACGTCGGCCAGGCGGCCGGCGACGCGGACCTCGCCGTCGGGGCCGACCTCGCCCCCGTCGCCGGTGGCCAGCCAGCCGCCGGCACCCCTGGGATCGGTGCCGTCCCGGTAGCAGCGCAGCAGCATCGGGCCCTGCACCTGCAGCTCACCGTCGATGGCCCGCACCTCGACGCCGGGGAGGGGCCTCCCGTCGTAGACCACGCCGCCACCGGTCTCGGTCATCCCGTAGGTCGCCACCACATTGGGCGGGCGATCCTGTGGCGGCGCCGCCCCACCGAGGAGCACGCGCCGGAACACCGAGGCGTCGACCCGGCCGAGCAGCGTGGGCACGAGGGAGACCAGGGTGGCGCCGCTGCGGGCCTCGGCGTGGATGGCGGCCGGCTCGGCCCGGGGCAGCACGGTCAGTGGCGTGCCGGTGACGAGCGCCCGGGTCACCACCGACAGCCCCCCGACGTGGGCCAGGGGAAGGCAGGCCAGCCACCGGTCGCCCTCGGGGTCGACGGCGAGGGCTGCGCTGGTGGACAGCGCCGCCGCCCGTACCGCCTCGACGGTGAGCACGACGGCTCTCGGCGTCCCCGTGGTCCCGCCGGTGGCCACCACCAGGGCGTCGCCCTCCTCGACGGGACGGCCTCCCCGGCGGGGGGAGGCCACGCCGTCCGGGCTGACCACCACCGAAGGGGCCAGAGCGTCCAGCAGGGCCTCGGCCGCCGGCGGCGGGAGCCGGGGGTCGAGCGGGGCCACGGCGTCGCCGGCGTCCCATGCCCGCTGCAGGGCCTCGACGAAGCCGGGCCGGCCCTCGGCGACGACGGCGACGAGTCGGGGCACCGCCTGCGAGGGTACCGAGCCGTCCTCGCGTGTGGCGTCAGGGCCCGCTTTTCGGATCGGCAACTGGTTGCCGCCAGAACCGAGGGGTTACCGTCCGAACCATGGCCTCCGCCCTTCCCGACTGGCGCCCCTCGGGCGAGTGGCGCGACATCGTCTACGAGACGGCCGAGGGGATCGCCAAGATCACCATCGACCGCCCCGAGGTGCGCAACGCCTTCCGTCCGCAGACGGTGATCGAGCTCTCCCAGGCCTTCGAGCGCGCCCGCGAGGACCCGGCGGTCGGCGTGATCATTCTCACCGGCGAGGGCGAGCTGGCCTTCTGTTCGGGCGGCGACCAGCGGGTGCGCGGCGACTCGGGCGACGACGAGGTGGCCCAGCAGGGCATCGGCCGGCTCAACGTGCTCGACCTGCAGGTCCAGATCCGCCGCTGCCCCAAGCCGGTGGTGGCCATGGTGGCGGGTTACGCCATCGGGGGCGGGCACGTGCTGCACGTGGTGTGCGACCTCACCATCGCCGCCGACAACGCCCGTTTCGGCCAGACCGGCCCCAAGGTGGGCTCGTTCGACGGCGGCTACGGGTCCGGCCTGCTGGCCCGGGTGGTGGGCCAGAAGAAGGCCCGGGAGATCTGGTTCTTGTGCCGCCAGTACGACGCCCACCAGGCCCTCGACATGGGGCTGGTCAACACCGTGGTCCCGCTCGAGCGCCTCGAGGAGGAGACGGTGGCTTGGTGCCGGGAGATGCTGGCCCTGTCGCCGCTGGCCCTGCGCCTGCTGAAGGCCTCCATGAACGCGGCCGACGACGGCCTGGCCGGCATCCAGCAGCTCGCCGGCGACGCCACCCTGCTCTTCTACATGAGCGAGGAGGCCCAGGAGGGGCGGGACGCCTTCGTGGAGAAGCGCCCGGTCGACTTCTCCCGGTTCCCCCGCCGCCCGTGAGGTGCCTGCGGCGCGGCGGGGCACCCGCCGGGGCCCCCGTGGCCGTCGAGCCTCCCGGGTGAACCGGTGGGTGCAGGGCGCCCGGCCCCGCACGCTCCCCGCCGCCGTGGTCCCGGTGCTGGTGGGCACGGCGACGGCGGTGGGCGCGGTCGAGGGCGGCATCCACTGGTGGCGGGCCGGCGCTGCCCTGGTGGTGGCCCTGGCCATCCAGGTGGCCACCAACTACGTCAACGACTACACCGACGCCGACCGGGGCGCCGACGACCGGCGGGTGGGGCCGGTGCGGCTCGTGGCCTCGGGGTTGGCCACCGCCGGCGAGGTCAAGCGGGCGGCCCTGGCCGCGGCGCTGGTGGCCGCGGCCGCCGGTCTGGCCCTGGCCGTGGCGGTGGGGCCCGAGCTGCTCGTCGTGGGAGCAGCCAGCTTCGCCGCCGGCTACCTCTACACCGGTGGTCCGCGGCCCTACGGCTACGCCGGCCTGGGCGAGGTGTTCGTGTTCGTGTTCTTCGGGGTGGTCGCCACCGTGGGGTCGGCCTACGTGCAGACCGAGCAGGTGAGTGCCCTGGCCCTGGTGGCGTCCGTTCCCGTCGGGCTGCTGGCCACCGCCCTGCTGGTGGTGAACAACCTCCGCGACATCCCCACCGACGCCGCCGTGGGCAAGCGGACCTTGGCGGTGCGCATGGGGGAGGACCGCACCCGCCAGCTGTACGCCGGCCTGGTGCTGGGCGCCCTCGTCACCGCCGCCCTGCTCGTGCCGGCCCGCCCGGGTGCCGGCCTGGCCGTGCTGGCCGTCCCCTTGGCCCTGCCCCCGGTGCGCCGGGTGGTGGTCGACCAGGCCACGGGGCCGGCGCTGGTTCCCGCCCTGGTCGCCACCGGCCAGCTGCAGCTCGTCTTCGGGGCCCTGCTGGCCGCCGGGCTGGTGATCTCGGCGTGAGTGGTCGGGCCCGCAGCGACCCGGAGCTCGGCCGGCGGTGGGGGACCCCTCCACCGTCCCCGTCTCCACCGTCCCCGTCTCCACGGCCCCCGTCGTTCTTTGTCGGATCTCCCCCCGTGAGGGGGGCTCATCCGACAAAGAACGGGAAGGGTGGCGGCCTAGAGGCCCTGAGCGGCCAGCCAGGGGCGGAGCACGGCCAGGAAGCCCGCCGGCGCCTCCAGGTGGGCGGCGTGGCCGGCGCCGGGGACCAGGGCGAGGGTGGCGTTGCCACCGACGGCGTCGACCATCCGCCGGCCGAGAGCGGTGAAGCGCCGGTCGTGCTCCCCGGCGACCACCAGCACGGGCATGGCCAGCTCCTCCAGGCGGTGCCACAGCGGCTCCTGGGCGCCGGTGCCGGCCAGGCGGAGGCTGGCGGCCAGGCCGGCGGCGGTGTTCTCCCGGCGCTCCTCGGGGCACCGCACCTGCTCGGCCAGGCCGGCGAAGAGGGGCTGGGCCAGCCAGCGCTCGAGGAACGGCTCCAGGCCCTCGGCCTCCAGCCGGCGGGCCCGGTCCTCGTCCTCGGCCCGGCGGCGAGCCCGCTGTACCGGGTCGTCGATGCCGGCGGTGGCGCCCACCACGACCAGGGCCCGCACGTGCTCGGGAGCGGCCAGGGCGAGGTGCAGGCACAGGCGTCCCCCCATGGAGTAGCCCAGCCAGGTGGCGTCCCCGCCGGCGCCGGCGAGCAGCTCGGCGCTCTCCCACAGGTCGGCCCGGACGTGGCTGGAGCGGCCGTGGCCAGGGGCGTCGACGGCGACGATCTCGTGGTCGGCGGCCAGGTCGTCGGCCACCGGGCCCCAGCACCGCCGGGTCTGGGTGAAGCCGTGGACCAGCGCCAGGCGGGGCCCCCGACCTCGGCGCTCGCTCCACAGCACGGTCATATCCTGCCGGCTCCCGACCGGGGGGCGGGGACGTGAGCGTCACCGCCCAGGCCACCTTCGCCGCCACGCTGGTCGACGAGTGGGTGCGTGCCGGCGTCGGCCACGCCGTGGTCTCGCCCGGCTCCCGCTCGACCCCGCTGGCCGTGGCCCTGGCCGCCGACGACCGCCTCCGGCTCCACGTGCACCACGACGAGCGGGCCGCCGGCTTCCTGGCCCTCGGCATCGGCAAGGCCAGCGGTGTCCCTGCGGTGGTGCTCACCACCAGCGGGACCGCCGCCGTCGAGCTGCACCCGGCGGTGGTGGAGGCCTCGCAGGCGGGTGTGCCCCTGGTGGTCTGCACCGCCGATCGGCCGTCCGAGCTGCAGGGCGTCGGCGCCCCCCAGACCATCGACCAGGTGCACCTCTACGGACGGGCGGTGCGCTGGTTCTGCCCCGTCGACCCGGCCGGTTCTGCCCCGTCCGCATGGCGCTCGCTGGCCGCCCGGGCGGTGGCGGAAGCCACCGGGGCGCCCCCGGGGCCGGTCCACCTCGACGTGGCCTTCCGCGAGCCGCTGGTGGGCGAGGCCGGTCCCTTGCCGCCGGGCCGGCCGGACGGGCGACCGTGGCACCGGGCCGTGCGCTCGGTGGCGGGACCGGACGACGCCGGCCTCGACGACGTCGCCGGGTTGCTGGCCGGCGAGCGGGGCGTGATCGTCGCCGGCGCCGGCAGCGGCGAGCCCGGTGAGGTGCACGCCCTGGCCTCCGCCACCGGCTGGCCGGTGCTGGCCGACCCCACCTCGGCCTGCCGGGTGCCCGCTCCCGCCACCGTGGCCGCCTTCGACGCCCTGCTGCGCCACCACCCCTTCGCCGACGCCCGGCGCCCCCAGGTGGCGCTGCGGCTGGGGCGGCCGCCGGCGTCCAGGATGCTGGCCGAGTGGCTCGCCGGCTCGGCCGCTCGCCAGGTGCTGATCGAGCGGCACGGCCAGTGGCTCGACCCCGACCGCGCCGCTGCCGCCGTGGTCGCCGGCGATCCGGGGACGTGGTGCTCGGCCCTGGCCCGGCGCCTGGCCCGGCCACGACCGGCGCCGGCGTGGGCCCGGTCGTGGAGCGCGGCGGAGGCGGCGGCGCAGGCGGCCATGGACGACGTGCTCGCCCGCCACCGTGAGGTCACCGAACCCGGGGTGGCCCGCCGCCTGGCCGCCGCCCTCCCGGCCGGCGCCACGCTGGTGGTGTCGTCGTCCATGCCGGTGCGCGACCTGGAGTGGTACGCCGCCCCCCGCACCGGGCTGCGGGTCCTGTCCAACCGGGGCGCCAACGGCATCGACGGGGTGGTGTCCACTGCGGTGGGGGTGGCGCTGACGACCACGGGGCCGACCGCCGCCCTGGTGGGCGACGTTGCCTTCCTCCACGACGCCAACGCCCTGCTCGAACTGGCGGGCCGTGGGGTCGATCTCACCGTGGTGGTGGTCGACAACCGGGGGGGCGGCATCTTCTCGTTCCTGCCCCAGGCTCGGGCCCTGACCGCCGAGCGCTTCGAGCTGCTGTTCGGTACCCCCCACCAGGTCGACGCCGTCGAGCTGGCCGCCGCCCACGGCGTCGCCGCCCGTGCTGTCGACGACCTCGACCAGCTCGAAGCGGCGCTGCGGGAGGGTGGCCCCCGGGTGGTGGTGGCCACCACCGAGCGCCCGGCCAACGTCGCCGTCCACGACGAGATCCACGCCGAGGTGGCCACCGCCCTCGGTGGCATGGCCTGAGGGCCGGTGCCGGCGCCGGCGCCTCCCCGCCCTCCGCCCTCCGCCCCTCTCGCTTCTGGCCCCCGGACCGGGACCTTTTCTCGGCGCTTTTGGGGCCGGAACGGTGGGGTGGCGTTCCTCTAGGGGCGCACCACGGCCGAGAGCACGGCCTGGAGCTTGGCCCGGGTCTCGGCCAGCTCGGTGACGGGGTCGGAGTCGGCCACGATGCCGGTGCCGGCGAAGAGGCGGGCGCGGTTGCCCTCGAGCTCGGCTCCCCGGATGGCGACGGCGAAGCGACCGTTGCCGGCGGCGTCGACCCAGCCCACGGCGCCGGTGTAGCGCCCCCGGTCGGCGTGCTCGAGTCGCCGGATCAGCTCCTTGGCCGGGGCCACCGGCCAACCGCACACGGCAGGGGTGGGGTGGAGGGCGGCCACCAGGTCGAGGACCGAGGCCGGCGGCGACGACAGCCGCCCCTCGACCAGGCTGGCCAGGTGCTGGACGTTGGCCGAGGCCACGATGCCCGGCTCGGGTTCGGAGTCGACGTAGGAGCAGAACGGCAGGACGGCGTCGAGCACCATGTCGATGGTGACCTGGTGCTCGGCCCGGTCCTTGACCGACGACAGCAGCGAGGCGGCCAGTCGGGCGTCGACCGCCGGGTCGCCGCTGCGCAACGTGGTGCCTGCCATGGGATGGGAGCGCACCACGTCCCCGGAACGGGACACCAGCAGCTCCGGGCTGGCGCCGACCAGGCCCTCGACCCGGTAGATCATGGCCGAGGGATAGGCCGCCGCCAGGCGGCGGAGGATGGCCCCGGCGGACAGCGGCGCATCGGCCTCGACCACGACCTCACGGGCGAGCACCACCTTGTCCACCTCGCCGGCCCGGACTGCCTCGACCGCCCGGGCCACGGCCTCGCACCACTCCTCGGCCGGGCGGGTGGCGCCCACGTGGTAGGCGCCGGGCCCTAACGCCTCCACGGGGGGGTCGGGAGGGCGGAGCGCCGGCACAGGAGCGCCCTCGGGCGCCACGGTGGTCGTCCACGCCGTCCCGTCGCTCGCCCGACCGACGAGCAGCGAGGGGATCACCACCGACGCCGGCGCGTCGTCGGAGAAGGGCAGGGCGGCGAAGCCCACCGGCCCGCACCCGGGCACGCCCACCTCGTCGCGGCGCTCGATGGCGCCCAGGGCCCGTTCGACCTCGCCGGCGGCCGCCTCCAGGCGTCCGGGGCCCACCGGCAGCGGCACCCGGAAGGCCACCCCGGTGCCGGCCATGCCGCTCCCGTCGGCGGCGAAGATCATCCCCTCGGGCACGGCCACGTCGAGCAGGTCGACATCGCCTCGGGCTCGGGTGGTGTGGGCGACCAGTGCTCCGGCAGGGATGGGGGCTGCGGGCGGAGGGCTCACCCGCCGTCCCGCGTGGCGACGAGCAGCTGGCTGATACCGCCGCTCAGCAGGTGCCGCTCGGCGTCGGCGAAGCCGGCGGAGGCGAGCATGGCCAGCAGGCGGGGTGGCTCGGGCAGGTAGGCGACCGAGCGGGGCAGGTAGCGGTAAGCGGCGGGGTCGGACAGCAGGCCCCCGAGCACGGGCACCACGCGCCCGAAGTACACGGCGTGGCCCCACCGCAGCAGCGGGTTGGGCGGGGTGGCCACCTCGAGCAGGGCGATGCGCCCTCCGGGGCGGACCACGCGGGCCAGCTCGGCGAAGAAGGCGTCGAGGTCGACGAGGTTGCGCAGGGCGAACCCGCAGGTGGCCCCGTCGGCGCGCCCGTCGGCCACCGGCAGGCGCAGGATGTCGGCCTGCACCAGGGGAGCGGCGGTGCGGGCGGCGGCGAGCATGCCGGCGGAGAAGTCCACGCCGACGGGGCGGTGGCGGCCCCGTGCCAGCAGGCGGCAGAAGTCCCCGGTGCCGGCGGCCAGGTCGAGCACCCTCGAGCCCGCCGGCAGGGCCAGGGCGTCGACCGCCCGCCGGCGCCACCGGGTGTCGAGGCGCCCGGTCATGACCCGGTTCACCAGGTCGTAGCGAGGGGCGATGGCGTCGAACATGCGCCGGACGGCGACGACCTTGTCCGCTCCGGTGGGCAGCTCCACCGGCTCACTCTAGGAGGCGGGCGTGAGACGGCCCGCACCCGTCCCCGTTGGCGCCAGTCTCCCGGAGCGGACGCGACCGTGCCCGGGCCGCAGGGGCCCGGGCACGGGATGGCGCCGGAACGAGGGGCTACCGGCGCTCGGACGAGCGCTCACCTCGGGAGCGCAGCGGCGCCCGGCGGGGCCGGTCGCTCCGGCGCCCGGCCGGCGCGGCGGCGGGTGCGGGCGACGGGACGGGCGAGGGCGGGGGCGCCTCCTCCAGCTCCAGGTACTCGACCTCTTCGGTCTCCTGCGGCTGCTCGGGCTCCTGGGCAGGCAGCGCCTGCTGCTCGGTCTGCGCCGGCTCCTGACCGTTCTGCTGACGGGCATGGGTGTCCTGGCGCTGGGAGCGCATCTGCTCGCGGGCCTGCGGCGCCTCCTGCTCGATCCGGCTCAACGCCTGCTCCCAACGACTGCGCATGGGCTGGATCCCACCACCACCGATGGCGATGATGGCCGAGCCGGCGACGATGGCCAGCAGGGCGTAGAACAGGCCGGTGACGATCTCGGGAGCGATCTGGAGCTGGCTCAGGGCGGCGAAGACGCCGACGGCGAGGATGGCCACCGAGGCGGTGGCGGCCAGCGGGCGACCGTAGCCGAGCCCCCCCAAGGTGTCCTCGATGAGCCCCTTGGCCGCAGCGCCGATGGCGGCGGCCACCACGATGATGATGATGGCGGCGATGACCTTGGGCAGGTAGGCGATGACACCATTGAGCAGCTGGCTCACGGGATTGGGCCCGAACACGCCGAAGGCCAGCTGGAGCACCAGCAGGAACAGGGCGTAGAAGATGACCTTGCCCAGGATGTCGCTGGCGTCGTAGTCGGAGCGTGACAGTGCCTTCTTGATCCCGCCGCGCTCCACGGCGCGGTCGAAGCCGACCCGCTCGAGGGCGGCGTTGGCGACCCGACCGATGACCTTGGCCACGAAGTAGCCGATGACGAGGATGGCGAGGAAGCCGAGCAGCTTGGGTACGAAGACGGTGACGCTGCGAAACGCGTCCTCCACGCCTTGGCCCAGGTCGACGGCGACGAGTGCGTTTTCCACGGCGTTTTCTCCTTCGTTGCTTCAGGGGGGGTGCGCGCCGCCTTACCCCTCAACCACCTCGGAGAACCGTGGCCGGCGCTCCGGGGACCGGTGGTCACACGGCGTCGGGCTGCTCGAGGTCGCAGTGCCGGCACCGGGGATAGGCACGAGACGTCGGGCGCCGGCAATGGGCGCAGCGGTAGACCCGCACCTCGCCCCGGCGCAGCCGCCCGATCACCGCCGCCAGCAATCCGCCCACGGCGACCACGATGACCACCTCGATGGCGTCACCCACCAACTCGGCCATGTCCGAGTCTGGCTCGTGCCGGCACACTGGCGTGGTGGGACGGCGAGGTTGGGTGCGGATGGCCGTGGCGTCCCTGCTCGTCGCCGCCGGTTGTGGTCCGGGTCCGGACCCCGCCCTGAGCCGTTCGCTGCCGGTGACGGCGTCGGCCCCTCCCACGACCCCCGTGGTGGAGGTCCGCTACCGCATCGAGCGGCGCACCGACGACCCGGCCACCGCCGGGTTCGCCGAGGTGGTGCGCGAGACCCTCGGTGACGCCCGGGGGTGGGAGGGCGCCGGCTTCCGGTTGGTGGAGGACCTGGGGGCGCAGTACGTGATCGTGCTGGCCGAGGGCGAGGAGGTCGACGCCCTGTGCGCCCCGTACCGCACCGGCGGGCGGTTCTCGTGCCAGAACGGGCCGGTGGTGGCCATGAACGCCGACCGCTGGCGCACGGCGACCGACCGGTGGACGGGGGACCTGGCCGACTACCGGCGGATGCTCGTGAACCACGAGGTGGGACACCTGCTGGGGCGGCACCACCCGCCCGACCCCCAGTGCCCGGCACCGGGACGGCCGGCGCCGGTCATGGTCCAGCAGAGCACCGAGCTGAACGGCTGCCTGCCCAACCCGTGGCCGCTCCCCGAGGAGCTGGAGGCGGCGGCCCGCCACGACGAACCTCTGGCGCCCCCGTACGAGCGATGACCGTCACCAGCGGGGGACCGGCGCCCCCCGGGCGCTCAGCTGAACCAGATCCGCTGGTAGTCCCGGCTCTGGGGGTGAAGGAGCAGCACCAGCAGGACCACGTCGAACATGAGGTTGATGCCGTTGGCCAGGCTGAGACCGAAGCGGGCGAGGGAGCCGACCAGCACGATGGCGGCCACGGCGACGGCGACGGCGTAGCCCCAGTTCTGATCGTTGGCCACTCCGAACCCGGCGGCGGCGTAGGCGACGACGACGACCAGTCCCAGGAGCAGACCGAACACGGCGAGGGGCGCCCCGAAGAGCAGCCCGAACACGGCGTTGAGGTAGAGGAGGAAGACGGCGATCTGCAGCGTCTGTGGTTGGGAGGGGTTCGTCCAGCGGCGGGTCTCCATGGTGACAGTCTGGCAGCCCTCGTCCTGGCGGCCGGTGCCGGCCGCCGGCTGCGCCCGCTGACCCTCGTCCGTCCCAAGGCGCTGTGCCCGGTGGGCAACGTCCCCCTCGTCGACCTCGCCATCGACCGGGTGGCGCCCGTGGTCGGCGCCGGCGCGGTGGCGGTGAACGTCCACCACGGTCGTGACCAGCTCGAGGCCCATCTGGCCGGGCGGGTCCACCTCTCGGTGGAGGAGCCCGTCGCCCTGGGCACGGCGGGGGCGGTGGCCAACCTGCGCAGCTGGCTCGACGGGCGACCGGTGCTGGTCGTCAACGCCGACGCCTGGCACGCCGCTGACGTGGGAGCCATGGTCGAGGGTTGGGACGGGGAGCGGGTGCGGGTCCTGGTCGCCGGCCGGCCCGGCGAGAAGCTGGGGGCGGCCAGCCGGGTGCTGGGCTCGGTGCTTCCCTGGTCGGTGGTGCGGTCGCTGCCCGTCGAGCCGTCGGGGCTCTACGAGGCGTGCTGGAGGCACCACCAGGCCCGGGGCAGCCTCGAGGTCGTCGCCCGGGACGTGCCCTTCGTCGACTGCGGAACTCCTGCCGACTACCTCGACGCCAACCTGGTGGTGTCCGGGGGCGAGCCGGTGGTGGGGCCGGGAGCGGTGGTGGAGGGCACGTTGGTGCGCTCGGTGGTGTGGTCGGGCGGGGTGGTCGGCGCCGGCGAGGTGCTGGTCGACTCCATCCGGGTGGGTGAGACCCTCACCGTGCGCGCCCGCTGAGCCGTCCCGGACCGGGT
>JAHWKL010000005.1 GCA_019347915.1 Actinomycetota bacterium
GGGCCCGAGCCCATACCCGCCAGCTGGATCGCGGCGGGCACGGGGTTCGCCGTCGGAATGATCTCGACCTCTTCTGGGCCGGCTCCGCCCTTCGCCGCCACGTGGGACTTCATGGAGGTCACCACGTCGGACACCACGACCACAACCACGACCACGACCACGACCACCTTGCCCCAGGGGATCGAGCTGAACGTCAAGCCGTACAAGGTGAAGGGTGTCCACCACGTCGACCTGAGATGGAGCGGAGCGACGACGGAGACCGTCGACGTCTTCCGCGACGGCGTCGTCATCGCTGCAGCGACTCCGAACGACGGTGCCCACACCGACGTGACCGGCAACAAGGGCAAGGGGGAGTACCTCTATCAGGTGTGCGAGGCAGCCAGCTCGACGTGCTCCGCGGAAGTGAGGGCCACATTCGGGTAGGCGCGAGCAGCGCCTCCCGATGGACGATCTCAAGGCCGAGCCAACGGGTCCTCTCACCGGTTGGTTGGTTCGCTAGCTTCGGCCGAGATGGCGGTGGCGGGCGCATCCACGGCACCCGCCACTCCGTCCCCGGCGCTGGCCGCCCTGGCCCGACGCCCCGCCCTCTCGGCCGTCGCCGGCGCGCTGTGCATCGGCACCTCGGGTGTGCTGGTGCGGCTGGCCGACGTGGCGCCGGCCACCGCTGCGGTGTTCCGCTTCGCCTACGCCGCCCCCGTCCTGGGTGTGCTGGCGCTGCTCGAGCGCCGCCGGCGCTCGGGCACGGCCGGCGGTGCCCGAACGGGCGCGGCCAGGCCGGCAGCAGCAGCAGCAGCCCGCCGGCACCGGTACCACCTCGTCGCCGGCGCCCTGTTCGCCCTCGACCTGGTCCTGTGGCACCACGCCATCGCCGCTGTGGGCGCCGGCCTGGCCACCGTGCTCGGGAACCTGCAGGTGCTGGTGGTGGGTCTGGCGGCGTGGGCCTTCCTCTCCGAGCGCCCCGACCGCCGGCTGCTGGGCGCCACCCCGGTGGTGCTGGTCGGGGTGGTGCTCATCTCCGGTGCCGTCGGGCAGGGCGCCTACGGCGACGACCCCGCCCTGGGCGTGATCTTCGGCGCCGCCACCTCGGTGGTCTACGCCGGCTTCATCCTCGTCCACCGCCAAGCCACCCGCGACGGCCGCCTGGCCGGCACCCTGTTCGAGGTCACCGCCGTCGCCGCCGTCGTGGCCGCCGTGCTGGCCGCGGTGACCGGGGAGCTGGAGGTGTCGCCGTCCTGGCCCGCCCACGGGTGGTTGGCGCTGCTGGCCCTCACCGCCCAGGTGTCGGGGTGGTTGTTCATCTCCGTGTCGCTGCCCCGCCTGCCGGCGGCGGTCACGTCGATGCTCCTGCTCCTCCAGCCCGGGGCCGCCCTCATCCTGGCCGGAGTGGTGCTCGGCGAGGCACCCTCGGCGGCCCAGCTGGTCGGCGCCGGCCTGGTCCTGGCCGGAGTGGTGCTGGGCACCGCCCGCCGAAGGGCGGCGCCGGCCACTCCCCCGCCCCCCGGATCGCTTCCCGCCTGAGGCAGCGCCGGTGTCTCTCCAGCCCTCCCCGCAGCTGCCGTTGGAAGCTTCGGCGCATCGACGCGGCGAGCCGTGCGTCGGCGCCGTGGCCGTGCGACGCTTTGGTGGTGCAAGGCACGAGGGTGCTGGCGGCGGCGGTGTTGGCGGCCGTGCTGCTGGTGTTCGGCGACCTGGCGGGGGCGGACCGCCACGCCCGACGTGGCCATGGCGTAGCACTCGCCGCCCCCCAACCACGGCAGCTCTCGGGCGTCGAGGATCGAGTGCGACCGCGGGCGCCCCACGAACCGATCCAGCTCCAATTGCCTCGACCAGAGGTGGTGTCAGGCGCTCCGGTGGCCGCCACGGCGAGGTCGGGAACCACCTCGCCGGTGGCGATCACGCCAGGCGACGGCGACGTCGAACCCGTCACCACGAAACGGCTCCGGCGCCTGACGCTGGCGGCGGTGGGCGACATCCTGGTGCACCGTCCGGTGATCGCCAGCGCCCAGGCCTACGCCGGGGGCGGAGGGTACGTCTTCGACCCCATGTTCGACGAGGTCCGGGAGGCGATCTCGGCCGCCGACCTGGCCATCTGCCATCAAGAGACACCCATCTCCGCCGACGACAGCGACCTCAGCCGGTCGGGCACCCTGAGTTTCAATGCCCCCCGCCAGATCGCCTCGGCCCTGCGCAACGCTGGCTTCCGGGCCTGCGACACGGCCTCGAATCACACCTGGGACCGGGGACTCGCAGGGGTGGAGCAGACCCTGGACGTGCTCGACCAGGCCGGCATCGGCCACAAGGGAAGCGCCCGCAACGCCGACGAAGCGGCGCATCCACCCATCTATGAGGTCAACGGCGTGAAGATCGGCCATCTCGCCTTCAGCTACACGATCTACAACGAGGCGGGACCCAACACCAAGGCGCCGCCGGAAGCACCGTGGCTGGCCTCCATGCTGTGGCCCCTTCAAGGCGCCCAGGGCATCCTCGCCCAGGCTCACTCCGTGAAGGAGCGGGGCGCCGAGTTCGTGGTCATCAGCATGCACTGGGGCAGCGAGTACGTGCACGAGCCGAGCGCCGAGCAGCGGCAGCTGGCGAGGGACCTGCTGGCGTCCCCCGATGTCGACCTCATCCTCGGTCACCACGCCCACGTGGTGCAGCCCTGCGAGAAGATCGGCAACGAGTACGTGAGCTACGGGATGGGCAATTTCCTCTCGAACCAGTCGCCCACCCAGGAGCCGACCCTCAGGGTGGACACCCAGGACGGCTCCATCGTGACCTACACCATCGAAGAGGTGGCACCGGGTCGGCTGGAGACGACGCAGATGACCTACGTGCCCACCTGGGTGGTCATCCCCGGGCACAAGGTCGTCCAGGCGACACCCGACCGCCACGCCGACTCCTACAACCGCACGGTCACCAACATGAACCGGCTGGGCGCCGACGCCTGCGACGCCCAGCCCGCCTTCTGAGGGCAGCGAAACCAACGCCGTGCGACAGCAGTCTTGGCGCCAGGCCAGCCTGGTAACCAGCGGCTCAGCGCCCGAGCATTCGCCCGAGCGCGAGGGCATCACGACGTTGCCGTTCCGTATCGAATCGCAGGTCGACCGAGCGGTCGTCACCGTCCTGCCCCAGGCCGGCGGGTAGGAACGGTGCCGGTGCCGGCTCGGGTTCCCCGAAGACGTCGGCCAGCCAGTGCGTGCGCTCGCTGAACCAGTAGCGGAGCATGGTGACGTCACCTTCGTCCAGGTCGGTGATGCAGCCTTCCGCCGTGATGAACCCGGCCCAGGAGAGGTGTACGCCGTCGTAGCGCTCAGCGACCGAGCGCCAGTCGGGAACGAGATGACGTCGCATGGTCGTGCGAGTGGCTCGCTGGTTCGGTACGGCGGTCAGCGCCGAGAGCTCCGATCGCCGTTGGTTGCGTCCGGGAAGCTCCCATGACTCCTGATGCGACGCGGCTTGGCGTGGGTGCTCCATCACCAGTCGTGCCCAGTCAGAGGGCCGATGCACTTCCAGCACCCGCGCTTCTGGAAGCACGGGAAGGCGCCAACGACTGATGGGGCTGCCCTCGAGTTCCCAGGCATCGACCAGTTGGCCATGGGCCACGTCCGGCGGATCGGTCACCGTCCACAACCCCGCCCAGGAGAACTGGCCTGCGCCATACACCTGCTCGTAGTCCCGGAAGAGCGGCGCCAGCCGATCGACCCGAAGGTCCTCCGTCGTCCACCACTGCTGGCCCTGGCGGGCCATCGGCTCGTGGAGCGCGGTGGCGAAGCGGTCGTTGAGGGCCTCGGCGATGGGAGCACGCCCGTGGGCATGGCGGTACCCGGCTGCTGCGGTCTCTGCGGCGTGTGAGACCCAAGGACCGACATCGAGCATGCCCACCAGCACCGCGAGCTCGACCAGCTCACCCAAGGACATGCGCTCAACAGCCTCGACCGCTGGAGCCACCGAGCCCGGAGCGCTGTCGAGGACCAAGCGCCGCCCCTCCGGATGCAGGGCACGCGTCTCGAGCCTCGCCAGGAGGGTCACGCCGACAGGAGATGCCAAGAGTGCATCGACGAAGCCGTCGGTCACCGCCACGACAGAACCGTAGAGACGGGCATGCACACGTGCATCACCATTTGCCGGCGAACGGCACACGCCTTCACGCCGGCGCCCCGCCTCGTGCTTTCCCCAGCCCGCGGGTAGGTTCGCCGCTGGAGGCAGGGCGTTCCCGACCACCCCTCACCACGTGGCCACTTCCGAAAGCTTCGACCTCATCGTCATCGGCAGCGGGCCCGGCGGCCAGAAGGCCGCCATCGCCGCCGCCAAGCTGGGCCGGCGCGCCGCGGTGGTGGAGCGCTCGCCCACCGTCGGGGGCGTGTGCCTGCACACCGGCACCATCCCGTCGAAGACCATGCGTGAGGCGGTGGTGCACCTGACCGGGCTCATGCAGCGGGAGATGTACGGGCAGAGCTACCGGGTCAAGGAGGAGATCACCGTCCAGGACCTCATCGCCCGCACCACCCACGTCGTCGAGCGGGAGGCCCACGTCGTGCGCGACCAGCTCGTGCGCAACCGGGTGGCGGTGCTGAACGGGACCGGCCGCTTCGTCGACCCCCACACCGTGGCCGTCCGTCGCCGAGAGGGCGACGAGCGGCTGCTGCGTGCTGAGCGCATCGTCATCGCCACCGGCACCCGCCCTGCCCGCCCGGCCTCGGTGGAGTTCGACGGCCGCACCGTCATCGACTCCGACAGCGTCATCAACCTCGAGCAGATCCCCTCCTCGCTGGTGGTCGTCGGCGCCGGCGTGGTGGGCATGGAGTACGCCTCGATGTTCGCCGCCCTGGGCACCAAGGTGACCGTGGTCGAGCGGCGCGACCGCATGCTGGAGTTCTGCGACGCCGAGATCGTCGACGCCCTCCGCTTCTCCCTCCGCGATGTGGGGACGGTGTTCCGCTTCCGCGAGCACGTCACCTCGGTCGAGCGCCGCGGGGGGCAGGCCATCGCCACGCTGGCCAGCGGCAAGCGCATCCTCGCCGACGTCGTGCTCTACTCGGCCGGCCGCCAGGGCGTCACCGACGCCCTCGATCTTCCCGCCGCCGGGCTGGCCGCCGACGAGCGGGGGCGCATCGCCGTGAACGATCACTTCCAGACCGAGGTCGCCCACATCTACGCCGTGGGCGACGTGGTCGGGTTCCCCGCCCTGGCCTCCACCTCCATGGAGCAGGGCCGCCTGGCCGTGCTCCACGCCTTCGGCCAGCCCGCTCCGCCGCTGAGTGACCTGGTCCCCATCGGCATCTACACCATCCCCGAGATCAGCTACGTGGGACGCACCGAGGACGAGCTCACGGCCGCCGCCGTGCCCTACGAGGTGGGCGTGGCCCGCTACCGCGAGCTGGCCTCGGGGCAGATCATCGGCGACTCGCACGGGCTGTTGAAGCTCCTCGTCTCCCCGGACGACCACACGCTCCTCGGCGTCCACATCCTCGGCGCCGGCGCCACCGAGCTGGTGCACATCGGCCAGGCGCTCATGGCCAACGGCGGTGGCGTCGACTACCTGGTGAACGCCGTGTTCAACTACCCCACGCTGGCCGAGGCCTACAAGGTCGCCGGCCTCGACGCCGCCAACAAGATCCGGGCCCTCGCCTCGGTCACCGAGGCCTGAGCGCCGCCCCCGCCATCGCCCCCAGCCTCGGTTCTGGCAGCGAGAACGGCGCGAATTCCGACCTGTCGCGAATTCCGACCACTGCTGCTGCCAGAACGGCTACTGGGCCACCGAGGCGGGCCCGGTGATGACCACCGTGTCGGGCGGCAGGGTGGCGAAGCGGTCGTCGACCGAGACGGCATCGTCCGACGCCAGCAGCAGGACGGTGCCGGCGCCCTTCCCGAGGTCGAGCTTCTGGTCGGTGTCCCCCAGATTGGCCGCCACCCGCAGCTCTCCGCGCTCGACGACCAACCACCGGGCCTGCTCGTCGTAGCGCACCCGCACCCCGTCCCGACGCCCGTCGCTGAACCCCGGCGTGCGCCGGCGCAGGGCGATGAGCGAGCGGTACCACTCGAGGACCTCGGCGTGCGGGGATCGCTCCAGCTCGTTCCAATCGAGTCTCGACCGCTCGAAGGTGGAGCGCTCCTGGGGGTCGGGCACCTCCTCGGCCGACCACCCGAAGGCGGCGAACTCCGAGCGCCGGCCCTGGCGGACGAGACGGCCCAGCTCGCGGTCCTCGTGGCTGGTGAAGTACTGGAAGGGAGTGGCGCTGGCCCACTCCTCCCCCTGGAAGACCATGGGGACGAAGGGCGCCGTCAGGTACAGCGCCGCTCCCACCTTCAACCTCCCCGTGGACAGGCTGGCTCCGATGCGGTCGCCCAGGGCCCGGTTGCCCACCTGGTCGTGGTTCTGCAGGTAGCCGAGGAAGGCCCACCCGGGGAGCCCGGTCGGGGGGCGGCCGTGGGTGCGGCCCCGGGACGGCGCCCACCGCCCGGCATAGACCCACACGTCGGCCAGGGCGGTGGCCAGGTTGGCCAGGGCGCCGAAGTCGGCGTAGTAGCCCTCGTGCTCGCCGGTGAGGACGGTGTGCAGGGCGTGGTGGAAGTCGTCGCTCCACTGCGCGTCCATCCCGTAGCCGCCGACCGCCGGCGGGCGCACCACCCGGGGATCGTTGAGGTCCGATTCGGCGATGAGCCACAGCGGGCGGTTCTCGGTGGCGGCCAGGCCGGCCACCTCGGTGGCGAGCTGCTCGAGGATGTGGACGGCCGAGGTGTCGACGATGGCGTGGACGGCGTCGATCCGTAGGGCGTCGACGTGGTAGTCGCGCAGCCATCCCAGGGCGTTGTCGATCACGAACCGGCGAACCTCGTCGCTGCCCCGCTGGTCGAAGTTGACCGCCTGGCCCCACGGCGTGGAGTAGAAGGAGGTGAAGTAGGGGCCGAACCGCTCCAGGTAGTTCCCCTCGGGACCGAGGTGGTTGTAGACCACGTCGAGGACCACGCCGAGGCCCCGGGCGTGGCAGGCGTCGACCAGTCGCTTGAGCCCGTCAGGGCCGCCGTAGTCGCGGTGCGGGGCGTACAGGTCGACGCCGTCGTACCCCCAGTTGCGGCTGCCGGAGAACTCGGCCACCGGGAGGACCTCCACGGCGGTGACGCCCAGGTCGACCAGGTGGTCGAGGCGGTCGATGACGCCGTCGAAGGTCCCTTCCGGGGTGAAGGTGCCGACATGGAGCTCGTAGAGCAGGGCCGAGGGCAGGTGAAAACCACGCCAGCCCTGGTCGCCCCAGGCGAAGGCGTCGTGGTCGACGACCCGCGAGGGGCCGTGCACTCCCGAGGGCTGGAACGGCGAGCGGGGATCGGGCAGCGGCTCGGAGCCGTCGAGGCGGAAGGCGTAGTCGGTGCCGGGGCCGGCCTCGGGCACGTCGATCTCCCACCAGCCCTGATCGGTCTCGCGCATCGGCACCGGTCGGTCGCCGCAGTCCAGCTCCACGCTGTCCGCACGGGGCGCCCACACCCGGAACGTGGTCATGGCTGCCATCTTTGTCGATCGGGCCACCACCACGGTCGTGGCGGCGACGAGGGACAATGGTGAGTCAACGAAGCCCTACCTCCCCAGGCGCAGCAGAGCGACGGGGAAGGTGCCCAGCAGCGAGGCCAGCGACACCGCGCCGCCCTCGACGGCTGCTCCGGTGAGCTCGTCGCGCCAGGCGCCGGCGGGAAGCTCCACGGTGGTGTCGCCCCATCCGCCCCGCCGGGCCAAGCCGAGCACCAGGCGGGGCACCACGGTGACGACGCCCTCGCCCCGGGCGAAGGCCACGGCGTGGTCGGCGGCCTGGCCCTGGGCGACCAGCGGTCGGTAGGCGCCGGCCGCACCTGCCCCGAAGGCCTCGGGCACCTGGCGGCGCAGGTGCAGGGCGGCGCGGGTGACGTGGAGCTTGGGCAGGCCCTCGTCGCTCCGCCGGCACACCTCGGCCACGTCCATGCCCGCCACCTGTGCCAGCAAGTCGGACCGGAGGGCGAAGTCGACCGGGCGGCGGTTGTCGGGATCGACGAGGCTGAGGTCCCACAGCTCGGTGCCCTGGTACAGGTCGGGCACGCCCGGCGCCGTGCACTTCACCAGCTGGGCAGCCAGGCTGTTCACCCGGCCGGGCTCGACCAGCGGGGCCACGAACTCCTCCAGGTCGGCCAGGAAGTCGTCGTCGGCCAGGGCCGCCTCCACGAAGCGCCGCACTGCCTCGTCGTACTCGGGATCGGGGTCGATCCAGCTGGTGTGGACCTTGGCCTCCCGGGTGGCCTTCTCGACGTAGGCCAGCGCCCGCTCGACCGGCAGCGGCCAGGCCCCGACCAGCGTCTGGTAGAGCAGCCACTCGACGTTGCGGTCGGGAAGATCGGCTCCGCCGGGGGTCGACGTGCGGTGGCGCCGGTTGCGGTCCGCCCACCGCAGCACCGCCCGCCCGTAGTCGCCAGGGATCTCCGAGAGCAGCGAGATGCGGGCCCTGACGTCCTCACTGCGCTTGGTGTCGTGGGTCGAGGACGCCAGCATGGCGCGGGGCCAGGCGCGGTGGGTGGCGGCCATGGCGTCGTGGAAGGCGACGGGGTCGGTGCCGAACACGCTGGGATCACCGCCCACCTCGTTCAGCGACACCAGCCGGTTGTAGGTGTAGAAGGCGGTGTCCTCCACCGCCTTGGCCATGACCGGCCCGCTGACCTGCTGGAACCGCAGGGACAGCTCCGTGCCCTCTCGCCCTCCCAGCCGCCCCCGCAGCACCGCTCCCAGCAGGTCGAACAGCTCGGGGTCCAGATCGGGTCGCCGCGCCGCGGCCTCGGCCAGGGCACCGGCGAGGCGAGCCTCGTCGGCCTCGCTGACCTTGCCCTCGGCATCCACGTAGGTCCGGTACACCGGGAAGCAGGCGAGGACCTCCTGCAGGGCCTCCTGGAGCTCGTGCCGGGTGAAGTCCCGGTACCGGCGGGACGCCTCGCACACCGACACGAACCGGTGGGTGAGGCGGCTGACGTCGGCGGCCAGCACGTCCCGCATGACCAGGTGCTTCTTCTCGTGGGCCACCTCGTCCCAGTCAGTGGTCTCGCCGGTGAACTCGGCGTAGGCGCCCGTGAGGGGCGCTTCACCGGCCGGGTCCACGAACAGCCCTCCCACCCGGTTGGCGAAGTCGTAGCCGGTGGTGCCGTCGACCGGCCACGCCGAAGGCAGGTCCTCACCGTGCTCCAGGATCTTCTCGACCACCACCCAGGCCGCCGGCGCCGCCGTGCGCAGGCGGCGGAAGTAGGCCTCGGGATCGCGCAGACCGTCGGGATGGTCGATCCGCAGCCCGTCGAGCACGCCCTCGGCCAGCCACTGCAGCACCAGGGCGTGGGTGTCGTCGAAGACCTGGGCGTCCTCCATGCGCAGGGCCGCCAGCGTGGTGATGTCGAAGAAGCGCCGGTAGTCGAGCTCACGGCCCGCCGTGCGCCAGTAGGCCAGGCGGAAGTTCTGGCGATCGAGCAGGGCGTCGAGCAGGTCGACGTCGCCATTGATCCGCTCCACGGCGGCGTCGACGGCGGCGACCACCGAGGGCTCCTCCTCGCACAGGCGGGCCAGCTGGCGCTTGAGGACCTCCTTGTCCCGGTGGCGGTGGCGCACGTTGACGGCGTCGACGGCCGTGGCCGGCGGGAGCGAGGCGAAGGCGGCGGCGAGGAACTCGACGTCGTCGGCGAAGGCCTGGCCGGCCGAGCGCAGGGCGGCGCCGGCCAGGGCGAGGGGCAGATCGAACGAGCGGGGGGCGACGGGGAAGCGATGCTCGAAGTAGCTCACCAGGAAGGCCCCGCGCTGGCGCTCGAGCATCAGCTCCCCCGCCTCCAGGGCCCGCCCGTAGTGGTCGCCCAGCACCGGCATCAGCACGGTGTTGCGCAGCTTCGACTCCGGGCCCTCCCAGTCGACGTCGAAGTAGGCCGCCCAGCGGCTGGAGGGCCCGTTCTCGAGCACGTCCTGCCACCAGGCGTTGTCGGCGGTGATGGCCATGTGATTGGGGACGATGTCGAGGACCTGGCCCAGGCGGGCAGCACCGAGGGCCTGGGTCAACCGGGCGAAGGCGGGCGCCCCGCCGAGCTCGTCGTTGACCCGCGAGTGGTCGACCACGTCGTAGCCGTGGGTGCTGCCTGCTGCCGCCTGCAGCGCCGGCGAGCTGTAGAGGTGGGAGACACCGAGGGCAGCCAGGTACGGCGCCACCTCGGCGGCGTCGTCGAAACCGAACTCCGGCCGGAGCTGCAGCCGGTAGGTGGCGAGCGGCGCCCGCCGGTGATCGCCCTCGTGGCCCGCGGTTGCCGCGGTCACTCCAGCTTCCGCAGCAGCACCACGGAGCGGGGGCCCACGGTCACCGGCTCACCCGCCTTGTAGAGCGGTGCCTCCACGTCGGGGACGAGCTCGGGCGGCAGGGCGGTGGTGGTGTCGAGCATGAGCTCCCAGCGGTCGCCCAGCGCCTTGGGCAGCTGGAAGTCGAGCGCCTCGAAGTGGGCGCTGAGCAGCACGATGAAGCTGTCGTCGACCACGTGCTCGCCCCGGGCGTCGGGGGTGACGATGGCCAGGCCGTTGAGGAACATCCCCAAGGCGGTGGCCGAGCCGTTCCAGTCGTCGTCGTCCAGCTCCTCGCCGTCCGGGCGGAACCAGGCGATGTCGGCCATGCCCCGCGCCTGGATGACCCGGCCGTCGAACCAGCGGCGGCGGCGGAACACCGGGTGCTGGCGCCGGAAGTTGATCAGCCAGCGGGTGTACTCGAGCAGGATCTCGTCGGCGTGCAACCAGTCGAACCAGGAGACTTCGTTGTCCTGGCAGTACCCGTTGTTGTTGCCCCCCTGCGAACGGCCGAGCTCGTCGCCTCCGAGCAGCATGGGCACGCCCTGGGAGAGCATGAGCGTGGCCAGGAAGTTGCGGCGCTGGCGGGCCCGCAGCTGGAGGATGTCGTCGTCGTCGGTGACGCCCTCGACGCCGCAGTTCCACGACCGGTTGTGGCTCTCGCCGTCGCGGTTTCCCTCCCCGTTGGCCTCGTTGTGCTTCTCGTTGAACGAGACCAGGTCGGTAAGGGGGAAGCCGTCGTGGGCGGTGACGAAGTTGATGCTGGCGCTGGGCCGGCGCCCGTTGGCGGCGTAGAGGTCGGGGCTGCCGGTGAGGCGGTAGGCGACCTCACCCAGGTGGGTGTGCTCACCGCGCCAGTAGTCGCGCATGGTGTCGCGGTACTTGCCGTTCCACTCCGACCACAGGGGCGGGAAGTTGCCGACCTGGTACCCGCCCTCGCCCACGTCCCACGGCTCGGCGATGAGCTTGACCTGACTGACCACAGGGTCCTGCTGGATGAGGTCGAAGAACGCCGACAGCCGGTCGACGTCGTGCAGCTCCCGGGCCAGGGCGGAGGCCAGGTCGAAGCGGAACCCGTCGACGTGCATCTCGGTGACCCAGTAGCGCAAGCTGTCCATGATGAGCTGCAGCACGTGCGGGTGGCGCATGTTCATGGTGTTGCCCGTGCCGGTGTAGTCCATGTAGAAGCGACGGTCGTCGGGCACGAGGCGGTAGTAGGCGTTGTTGTCGATGCCCTTGAACGACAGCAGGGGACCGAGGTGGTTGCCCTCGGCGGTGTGGTTGTACACCACGTCGAGGATGACCTCGATGCCGGCCTCGTGGAGGCGCATCACCATGGCCTTGAACTCCTGGACCTGCTGGCCGCGCATGCCCGCCGACGAGTACTCGTTGTGGGGCGCGAGGAAGCCGATCGAGTTGTAGCCCCAGTAGTTGCGCAGGCCGCGGTCGATCAGATGGGCGTCATGGACGAACTGGTGCACCGGCAGGAGCTCGACCGCAGTGATGCCGAGGCCCTGGAAGTGCTCGATGGCCTCGTTGGTGGCCAGGCCGGCGTAGGTGCCCCGCAGCTCCTCGGCGGTGTCGGGGTGGGTGATGGTGAAGCCCTTGACGTGCACCTCGTAGACCACGGTCTCGTGCCACGGCGTCCGCGGGGGTCGATCGTTGCCCCAGTCGAACCACGGGTTGACCACCACCGCCCTGCCCACGAACGGAGCACTGTCGAGCTCGTTGGCCTCGCCCTCCGGATCGCCGAAGTGGTAGCCGAAGGCGGCTTCGTCGAACTGCGTCACCCCGTCGACCGCCTTGGCGTAGGGGTCGAGCAGCAGCTTGTGGGGGTTGCAGCGGTGCCCGGCCCAGATGTCGCGCGGCCCGTGCACCCGGTAGCCGTAGCGCTGCCCCGGCCCGACGTTGGGCAGGTAGCCGTGCCAACAAAAGGCGGTCACCTCCGGTAGGGGAACGCGGGTCTCCTGGCCGGCGTCGTCGAACAGGCACAGCTCGACCTTCTCGGCGACCTCGGAGAACAGCGAGAAGTTGGTCCCCATGCCGTCGAAGGTCGCCCCGAGGGGGTACGGCTCACCGGGCCAGATCCTCATCGGGGCGACGCTAGCCGTCTCCGCCCGGCACGCCACCGCCCGCCCGACCGCCAGCGGAGGACCCAGCCGAAAACATCCAGAGCCCCTCGGGCGAGCCCGCACCTTGACCCCGTGGATACGCTGTGGCCATGCCCGTGCAAGAGTCGCGTACGGCCTTCGCGGAGTACTGCGAGGCCATCTTCGAGCTGCAAGAGGACGATCTCGACGTCATCCAGGCCCGCATCGCCGACCGCCTCGACATCTCCCGGCCGGCCGTGTCCGAGATGATCCGGCGCATGGCCGCCGAGGGACTGGTCACCGTCGACGGTGGCATCCACCTCACCGACGAGGGCGTGGTGCTGGCCGAGCAGGTGGTGCGCCGCCACCGTCTGGCCGAGCGCTTCCTCACCGACGTGCTCGGTCTCAACTGGGCCGAGGCGCACCACGAAGCCGGCCGGTGGGAGCACGTGCTCAACGACAAGGTGGAGAAGGCCATGAACCGCCTGCTCGGTGGCCCCACCACCTGTCCTCACGGCAACCCCATCCCCGGCTCCGACTACACCGAGCCCGAGGTGGTCCCGTTGGCCGAGCTCGAGGTCGGGACGGTGTTCGCCGTGACCCGCATCCCCGAGGAGCTGGAGTTCACCCCGGGCGTGCTCGAGTTCCTCGAGGAGAATCTGGTGAAGCCGGGCATGTCGGGGACCCTCACCGCCGCCTCGCCCGACGGGACGGTCACCGTCAGCATCGAAGGGCGTCACGTGGGGATCGGGCCCTTCGCCGCCAGCCGGATCCTCGTGTCGCTCCCTGCCGGCGTGCCGGTGTCCTGACGCGGTCCTTCACCGTCCGCCCCCGGCCCGCCGCGTTGACGAAGGTCGGGCGAGCGTCCTAAGTTAGGCCGCCCTAACCGCCTCTGCCGGCGCTCGCCGGCGCCCGGCCCGACCCGGAGGTCCCATGACCCGACGCCCCCTGGTCTCTCTGCTCGTGACGGTCACCGTGCTGCTCGCCGCCTGCGGCGGTTCCGGCGGCGACGGCGGGGGTGACGCCGCCAGCGAAGCTGCTCCCACCCTGACGGTCTACTCCGGCCGCAGCGAGGAGCTCGTGCGCCCGGTCATCGAGCAGTTCGAGGGCGAGACCGGCGTCCCGGTCCAGGTGCGCTACGGCGCCACTGCCGAGATGGCGGGGGCCATTCTCGAGGAAGGCGACAACTCACCGGCCGACGTGTTCTTCGCCCAGGACGCCGGGGCGCTCGGGGCCCTGTCGTCGGAGGGCCGCTTCGCCCAGCTCGACGCCGGCACGCTCGAGCAGGTCGACCCGCAGTTCCGCTCGGTGAACGGCGACTGGGTGGGCGTGTCCGGGCGGGCGCGGGTGGCCGTCTACAACACGGCGCTGCTGAACGAGGGCGCCCTTCCCGATTCCATCCTCGACTTCACCGATCCCAGCTGGAAGGGCCGGCTCGGTTGGGCGCCCACCAACGGCTCCTTCCAGGCCTTTGTGACGGCGCTGCGCGTCATCGAGGGCGAAACGAGAGCCCGCGAGTGGCTCGAAGGTATCCAGGCCAACGAGCCTAAGGTCTACGGTGGGAACACCGCCATCGTCCAGGCCGTGGCCGCGGGTGAGATCGACGCCGGATTCGTCAACCACTACTACCTGCACCGGGTGAAGGCCGAGAACCCAGACTTCCCCGCCGCCAACCACCTCTTCCCCGACGGCGACGTGGGGTCGCTGGTGAACGTGGCCGGGGTGGGCATCCTCGAAGGCTCCGACCAGCCGGACGAGGCCCGCCAGCTGGTGGAGTTCCTGCTCAGCGAGCCGGCGCAGCAGTACTTCTCGGCCGAGACGTTCGAGATCCCCCTCGTCGACGGGGTGGCGGCCGACCCCTCCCTTCCCCCGCTGGAGACGCTGCAGCAGCCGGACCTCGACCTGGCCCAGCTCTCGGACCTCGAGGGGACCCTCCGCCTGCTGACCGAGGTGGGCGTCATCTGAGGTCTCGAGGCGGGTCGGCGCCGAGCCGTGCCCTCGCCGCCGCCGGCCTGGCCGTCGCCCTGGTGGCGCTGCTGCCGGCCGGCTACCTCGCCGTGCGGGCGGCCGACGGCGGCCTCGACCGACTCCTCGCCACCGTCGCCTCCGCTCGGACCCTCGAGCTGCTCGTGCGCACCGCCGGCCTGGCCGTGGCGGTGACGGTGACGTCGGTGGTCCTGGCCGTCCCCCTGGCGTGGCTGACGGTGCGCACCGACCTGCCCGGCCGCCGGGTGTGGGCCGTGCTCAGCGCCCTGCCCCTGGCCATCCCCACCTACATCGGCGCCTTCGCCTTCGTGGCCGCGCTGGGGCCGCGGGGCATGGTCCGCGACTGGCTGGCGCCGCTGGGCGTCGAGGAGCTGCCCTCCATCTACGGCTTTCCCGGCGCCTGGCTGGCGCTGACGCTGTTCAGCTACCCCTACGTGCTCCTCACCGTCCGCGCCGCGCTGCGCCGCCTCGACCCCAGCCTGGAGGAAGCCAGCCGCACGCTGGGCCGGGGGACACGGGCCACGTTCTGGCACGTCACCCTGCCCCAGCTGCGCCCCTCGATCACTGCCGGCGCCCTGCTGGTCGCCCTCTACACCCTCAGCGACTTCGGGGCGGTGTCCCTGCTGCGGTTCGACTCGTTCACCCGGGTCATCTACGTGCAGTACCAGGCGTCACTCGACCGCTCGGCCGCCGCCAGCCTCGGCCTGGTGCTGGTGGCGTTGACCGTGGTGGTGCTGGCGGTCGAGACCCGGAGCCGGGGACGGGCGGCCTACCACCGCCTGCACGCCGGCGGCGGGCGGACGCCGCCGGTGAGCGCCCTCGGGCGATGGCGGTGGCCGGCGGCGCTGGCCTGCGGCGCCCTGGTGGGCGTCGCCCTGGTGATCCCCCTCGGCGTGGTCACCTACTGGCTGGTGCGCGGACTGGCCGCCGGCGAACCGCTCCGGCTCACCGCCACCCTGGTCGGCCACAGCCTCAGCGCCTCGGCCCTCGGCGCGGTGGCGTCGGTGGCCGCCGCCTGGCCCGTGGCCGTGCTCGCCGCCCGTCACCCGGGCCGGCTGTCCCGCCTGGTCGAGGGAGCGTCCTACGCCGGCTACGCCCTTCCCGGCGTGGTCGTCGCCCTGTCGCTGGTGTTCTTCGGCGCTCGGGTCGCCCCGGCGATCTACCAGACCCGGACCATGCTGGTGCTGGCCTACGTCGTGCTGTTCCTGCCCCAGGCAGTGGGGGCCATCCGCGCCTCGCTGCTCCAGGTCAACCCCTCCCTGGAAGAGGCCTCCCGCCTTCTGGGACGCTCGAAGGTGGCGACCACCTGGTCGGTGGTGCTGCCCCTGGTCCGTCCTGGCGCCCTGGCCGGGTCGGCGCTGGTCTTCCTCACCTGCATGAAGGAGCTGCCGGCCACGCTGCTGCTGGCCCCCACCGGGTACCAGACCCTCGCCACCCAGGTGTGGAACGCCACCAGCGAGGCGTTCTTCGGCCGGGCGGCGGCGCCGGCGCTGGCCCTGGTGCTCCTGTCGGCACTGCCCATGGCCGTGCTCGTGCTGCGGGAGTCGGAGCGGGAGCCGGCGGCGCCGGCGACCGGAACCACGGGCTCGGGGCCACCGGAGCCGGACGAGGAGGCGCTGGCCGTCAGTGGTTGGAGGCCGGCACCGGCGTCGTGACCGTCGCCGACGAGTGCGGCGCCGGCCACGTCGCCGTCGGCGGCCCCACGTAGGACACGCCGACCCGCTGGCCCCGCCCCACACCCGGCGCTCCCGCCACCCGGGCACGCAGGTGGAGACCACTGTCGAGGGCGATCTCGTAGACGCTGTCGTGGCCGTAGAACTCGACCACCTCCACCGCTCCCCCGTCGCCGGGACCGACCCGCAGCGACTCGGGCCGGACCAGCACCTGCACGGGGCCGGCGGCCTCGGCTGTCAAGGGCACGGCGCCGACCGCCGTGCGGGCCCAGGCGCCGTCGGCCTCTCCGGCCATGAGGTTGGCGTCGCCCACGAACGCCGCCACCCAGGCGGAGGCGGGCGAGGCGTAGAGCTCGGACGGTGCGCCCTGTTGCTCGACGGCGCCGTCCCGCAGGACCACCACCTCGTCGCCCAGGACGAACGCCTCCTCCTGATCGTGGGTGACGAACACCGTGGTGATCTCCAGCTCGGCGAGGAGGCGGTGCACCTCGGCCCGCACCTGCACGCGCAGCGAGGTGTCGAGGTTGGAGAACGGCTCGTCGAGCAGCAGCACCGACGGCCGGGGCGCCAGGGCCCGGGCCAGGGCGACGCGCTGCTGCTGGCCCCCCGAGAGCGTGCCCGGCGGTCGGCCGGCCAGGCCGGTCAGGCCCACCAGGGCCAGGGCTTCCTCGACCCGGCCCGACCGTCGCTCGGCCCGGGACAGGCCGTAACCGACGTTGGCCCCCACGTCGAGGTGGGGGAACAGGGCCCAGTCCTGGAAGACCATGCCGACCTGGCGCTGCTCCGGCGGCACCGACCCGCGGTCGGAGGTGAGGAGGCGCCCGCCCACCACGATCTCGCCGGCGTCGGGCGCCTCCAGGCCGGCGATGCTGCGCAGCAGCGTCGTCTTGCCGCACCCGCTCGGACCGAGCAGGGCGAGCACGCTCCCTGGCGCGGCCCGCAGCGAGACGTCACGCAGGGCGGCCACCGAGCCGAAGGTCTTGCTCAGCCCCCGAACCTCGACCTCGCCGCCGTTCGCCACACCGAACAGCATATGGCGGGTCCCCGAACGGGATGAGGGCGGAGCTCCGACCATGGCCGGGGCCGGGGTCGGGGCCGGGGCGGGGCCACCTACGGTAACGAGCGTGCCACCATCCCGGTCACACCGGTCATGACCACCACGAACCCCACCCTGGCCTGGGGCGGCGGCGCCTCCACCCTCGCCGACCTCCTTCCCCGGACCCGGGCCCGGACGGTGGCCCTGGTCGTGGACTTCGCCCTGCTGACCGCCGCCGCCGCCCAGGTCACCATCCCGCTGCCGTGGACCCCGGTCCCGGTGACGGGCCAGACCTTTGCCGTGCTGCTGGCCGGTGCCACGCTGGGCTGGCGGGCCGGCGGGGCCAGCCAACTGCTCTACGTGGCCCTCGGGGCCGTGGGCCTGCCCTTCTACGCCGACGGGACCAGCGGCTGGCAGGTCGCCACCGGCGCCACCGGGGGCTACCTGGTGGGCTTCGTCGTGGCCGCCGCCCTGGTGGGGCTGCTGGCCGAGCACCGCCAGGACCGCACCGTGTTGACCTCCATCCCGGCCATGCTGGCGGGCACCGCGGTGATCTACCTGCTCGGGGTCACCTGGCTGGCCTTCGTGCTCGACGCCGACGCCACCACCGCCCTGACCAAGGGCCTGCTCCCGTTCGTCATCGGCGACGCGGTGAAGCTCGTCGCCGCCGGCCTCCTGCTCCCCGCCGCCTGGCGTCTGGCCGGCCGGTCGCAGGGGGACGGCCCCACCGACTAAAGGCGCTTCGGGGCCCCTGCAGGGGGGTGCCGTCCGGGCGGGCGCGCACCATCGCCAGAAGTGATTGTGAAAACTCTCACGATCCCTCTAACATGGACCAGGTCGGATACGACGTCCTCCGGACGCGGTCCGTCGCCCCCCGCCCGAACGCACCCCGGAGAAACCCCCATGCCAGTCGATGTACCGACGCGCGCCCAGCGACGACGACCGGTCCCGTGGTCGCGCCGACGCGAGCCGCGCCGCCCCGCCGCCGCTCAGGCCGTCCCTCGCCGTCCCGGCGTCTCCTTCGAGAGCCCCGACCCCGCCGCCCTGGTGGCCGACCTCGAGGCCAGCGACCGCTTCTGCCGCGACACCACCATGGGCCGGCTGTACCACCCCAACCGGGTCTCCTACCGTGAGATCTCCTCCCACGACAGCCTGCACGTGAGCGTGGGCGAGGGGAACCAGGTGTCGGCCCACGTCGACCGTCACTCGCCGTTGGCCACCACCAGGTGCAGCGGACCGGAGTGCCGCTACTCGCTGCTGCGCATCGCCGCCCACAACGTCTCGGGGATGGCCGCCGACATGTGGCGGGTCATCCGCGGGCGCCCCGACGAGGAGCGCGCCGAGGGCGGCGCCGACGAGCTCCCCGTGGACCAGCACGCCCTCCTCCGGGCCGCCGCCCCACCGGATGAGGTGGTGACCGGCGACCCCGCCGCCGGGCCCCGGGCCTAGCCGAGGCCGGACGGTGGCAACCTGGGCCACGGCCGTGCCGGCCGTAGGCTGGGAAGATGACCACGTACTCCGTGCCCGGCATCAGTTGTGACCACTGCAAGCGCGCCATCGAGGGCGAGGTCGGCCAGGTCGAGGGCGTCGACCGCGTGGAGGTCGACGTGGCGGCCAAGACGGTGGAGGTCGCCGGCGAGGCGTCCGACGCCGCCGTGCGGGCCGCCATCGACGAGGCCGGCTACGAGGTCGCCGGCGTCAGCTGACGCCGACCCTCCGTTCTGGCCCCAGCAGCGGGACGTTTTCCCGGCGTTTCTGGGGCCAGAACGCGGTCACAACGCCTGCTGACGGGCGCAGGTGCCGTCAAAGCCGCCACGATGGGCCCCGTCGCAGAAGGGCTTGTCGGCCGAGCGGCCGCACCGGCACAGGACGAGGTCGTCGCCCCGGATCTCGAACGGCCGGCCCTCGTGGTCGACCAGGGTGACCGGCCCGGTGACCTTCAGCGGCCCGTTGGCCCGGACCTTGATGGTGACCTGGCTCACGCCGGCCTGGCCCACACCGGGGTGGCTCATGCCGGGGACGGTCGGCGCTCGACGAGCACCTCGGGCAGCGGCTCGGAGTGGACCACGGTGAGCCGGCGGGTGGCACGGGTCAAGGCGACGTAGAGCGAGCGCAGGCCCTGGGGCTCCTCGGCGACGATGCGGGCCGGTTCGACCACGAGCACGGAGTCGAGCTCGAGCCCCTTGACCAGGCGCACGGCGAGCACGCTGACCTGGACGTCGAGGCGCTCGCCACCGGACCGACCGTGGTCCTCGCCGGCGGCGTCGAGGGCGGCGCTCACGTGATCGACCAGTGAGTCGGGGACCACGACGGCCATGTTGCCCTCACCCACGGCGACGCGTTCGGCGCCGACCAGCGCCGCCACCTCGGCACCCAGCCGTCCGGGGGCGGCCCGGACCACCTGCGGCGGGTCGCCGCCCTCCCGCACCGACCGGGACGAGTGCAGCCCGGGCACGGCCGCCGGCAACACGCGCTCGGCCAGGGACAGCACCGCCGCCGGCGTGCGGTAGGCGATGGTGAGCTCGTGCACCCGCGGGGCCCGGCGGCCCGGAAGGTGGTCGAGCACGTCGTTCCACCCGCCCGGCGCCCACGAACCCGTGGCCTGGGCGATGTCGCCGACCACGGTCATGGATCCGCCCAGTGACCGCCGGGACAGCATCCGCAGCGCCATGGGCGAGAGGTCCTGGGCCTCGTCCACCACCAGGTGGCCGTAGGACCGGGGCTCCTCGTCCCCCTTCCCCGGGCGGGGGCCGAGCAGGGCCCGGGCCTCGTCGAGGAGCGGCACGTCGGCATCGGTCCACTCCCGCCGGTCGAACGGCTCGCCACGCGGCCGCTCGAGGGACGCCTGCTCCCCGGCGTCGAGCGTGCTCCCGGCCGCCAGGCGGATGAGGGCACGGGAGCCGAACAGGTCGTGCAGCAGCTCGTCCGGTGTCAGCTGCGGCCACATCCACTCCAGGACGGTGCGGATCTCGTCGTGGCGACGGAGGCGCTCCCGCACGAGGGCCGGCTCGACCTCCTCGCGGGCGCTGCGGGCCAGCGCCTCCCACAGGCCCTGCTCGACCAGCCGGCGCCCGGCGTTGTGTGTGCGGGCCCGGCGGCGGGCGGCGGCGACGATGCGCCGGCTGGTCTCCACGTCGCACCGCAGTGACATCAGGCCGAAGCCCACCACCAGGTCGCGGCGCAGCGGTCGCTGGCGGTCACGCACGGCCTTGGCCAGCACGGTCACCATGCGCACGTCGCCCTTGACCCGGGCGGCGGCGGGGCCCTCCCGGCGGTCGCCGACCGCCTCGGGGACCAGGTCGGCGGGCACGGCCAGCTCCACGCCGGCCTCGCCGAGCGAGGGCAGGACCCGTTCGACGTAGCGCAGGAACACGCGGTTGGGCCCGACCACCAGCACCCCTTGGTCCTCCAGCGGGAAGCGGTGGGTGTAGAGCAGGTAGGCGGCCCGGTGCAGGGCCACGACGGTCTTGCCCGTCCCCGGGCCACCCTGGACCACGACCACGCCGCCGAGCTCGGAACGGATGATCTCGTCCTGCTCGGCCTGGATGGTGCCGACGATGTCGCCGAGACGCCCGGAACGGGGCTGGGCCAGGTTGGCGAGGAGCACCTCCCTGCCGGCGAGGCCGGCGCCGGCGCCGGCGTCCCCACGCTCGCCGGCGCCGAACACCTCGTCCTCCACGGCCAGGAGGCGACGCCCCCGGGTGGCGAAGTGGCGCCGGCGGGCCAGGCCCATGGGGTGGCGGCCGGTCGCCCGGTAGAAGGGCTCGGCGATCGGCGCCCGCCAGTCGACCACCACCGGCTCCTGGTGCTCGTCGGCGACGGCGACCCGGCCGATGTAGAACCGCTCCGGCGTGCCCTCGGGGTCGATGCGGCCGAACACGAGGGCGGCGTCGCCCACGTCGAGTTGGGCCAGGCGGTTGCGGATCGTCCCCTCGACGACCTCACCCTCCACCCGGGTCTGGTGAGTGCCGCCCCGGCCCACGGTGGTGAGGCTCCGGAGCCGGAGCACCCGGCGGCGCGCCTCGTCCAGGCACCGGTGGGCCCAGTCGAGGTAGGCCTGCTCGTACTCGAGTTCGGAAGACCCGGCCATGGCCCTCGTCGGCTCGTCGAATGGGGACCGGCCATGCTACGGCGCCGTGGGCGTGGCCGGCACCGGGGTGACGCCCCCACGGAGCGACCGGCGCTCGTACCCTCGGGCCGGTGGGAGGGATCGGCCTGGTGCTGGGTGGCGGAGGGCTGGTGGGCCACGCCTGGCACCTGGGGGTGGGTGCCGCACTGTCCGACGCCACCGGGTGGGACGCCCGGCGGGCGGCCGTGGTGGTGGGGACCTCGGCGGGAGCGGTGGCCGGCGCCGAGCTGCGCGCCGGGTTCCATCCCGTCGACCTCCTGCGCCCTGGCGTGGGGGCCGCGCCGCTCGACACGCCCCGGCCCGTCGTCGGGCCGGTCTCCCGCCGCCCGGCGTGCCTCTCGCTGGCCGTCCGGGCGCTGGCGCCGTGGCGGCTGCGCCCCGGACTGGTGGCGGCGGGCCTGCTTCCCCCCGGCCGCCGCGACCCCGCCATCATCCGCGATGCGGTCGCCGGCCTGTCCGGCCGGCGATGGCCCGAGGAGCCTCTGTGGGTGTGCGCCGTCCGGCTGCACGACGGCCGGCGGGTGGTGTTCGGGCGCGATCCGGGAGCTGAGGTCGACGTGGGGACCGCCGTCGCCGCGTCGTGCGCCATGGCCGGGTTCTTCACCCCGGTCCGGGTCGGCGGGCACGACCACGTCGACGGCGGGGCCTACTCCGCCACCAACGCCGACGTCCTGGCCGGTGCCGGCCTGGACCTGGTGGTGGTGTCGGCGCCGCTGTCCCTGCGCACGGGTGCCGGCCCTCGCCGGGCGCGGCGCCGGCTCCCCGGCCCGGCCCGGGCCCAGCGCCTGGCCCACGGCGCCCGGCTGCGGCGCGAGGTGCAGGCGCTGCGCCGGCAGGGGACGCCCGTGCTCGTGCTCGAGCCCGAGCCCGAGGACCTCGCCGTGATGGGAGGCATCGCCGCGTCGATGGACTTCGACCGCCGGGCGGCGGTGGCCGAGCAGGCGCGGGGTGGGGTGCTGCGGCGACTGCAGCGACCGGACCTGGAGGCGGCGCGGTCGGCGTTGGCGGCGGCGGCCCAGCGCGGGTGAGAGCCCGGGCACGGCTCGCCGGTACGGTGGCCGAGGTGTCCGACGCCCTCCCTGCCGCACCGCCCTCGCCGGCGCCGGTCCTGCTCGACGCCTGCCGGGGCCGGCCCACGTCGACGGTGCCGGTGTGGTTCATGCGCCAGGCCGGGCGCTCGCTGCCCGAGTACCGGGAGCTGCGGGCCCGGTACGGGTTCTCCGAGATCGTGCGCCAGCCGGAGCTGGCCGCCGAGGTGACCCTGCAACCGGTGCGCCGGCTGGGCGTCGACGCCGCCATCTTGTTCAGCGACATCGTCACTCCGCTGGAGGCGGTGCTGTCGGGCATCGCCATCTCCCCCGACCGCGGACCGGTCGTCGACCAGCCGTTCCGCTCCGCCGCCGACCTCGACCGCCTCCGGCCCCTCGAGCCGGCGACCGACCTGCCCTACGTGGCCGAGACCATCCGCCTGGTGCGCCGGGAGCTGCCGGCCGGCGTGGCCCTCATCGGCTTCGCCGGCGCCCCCTTCACGCTGGCCAGCTACCTGGTCGAAGGGGGCAAGTCCAACGACTACCGCCGCACCAAGGCCCTGATGTACGGCGAGCCGGCGCTGTGGGCCCGCCTGGTCGAGCGCCTGGCCGACATCACCCTGGCCGCCCTCGACGCCCAGGTCGCCGCCGGCGCCCAAGCCGTCCAGCTGTTCGACTCGTGGGCCGGGGCCCTGTCCGAGGCCGACTACCGCCGCTACGCGCAGCCGGCGTCGGCGCGGGTGCTCCACGGTCTCGCCGGCCACGGGGTGCCCCGCATCCACTTCGCGGTGGGGGCGGGCCACCTCCTGGAGGCCGTGGGCGAGGCGGGGGCCGACGTGGTGGGCGTCGACTGGCGGACACCGCTCGACGCCGCCCGCCGGCGCCTGGGGGCGCTGGCGGTGCAGGGGAACCTCGACCCCACCGCCCTGTTCGCTCCGCCCGAGGCGCTCGACGCCAAGGTGCGGGAGGTGCTGGCCGCCAACGGCGGGCGGCCGGGCCACGTGTTCAACCTGGGCTGGGGCGTGCTGCCCGACACCGACCCGGAAGCCCTGCGGCGGGTGGTCGAGCTGGTCCACGCCGAGGGCGCCGGCGCCGGCGCCGGCAGGAGCTCGGCCGGGCCGGCGGCGGGACCCGGGTGAGCGACGCCGGCCCCGTGGGCGTGGTGGTCATGGCCTACGGGACGCCGCGTCGCCCCGAGGACGTCGACGCCTACTACACCCACGTCCGGCGGGGTCGGCCGCCGTCGGCCGAGCTGCTGGACGACCTCGCCCGCCGTTACGCCGCCATCGGCGGGGGGTCGCCGCTGGCCCGGCTCACCGAGGCCCAGGCGGCGGCGGTGGCCGGCGCCCTCGAGGTGCGGGCCCCGGGGCGCTTCCGGGTGGAGGTGGGCTACAAGCACGCCCCGCCGTTCGTGGAGGACGCCGTCGAGCGCCTGCTCGCCGCCGGCGCCGGCCGCCTGGTCGGGCTGGTGCTCGCCCCCCACTACAGCGCCGCCTCGGTGGGCGAGTACCTGGGCCGGCTGCGGGCCCGGGCCGGCGAGCTGGGAGGCGGCGCCCCGGTGGCCGCCGTCGAGGGCTGGCACCTCGAGCCCACCTACCTCGCCTTCCTGGCCCACCAGGTCCGCCGGGGACTGGAGGGCCTGCCCGCCGCCACCACGGTGCTGTTCACCGCCCACTCGCTGCCCCGGCGGGTGGTCGCCGCCGGCGACGGCTACGCCGACCGGGTGCGGGAGACGGCGGCGGCGGTGGCCGCCGAGGTGGGGCTGGCGCGCTGGGCCGTCGCCTGGCAGAGCGCCGGCCGCACCCCCGAGCCGTGGCTCGGGCCCGACCTGCTGACCGTGCTCGCCGACCTGGCCGGCACGGGCGGGGTCGAGGGCGTGCTCGTGTGCCCGTGCGGGTTCGTCTCCGACCACTTGGAGGTGCTCTACGACCTCGACATCGAGGCCCGGGCCCGGGCCGACGAGCTGGGGCTGGCGTTCGCCCGCACGGCCGTGCCCAACGACGACACCCGCGTGCTGGGCGCCCTGGCCGACCGGCTGGTGGCCCTGGCCGGCGACTGACTCCCGGCGACAGCGAGGTGGCGCCGGCGAGGGTTGTAGTGGTGGGCGGGGGGATCGCCGGCCTGGCCGCCGCCCACGAGCTGGCGGGTGAGCCCGGCGTGAGGGTCGTGCTGTGCGAGGCCGGCGAGCGGCTGGGCGGAAAGATCCGCACCGAGGCCTTCGCCGGGGTCGACCTCGACCTCGGGCCCGACGCCTTCCTGGCCCGCCGGCCGGAGGCGCTCACGCTGTGCCGGGAGCTGGGGATCGAGGACGAGCTGGTGGCGCCGGCGGCGACCAGCGCCTCGGTGTGGGTGGGCCGGCGGCTGCGCCGGTTCCCTCCCGGCGTGGTCCTCGGCGTCCCCACCCGGCTCGGCCCACTGGCCCGGTCCCGCGTGTTGTCGCCCGCCGGCCTGGCCCGGGCCGCCGTCGAGCCCCTGCTTCCGGGCCGGGCGCTGTCGGGCGACGCCGCCCTGGGGACGGTGGTCCGGCGCCGGCTCGGCGCCGAGGCCCACCGGCGCCTGGTCGACCCGCTGGTGGGCGGCATCAACGCCGGCCCCACCGACCGCTTGAGCATGGAGGTGTGCGCCCCCCCGCTGGCTGCCGCCGCCCGCCGCTCGCCCAGCCTGGTGCGGGGGGCGCGGGAGGTGACCGCCGGCGCCGGCGCCGGCGACGGCCCCCTGTTCCTCACCGTGCCCGGGGGCCTGGGCCGGCTGGTCGAGGCCCTGGCCCGCCGGCTGGACGGCGCCGGCGTCGAGGTGCGCACCGGTGAGCCGGTGCGGGCGCTGCAGCCCGCCGGGGACGGCTCCTACCTGGTGGCCGGCGCCTCGGGCCCCGTCGTGGCCGACGCCGTGGTGGTGGCGCTTCCCGCCCCCGCCGCCAGCCGGTTGCTGGCGCCCCACGCTCCCGGCGCCGGCGCCACGCTCACCGCCATCGAGCACGCCTCGGTCACCCTGGTCGCCCTGGCCTACCCGAGCGCCGCCGTGCCCCGGGCCCTCGACGGGAGCGGCTTCGTGGTCGCCGCCGGCCAGGGGCGGCTCATGACCGCCTGCTCGTGGGCCTCCAGCAAGTGGGCCCACCTGGACCGGCCCGGGCAGGTGCTCCTGCGGGTGTCGGCCGGGCGGGCGGGCGACGAGCGGGCCTCGGCCCTCGACGACGACGCCGTGGTCGCCCGCCTGCGCCTGGAGCTGGGCGAGGCCCTGGGCGTCACCGGCCCACCGGCCGAGGTGCGGGTCGCCCGCTGGCCCGGCGCCTTCCCCCAGTACGCGCCCGGCCACCTCGCCCGCATGGCCACCGCCGAGGAGGAGCTGGCCCGCCGCCTCCCCGGCGTCACCCTGGCCGGCGCCCTCCTCGCCGGCGTCGGACTCCCCGCCTGCATCGGCTCGGGACGGGCGGCCGCCCGTCGAGCGCTGGAGGCGGCGGTCCCCCCTGCCTGACGCCCCTCCTACGCCGTTCTGGCAGCAAGAACGGTGCGAAAAGCGCCCATTCGTGGGGCCAGAACGGCTGGGAGGGTCGGCCGTCACCTACTCCCAGTGCCGGCGGGGGCGGATGGCGACGGCGCAGTGCTTGTAGGACGGCTGGCGGGAGGAGGGGTCGAAGCTGGGGAAGGTCAGGGCGTTGACCTGGGGGTCGTGCATGGGCGCGAAGAGCTGCCCGGGGCGCACGGTGGGGGTGACCACCGCCCGGGCCTGCATCGACCCCCGCGCCGAAGTGACCACCACCTCCTGGCCGGCCACCACCCCGAAGCGGTCGGCGTCGGCCGGGCTGATCTCCACGTAGGGCCCGGCCGGGTGCAGCGTGCGCAGCACCGCCGACTTGGCCGTGCGGGTCTCGGTGTGCCACTGGCTGGAGCTGCCCCGGCCGGTCAGCAGGACCAGGGGGTAGCGCCGGCTGGTCGCCTCCCGCACCGGCCGGGGGTCGCCGAAGCAGAACCGGGCCCGCCCGTCGGGATGGAAGAAGCGCCCGTCCTCGAACAGGCGGCGCTCCTCGCCGAACCGGGCCACCGATCCCTCCGGGAAGGGCCACTGGATGCCCCCCACCTCGTCGAGCATCCGGTAGCCGTCGATGCCGGTGACGTCGCACGGCCGCCCGGCCGAGAGCCGGCGCAGGACGGCGAAGACGGCCTCGGGCGACGACCACTCGTCGAACAGGCGCCCGCACCCCCACGCCTCGGCCACCAGCTTGAAGATGGCGAAGTCGGCCAGGGCCAGCCCGGGCGCCCGGGCCACCCGCTTGACCAGGCCGAGCCGGCGCTCGGAGTTGACGAACGTCCCCTCCTTCTCACCCCAGCCGCCGGCGGGCAGGACCAAGTCGGCGCGCTGGGCGGTCTCGGTGGTGGTGTAGAGGTCCTGGACCACGAGCATGTCCAGGCGCCCCAGCAGGTCGTGCAGCTCCGAGGAGTTGATCCACGAGTGGGCCGAGTTGGTGGCCACGACCCACAGGCCCCGGATGTCGCCGGAGGCGATGCCCTCGACGATCTGGTCATAGGCCCAGCTGGGCCGGTCGGGGACGAGGCCGGGGTCGATGCCCAACAACGCCGCCACCTCGGCACGGTCCCCCTCGTCGGCGAAGTCGCGACCGGCGAAGAGGCTGGTGGTGTTGGAGAACAGCCGCGAGCCCATGGCGTTGCACTGGCCGGTGATGGAGTTGGCGCCGGTGCCGGGCCGCCCGACGTTGCCGGTGAGCAGGGCCAGGTTGATGATGGCCTGGGCCACCAGCACCCCTTCGTGGCTCTGGTTGACGCCCATGGTCCACCAGAACGAGACGCGCCGGCCGCCGGCGATGGTGGCGGCCAGGCGCTCGAGCGCCTCGGGCGCCACCCCGGTGGCGGCGGTGACCCGCTCGGGCCCGAAGGCGTCGACGTGCGCGGCGAAGGCGTCGAAGCCGGACGTGGAGGCGTCGACGAAGCCCCGGTCGACCGCCCCCCGCTCGATGAGGAGCCGGGCCAGTCCGTAGAGCAGGGTGAGGTCGGACTTGGGCGCCGGCGCCAGGTGCTGGGTGGCGGCCGCCGCCGTCTCGGTGGTGCGGGGGTCGATCACCACGATCTCGGGGCGGTGGGGGTTGGCGCACACCCGCTCCCAGAGCACCGGGTGGGCGATGCACAGGTTGGACCCGACCAGCACGATGACGTCGGACTGCTCGAGGTCGGCGTAGGTGTAGGGCGGGGCGTCGAAGCCGAAGGCCTGCTTGTAGGCCACCACCGCGGTGGCCATGCACTGGCGGGTGTTGCCGTCGCCGTGGACCATCCCCATGCCGAACTTGGCCACCGCCCCGAGCAGGGCCATCTCCTCGGTGGGGATCTGCCCCGTGCTCAGGAAGGCCACCGAGTCGGGCCCGTGCTCGGCCTGCACCGCCTTGAAGCCGCCGGCGAAGGCGTCCAGCGCCGTCCGCCAGTCGACGGGCGCCAGGTTGCCCTTGCCGTCGCGCAGCAGCGGCGTGGTCGCCCGGTCGGGCGCCCGCAGGGGGGCGAGCGCCTCCCACCCCTTGGGGCAGGCCATCCCCCGGTTCACCGGGTACGACTGGTTGGGCGACAGGTCGACGGCCCGGCCGTCCCGGAGGCGGACGTCGAGCGAGCAGCCCACCGAGCAGAAGCCGCACACCATGGCAGTGGCCTGCCCGCCCCCGAGCGCGGTGTTCATGCCGGCTGGCCGGGCATGCGGGCCGGGGCCACGGCGGTGAAGAACTGGCTGCGCTCGAGCAGTTGCCCGGCCAGCAGCAGGGCGGTGGCGGCCACGGCCACGGCCAGGCCGGTGCCGGCGGTGGCGGCGGAGGCGGTGGCCGGGGCCACCGCCACCAACGCCAGGAGGCTCAGGCCACCGGTGGCGAACCGCCACTGGGTCGTGGTCCGCAGCTCCCGGGTGAGCAGGACGGCGGTGCGGCGCAGCTCGTCGGGGGAACCGGGGCGCAGGTGGCGCAGGACGGCCGCCTCCCAGAGGAGCTGGGCGCCGGTCGCCAGCGCGGCCAGGAGCGCCAACGGTGCGACGGGAATCGTCGCCACCGCACCGGCGCCCGTGGTCCCCGCGGCCAGTGACGAGCCCAGGGCCACCACCAGGGCGGTGGCGCAGCCGGAGGCGACGGCGGTCAGGGTGAACTTCGCCCCGGTGGTGGGCACCGCCCACCACGCCCGGGCCGTCACCGCGTAGACCAGCACCGAGCAGGCCACCCCGGTGACGCCCGCCAGCGCCGCCAGGGCGCCGAGGAGGTTCTCCAGCGGAGAGCCCACGCCGGCGAGCACAGATCCGGCGTGGGCGGCGGCCAGGGCGGCGAAGGCGCCGAAGGCCACGATCTCCCGGCTGAGCCACGACCGCCGGATGCCGAGCACGGCTCGAAAGGCCCGTTCGGGCCGGCCGAGGTGGAGCACGCTGGCGGCCAGGGCCACCAGGCCCACGGCCAGCGCCACCACGGCGTTGGTCGTCCGGGAGGGCCCGGCCACGCTGTCACCGCCGAGGGCGGCCACGGCCAGGCCGACCACCGACGTGCCCACCGCCAGCTGGGTGAGCACCAGCATCACCGCCAGGGGCGGGTGCGCCTGCCCCGGTCCGGCGGGGGCGCCGGCGGGCTGTGGTGGTGCCGGCGTGCGGGCACTGCGGTAGGTCGTGGCGGGCACGGTGATCGGCGACGGCGGCGCCCCGGCGACGAGCGGCCCGTCCGAGGCGGCTCGGGCAGCGGCCACCTCGACCACGTCGACGGAGATGGCGCCGCTGGGGCAGGCCTGCACGCACGCCGGCGCCTCGCCCGCCTCCAGGCGGTCGGTGCACAGGTCGCACTTGCGCACGATCCCCCGGGCGGGGTTGTAGCGGGGCACCTCGTACGGGCAGGTCATGGTGCAGTAGCGGCATCCGATGCAACTCTCGTCGAGGTGCGCCACCACGCCGGTGACGGGGTCCTTCTCGTAGGCCTTGGCCGGGCAGCCCTTGAGGCAGGCCGGGTCCACGCAATGGTGGCACGAGGCCGTCACCGTCTGCTGGTAGGGCCGTTCGGCACCGCCGGCCCGGACCACGCCCACCGAGCGGAACGACTCGCCGTCGTCCAGCCCGTTCATGACGTGGCAGGCGGTGACGCAAGCCTTGCACCCGGTGCAGGCGTCGAGGTCGACCACGAAGCCGTACTGCTGGCCCGGCCCCGGCCGGGTCAGCGGGACGAGCTCACGGTGGTAGCGGGCCTGGGACGGCAGGGTCTCGCTCGCCGGGCGCCGGATGAAGCGCTCCACCGGGCTCAGGTCGGCCTGCTGCGCCAGGTAGTGGTCGATCGGCGTCAGCTCGTCGGCGCCGGCCTGGTCGAGGCCACCGGCGACCGTCACCAGGCCGGCGCCGGCGCCGGCGCCGGCGCCTCGAGGGCGGTCGCACCCGGCGAGTCCCAGCTCAGCACGAACGCCCTCGACAGCCGCTCGAGGTCGGTGCGGTCACCGCCGTGGGCGACGGCCCGCCGGCCGGGCTCGAGCAGACCATCCCGCCAGGCGGCGTAGTCGTAGCGGTACCGGCCCTGGCGGCGCAGCTCGGCCCGGGCCTCGGCGGCCACCGTCACCAGGTCGCCGAGGGTGGCCGGGAGCACGGCGTCGAGCTCCTCCCGCAGGAAGCGGGAGGCGGCCGGGCTGTGGCCGTCGGTCGTGACGGCCACCGTGACCGGCCCCCGGCGCACGACGGCAGGGACGGTGACGTCACAGTTGGCGGGGTCGTCGACCGCGTTGAGCAGGGCCCCGGCCCGGTGGGCGTGGCGGCGCAGCCGGCCGTTGAGGCGCCCGTCCCCGGTGGCGGCGAACACCAGCGAGGCCCCCCGCAGGTCGCCCCGGCGGTAGCGGCGGGGACGCCACTGGAGGCGTCCCCCGGCCACGAGCTCCCCCAGCCGGGCGGTGATCCGGGGGCTGACCACCACCAGGCGGGCACCGGTGGGCAGCAGCGTCTCGACCTTCGCCTCGGCGGCGGCGCCGCCGCCGACGACGACGACGGTGGCGCCCGACAGGCGCCACGACACCACGTACCCACGGGTTGCGTGCACGGGTACGACGGTACGGACGAGCGGTTTCCCCGCCGTTGTCCGCCCGTCACGGGCGTGTGAACGGGTCCTCTCAGGTCGGCAAGAGGGCGTGCGCGTCTTGTCGCCAGGTGGAAACCGAGGGGGACAACGCCGGCAACACCCCCTCCGTACCGTCCATCTTCATGGCCGCCCCCGACATCCCCGCCGCCAAGCGCGCCGGCCTGCCCGTCGACCTGGACCGGCTGGCCGCCGAGGGCGATGGCTGGCTGAGCGCCGAGGACCGGTACTCGCTCAAGACCTGGGGCGTGTGCACCCAGGACCAGGACCACGTGTTCATGGTGCGGGTCCGCACCCCGGGCGGGGCGCTGCCGAGCGCGCAGGCCCGAGGCCTGGCCCGCATCTCCCGTTCGTTCGGGCCGGACTGGCTCCACCTGACCACCCGCCAGAACGTCGAGCTCCACTGGGTGCCCGACCGGCGGGTGGCCGCCCTGCTCGACGCCGTGGCCGAGATCGGCATGACGACCCGGTCGGGCTGCGGCCACACCCTGCGCAACGTGATGTGCTCGGAGGAGGCCGGCCTCAGCCTCGACGAGCCCTTCGACTGCCTCCCCGACGCCCGGGCGGTCAGCGACGCCGTCGTGGCCCGCTCCGCCGAGCTGAACACCGTCCTGCCCAGTCGCGTCAACGTCGCCTTCGGCGGCTCCCCCCGGTGCCGGGCCGACGCCCGCCTCAACGACGCCGGCTTCGTGTCGGTGCTGCGGGACGGCGAGCCGGGCTACCAGCTGTGGGGCGGCGGCAGCCTGGGCAAGGCCCCGTTCCTGGCCGTGGAGCTCGCCGACTTCGTGCCCCGGGCCCACGTCGTCGCCGCCGCCGAGGCCCTGATCGAGGTGTTCGTCGAGCACGGTGACCTCGACAAGCCGGCCAAGGGCCGCATGAAGTTCGTGGTCGAGCGCCTGGGCGAGGACGGCTTCCGGGCGGCCTGGGACCAGGCCTTCGCCGCCGCCCGGCGCCGGCCCCACCCTGAGCCCTCGCCCATCGAGGTCCTGCCCGAGGTCGACCGGGTGGCCGTGCTCACCCACGTCCCCCCCGGGGGGTGGTCGGCCGGCGTGCGCCCCCAGCGGGTGCCCGGGCTGGCCACCCTCACCGTCGACATCCCCCTGGGTGACACCAACGGCTCCGAGCTGGAGGTGCTGTGCGACCTGGCCGACCAGCACGGCGACGGTGCCGTGAACCTCAGCCGTGACCAGAACGTGGTGCTGCGCAACGTGCCCGTCGCCGCCGTGACCGCGGTGCGGGACGCGCTGCGCACCCGGGGGCTGTACCTGGCCGGCGAGGCCCGCACCGCCTCGGTCCGGGCCTGCACCGGCTCGGCGGTGTGCGCCCTCGGCATCACCACCGCCCCCGACGCCGGCAAGGCTCTGCTGACCAGCGCCGGGCTGGGCCGGAACTCGTCGCTGCGGGTGCACGTGTCGGGTTGCCCCAACTCCTGCGCCCAGCACCAGGCCGGTGACATCGGCCTGTCCGGCTCGAAGGTGCGGGTCGGCGGCCGGGCCCGGGACGGCTACCACGTGTACCTGGGCGCCGACCTCGACGCCGGCCGGGTGGGCGAGGTGGTGGGCCGGGTGGCGACCGAGGACGTGCCGGCGGCGGTGGAGACGGTGGTGGGCGCCTGGGAGTCGCTGCGCCACGACGGCGAGCGGCTGGGCACCACCGTGCACCGCATCGGCCACGACGCCTTCGCCCGCCACCTGGAAGCGGTCATGGACGAGCGCTGGGCCAGCGGGGCCGAGCCCGAGGTCGAGGTGGTCGCCGCCGGCGCTGGCGCTCCAGCAGCGACCGCCGACCTGGGAACGCTGCCGCCGGGCTCGGTGACGACTGTCGAGGTCCAGGGCACGGCCCTGGCCGTGGCCAACGTCGACGGCACGTTCTGCGCCGTGGCCGACGAGTGCCCCCACGCCGGAGCCTCCCTGGGCGAGGGCACCCTCGAGGGCTCCTCCCTGCGCTGCCCTCTCCACGGCGCCACCTTCGACGTCCGCACCGGCGAGGTGCTCTCCGGCCCCGCCGTCGAGCCCGTGCGCTGCCACCCGGTCGAGGTGGTCGACGGCGTGATCCGCGTGCCGTCGCCCACGGCGTAGGCGAATGTCGCGCTCGGCCTGGATCGACCGCTGGGAGCCGGACGACGAGGCGTTCTGGGCCTCGACCGGCCGCCGGATCGCCCGGCGCAACCTGACCTTCTCCATCTTCGCCGAGTTCCTGGGCTTCTCGGTGTGGCTGCTGTGGAGCGTCGTCGCCACCCGGTTGAACGACGCCGGTTTCGACCTGTCCTCCAGCCAGCTCTTCACCCTGGTGGCGGTGCCCGCCCTGGTCGGGGCCACGCTGCGCTTCCCCTACACCTTCGCCGTGCCCCGCTTCGGCGGGCGCAACTGGACGGTGATCAGCGCCCTGCTCCTGCTGGTGCCGACCGTGCTGCTGGCCGTGCTGGTGGGCAACCCCTCCACCCCGTACTGGGCCCTGCTCGCCGGCGCCGCCACCGCCGGCCTGGGGGGCGGCAACTTCGCCTCGAGCATGGCCAACATCTCCTTCTTCTTCCCGGAGCGGGAGAAGGGCTGGGCCCTCGGGCTCAACGCCGCCGGGGGAAACCTCGGCGTGGCCGTGCTCCAACTGGTGGCGCCGATGGTGGTCACCATCGGCGCCGGGCTGCACCTGGCCCGGGCCGGCCTCGTGTGGGTTCCCCTGATCCTCGCCGCCGCCGTCTGCGCCTGGCGGTACATGGACAACCTCACCACCGCCCGCTCCCCGCTGGGTGACCAGCTCGCCGTCGCCCGGCGCCGTCACACCTGGATCGTGGCCTGGCTCTACGTCGGCACCTTCGGGTCGTTCATCGGCTTCTCCGCCGGGCTGCCCCTGCTGATCAGCCAGGAGTTCGCCGATCCCAACGCCGTGGGCTACGCCTTCCTCGGCCCCCTCGTGGGTTCGCTGGCCCGGCCCCTCGGGGGCCGGCTGGCCGACCGCTTCGGTGGCGCCCGGGTCACCATGGCCAGCTTCGTGGTCATGGCCGGTGTCGTGCTCGGCGTGGTGGCCGTGCTCGCCGCCAGGGATCACCGGTATGCCTTCGCCGGCTTCCTCGGCCTCTTCCTCGTCCTGTTCATGGCCTCGGGCGTGGGCAACGGCTCGACCTTCCGCATGGTGCCGGTGATCTTCCGGGCCCACCACCTGGCTGGGACCGGCGGCGAAGGGGAGGCGGCGCACCAGCAGGCTCTCGTCACCAGCCGGCGGGAGACGGCGGCGGTGCTGGGACTCACCTCGGCCGTCGGCGCCTACGGCGGCTTCCTCGTGCCCCAGGCGTTCGGGCTGTCGGCGGGCGCCACCGGCGGCCTCCATGCCGCCCTCATGGCCTTCGTCGCCTTCTACGTCTCGTGCATGGCCCTCGTCTGGTGGTGCTACCTGCGCCGCAGCTTCGCCCTCCGCCGGGCTCCCAATCTGGCCTGGGCCCGCCCCTGAGGGCCCTGACGCCGGAATGGCCCGCGAGAAAGGGACACTTGTCCCTGGACGGCGGGACAAGTCGCCCCGCATGCTGGCCCTGTCGCACCGATCCGAGCACAGGGGACCGAGATGATCCAGACCTACCTCCAGCCGCTCGACGAAGCCACGAGGCTCCAGTTCGCCGGCACGTGGGAGGGCGGGGCTCACGACGTCGGCTCCCCGTGGAGCGTGGGCCTCGGGTCGCCACTGCTGATCCCCGAGGAGCCCTGGCAGCGGGCCGAGCGGGAGCAGCACGCCATCTACGGATAGCTAGGAGGCTGGTGCAGGCGACGCCGCCCTCCTGGGTGCAGGGTCAACCGCCGGTGAGGCGGTAGCCCCGGCGGGCCACGGTCTCCAGCCCGCCGGCCGCCGGCCCCAGCCGGCGTCGGAGGCGGCCCACGGCGACCTCCACGGCGTGGGGGTCGACACCCTCGGCGCCCCAGACCGCCCGAAGCAACTCCTCCTTGCCCACCACCGTCCCCGGTCGCCGGGCCAGCACGGCCAACAGCGCCTGCTCCCGGCCGGTGAGCCACACCTCCTCGCCGCCCACCACGGCCAGCGCCCCCTGGAGCACCACGTCTCGTCCATCCAGGCGCAAGCGGACCGTGGCCTGGTCGAGGCGCTCGACCAGAGCACCGACGAGGGCGCCGAGCCGCAGCCGCTCCGAGCGCACGACGCCGGTCATGCCCGCCCTGGCCGCCGCCTCGGCGCAGCCGGCGCCCAGGCACGCCGGCACCACGTCACCGGCCAGGGCGGCCAGCGCCTCGTCGCCACGGTGATCGTCCGTCGCCCGGGCCACGAGCTCCCGTACGGCGGTGGTGGTGGTGAAGGTGACGGCGTCCACGTGGCGGCGGGCCAGGACGTCGAGCAGGCACAGCTCGGGCACGGCGCTGGTGGGCGGTCCGGTGGGGCGTCCGGTGGAGGGCGGAAGGTCCTCAGCGGCGCCGGCGAAGACCACGCCGGCGCCCGCCCGCCGCAGGAGCCGGGCCTGCTCCTCCCGGCGCCGCCGGGCGGTGACCGCCACCCGCCAGCCGGCCAGGGGCGCGGGGGCGGCGGTGACCGAGCCGTCCTCCATGGAAACCATGGCGCCAGTGTCCCCGGCCGGCGTTTCGCCGGCGTTGCCGCCACCTTTACGCAACGTGTGCGGGACGACGGGAGCTTCACGTTTGTGCCTACTATGACGGTATGGTGCGAATCATTGCCCGATCCAACCGGGTGGTGATCGCACTGGCGGGCGTGTTCCTGGCCGCCATCGCCGTGCTCTCCACCGGCGTCGCCGAGCGGAACAGCTCGGCACCGGCCTCCGAGCAGGTGACGAGCCTGTCCCTGTCCGGCCCGTTCACCCTCGACGAGTTCCGGCGGCCGCAGCCGGCCGTGCTCCCCGCCCCGTCGACCGAGCCGGCGCTGCCCACTCCGGTGATGCCGCCGGCCGATCCCTACGCCCCCGAGGCCGTCTCGGTCATCGGCACCATCGAGATCCCCGCCCTGGGCCTAGCCGCCCCCCTCCACCAGGGCGTGACGCTGAACGCCATCGACCGGGGCCCGAGCCACTGGCCCGGCACCGCCCGGCCCGGCGAGCTCGGCAACGTCGTGGTGGCCGGCCACCGGGTCACCCGTGGCGGTCCCTTCCGCCACATCGACAAGCTCGTCCCCGGCGACCAGGTCATCTTCACCGTCGACGGCCGCCGGTCGGTCTACCGGGTCACCGGCCACGAGGTGGTGACGCCCGACGCCATGCGGATCGTCGATCAGACGCCGGCGTACACCGGCACCCTCTTCGCCTGCCACCCGCCCGGCTCGGAGGCCTACCGCTACGTGGTGCGGCTGGCCCTGGAGGGGTGACCGGCACCACGCTTCCCGGCGCCTGACCGGCGGTGAGCCCCGCCCGGGCCCAGCCGGCCGGTCGCGGGCCGGCAGCCGCCGCCGCCCTCGGTGCCGGCCTGCTGCTCACCGCCGGGCTCCCCCCCTTCGGCTGGTGGCCCCTGGCGCTGGCCGGCGCCGGCATCCTGGCCGCGGTGCTGCGTTGCCAGACGCCGGCCGGGCGGCTGGCCGTCGGCGCCGCCGCCGGCGTGGGGTTCCTCGGCCCCGGCCTGCTGTGGATGACCGAGTTCCACCTGGCCGGCTTCGTGCTGGCGGTGGTGCTCCAGGTGGCGCTGTTCGCCCTGGGGCCGGCGGCGGTGCCCGGCAACCGGGGCCAGGCCCTGGCCCTGCCCGCCGCCCTCGTGCTCGTCGAGGCCTTCCGCAGCGTGTGGCCCTTCGGGGGGGTGCCCATCGCCACCCTCGCCCAGACCCAGGTCGGCGGGCCGCTGGCCTTCGCCTCCCGCCTGGGCGGCGGTCTGCTGGTGGCCGCCCTGGTGGCGGTGGCCGGCGTCGGCCTGGCCGCCCTGGGCCGGCGGGCGTGGGCGGCCGGCAGCGCCGGCGCCGCCGTGGTGGTGGCGCTGGTCGTGGCCGGGCTGGTGGCGCCCTCGGGCCGGGACGTGGGGGCCATCGACGTCGTGGTGGTCCAGGGCGGCGGGCCCCGGGGGCTGCGGGCGGTCGACAACCCGTCGGCCCGGGGCCTGCAAGCCGCCCTGGAGGCCACCGAGCAGCTCCCGCCCGGAGCCGACCTGGTGGTGTGGCCGGAGAACGCCGTCACCGTCGAGGGGGAGGTGGCCGCCTCCCCCCAGGACGAGACCGTGGGCGCCGCCGCCCGCCGCCTGGGGACGACGCTGGTGGCCGGCGTGGTCGAGCGGGAGGGTGATCGCTTCCGCAACCTGGCGGTGGCGTGGGGCCCCGACGGCCGGCTCATCGACCGCTACGAGAAGAACCAGCGGGTCCCCTTCGGCGAGTACGTGCCCTGGCGCTCGCTCGTCGGGCGCTTCGCCGACCTTCGGGTCGTCCCCCGAGACGCTCGGATCGGCGAGGGCCCGGGGCTGCTGGCCACGCCGGCCGGCGACCTCGGCGTGGTCATCTCCTACGAGGTGTTCTTCCCCCGGCGGGCCCGGGCCGCCGTCGAAGCCGGTGGCGAGGTCCTGCTGGTGCCGACCAACGCCTCGTCGTACCCGACCACGCAGATGCCGGCCCTGGAGCTGGCCGCCGCCCGGCTGCGGGCCCTGGAGACGGGGCGGGTGGTGGTGCAGGCCGCCCCCACCGGGTTCTCCGCCTTCGTGGGGCCCGACGGTGAGGTGCGCCGGCAGAGCGACCTGGGGGCGCCCGCCGTGCTCACCGCCCGGGTGGAGCGCCGCACCGGCACCACCCCGTACACGCGGGCCGGCGACATCCCCTTCGTGGCCGTGGCCGGCGCCACCCTCGCCGGCGCCTGGGCCCTCAGCCGGCGCCCACCGCCCTCAGCCCGTTCTTTGTCGGCTCACCCCCGCTCACCGAGGGCGAGCCGATAAAGAACCAGGAAGGGAGGGGGTGGAAGTTGACCGCCGGGGACAGTGAGGACAACGTTGCCGGCCATGCCCCCGCCCGCCGACGGTCCCCTTCGGATCGCCGTGCTGACGTACCGGGGCAATCCCCACTGCGGGGGCCAGGGGGTCTACGTCCGCCACCTGACCCGGGCCCTGGCCGACCTCGGCCACCACGTGGAGGTGCTGAGCGGCCCGCCCTACCCCGAGCTCGACCAGCGGGTCCGGCTCCAGCGCCTGCCCAGCCTGGACCTCTACCGCCAACCCGACCCGTTCCGGGTGCCGCGGCTCCGGGAGCTCCGTGACCGGATCGACGTGGCCGAGCTCGCCCTCATGTGCACCGCCGGCTTCCCCGAACCGCTGACCTTCAGCCTGCGGGCGCGGCGGGCGCTGGCCGCCCGCCGCCACGACTTCGACGTCGTCCACGACAACCAGTCCCTGGGCACGGGGCTGCTCGGCATCCAGGCGCCCCCGCCCAAGGGCCTGGGCCTGCCGGTGGTGGCCACCGTCCACCATCCCATCACCGTCGACCGCCGGGTCGAGGTGGCCCATGCCCCCGACCTCCGGAGGGCGCTCAGCCTGCGGCGGTTCTACGGGTTCGGCCGGATGCAGGGGAGGGTGGCCCGGCGACTCCCCCGCATCCTCACCGTGTCCGAGTCCTCGCGGCGCGACATCGTGGCCGACCACGGCGTCGATCCGTCCGTCGTCCGGGTCGTGCCCGTCGGGGTGGACGCCGAGCGCTGGCGACCGGTCCCGTCCCGGCCCCGGGTACCGGGACGGGTGATGACCACCGCCTCGGCCGACATGTCCCTGAAGGGCCTGGCCCATCTGCTGGAGGCCCTGGCCAAGGTGCGCACCGAGCGTCCCGACACCCATCTGGTCGTGGTGGCGACGCCGAGGCCGGCCAGCCCCGTCCTCGGCCAGGTCGAGCGACTGGGCCTCACCGACGCCGTGCACTTCGTCGGCGGCATCAGCGACGAGGAGGTCGTCGGGCGCTACGCCGAGGCCGAGGTGGCGGTGGTGCCCTCCCTCTACGAGGGGTTCTCGCTGCCGGCGGTGGAAGCCATGGCCTGCGGGGTCCCACTGGTGGTGACCACCGGCGGCGCCCTGCCCGAGGTGGTGGGGGCCGGCGGCCACACCGCCGTCCTGGTGCCGCCCGGGGACGCCGGCGCCCTGGCCGCCGCCATGCTCGGCCTGCTCGCCGATGCTCCGCTGCGGGCCCGCCTCGGTGCCGGCGGGCGCCGGCGGGCGGTCGAGCGCTTCAGCTGGCGGGCCACCGCCGAGGCCACCGCCGGCCACTACCGCGAGGTGATGGCCCTGGCCGCGGCACCCCCGTGCTGACCGTTCGCTACGACCGCCTGGAGCTGGCGGCCGGCGACCGGCTGCTCGACCTCGGTTGCGGTGGCGGGCGCCACGCCTTCGAGGCGGCCCGCCGGGGGGCCAGGGTGGTGGCGCTCGACACCGACCTGGGGGACCTGGCCGACGTACGGGCCCTCTTCGCCGCCATGGCCGCGGAGGGCCCCCTCACCGCGGCGACCACCGGCGGCGACGCCCTGCGCCTCCCCTTCCCCGACGGCGCCTTCGACCGGGTGGTGGCCGCCGAGGTGCTCGAGCACATCGAGCCCGACGGTGACGCCCTCACCGAGCTGGCCCGGGTGCTGCGGCCGGGGGGCACCATCGCCGTGACCGTCCCCGCCTGGCTGTCGGAGCGGGTGTGCTGGGCCCTGTCCGACGACTACCACGCCCCCGCCGTCGAGGGCGGCCACGTGCGGGTGTACTCGGCCCGGGTGCTCCGGCGCCGGCTGCGGGCCGCCGGGCTCGTGCCCTCGGCCAGCCACCGCGCCCACGCCCTGCACACCCCCTACTGGTGGCTGCGGTGCCTGGTCGGGCCCGCTGACGACCGTCACCCGCTCGTGCGCGCCTACCACCGCTTCCTGGTGTGGGACATCACCGCCCGGCCCCTCGCCGTTCGGATGGCCGACGCCCTCCTGCGCCCCCTGCTGGGCAAGAGCCTGGTGGTCTACGCCCGCAAGGACCCGCCGGGCCCTAAGGACGAACCGCGCCGGTGACGGCTCTGCCCGAGGTGGCCGGCGTGCTCAGCGCCGGCCAGGTCGCCGAGACGGTCGCTTCCATCGCCGCCGTGCAGCTGCGGTCGGGGATGATCCCGTGGTTCCCGGGCGGCCACGCCGATCCGTGGAACCACGTGGAGGCGGCCATGGCGCTGGCCGTGGGGGGGCTCCGGCACGAGGCCGAGGCGGCGTACGCCTGGCTGGCCCGGGAGCAGCGGCCCGACGGCGCCTGGCACCAGTACTACGTGGCCGGCGGGGTCGAGCAGGCCAAGCTCGACGCCAACGTCTGCGCCTACGTGGCCACCGGCGTGTGGCACCACTTCTGCCTCACCGGCGACCGCGGCTTCCTGGAGACGATGTGGCCGGTGGTCGAAGGCGCCGTCGGGTTCGTGCTCGGGCTGCAGACCCGGCGGGGCGAGGTCCTCTGGGCCCGCCATGCCGACGGCCGGCCCTGGCCCTTCGCCCTGCTCACGGGGTCGGCGTCCATGTGCCACAGCCTGGGCCGGGCGCTGGCCGTCGCCCGCCACCTGGGCCACGAGCGCCCGCGGTGGGAGCACGCCCGCGCTCGGCTGGCCCACGTCGTCGCCCACGTGCCCCAGGCGTTCCTGCCCAAGGACCGCTGGGCCATGGACTGGTACTACCCGGTGCTGGCCGGCGTCGTCACCGGCGAGGCCGGCCGGGCCCGGCTGGCCGCCGGGTGGGACCGCTTCGTGATCGCCGGCGAGGGCACCCGCTGCGTCCACGACCGACCCTGGGTCACGGCGGCGGAGACCAGCGAGTGCGCCATCGCCCACCTGGCGGCTGGCCACGACGCCCGGGCCCTGGCGCTGTTCCGCTCGGCCCAGGGGCTCCGCAGCGACGACGGCGACTACTTCACCGGTCTGGTGCTGCCCGAGCGGGTGCACTTCCCGGGCGGCGAGCGATCGACCTACAGCGCCGCGGCGGTGGTCCTCGCCGCCGACGCCCTGTCCGGGGCCACGCCGGCGGCGGGCCTGTTCGTGGGCCGCCCGCTGCTGCCGGCGACCCTCAGCGGCTGAAAAGAAACTGCCTGGGCATCTTCACGGCCGCACTCAACTGCGGTTCTCCACTCCAAGTTGCCCAGGTAGTTTCTTTCCGGCCGCTCAGCGGCCTCAGTCTCTGACCGGGGAGTCCGGAGGCCGGCGCAGCACCCGCAGCGAACCGCACGCCCCCACCTCGGCGAAGCCGTCGTCGAGTGCCCGCAGGTACACCTCGTAGGGCGGGCGCCCTCCGTCGGCCGGATCGGGGAAGACGTCGTGGACGACAAGGAGGCCGCCCGGCGCGACCAGCCCCGACCACTCGTCGTAATCGGCGTGGGCCTGGTCGTGGCCGTGGCCGCCGTCGACGAAGACCAAGGCGCACGGCGTGGACCAGTGGCGGGCCACCGTCGTCGAGTCGCCCACCACCGCCACCACGGTTGCCTCCAGGCCCGCCGACCAGATGGTGCGGCGGAAGGCGGGGAGGGTGTCGAGGGTGCCGGTGGTGGGGTCGACGAGGGATGGGTCGTGCCACTCCCAACCGGGCTGCTGCTCCTCGGACCCGCGGTGGTGGTCGACGGCGAACACCACCGTGTGGTGCTCGGCGGCGGCGGCGGCGAGGTAGAGGGTGGACTTGCCGCACCACGAGCCGATCTCCACCAGGGGGGCGCCGGGCACGGCACGGGCGCCGTCAGTGGCGGCCCGGTACAGCGCCAGCCCCTCGTCGACGGGCATGAAACCGGGCGCCGCCTCGGCCAGCGCCCGCAGCGTGGGGTTCAGGGCGTGACCAGCTCCGAGTCTTCGCCGGGCACGTTGCTGAACAGCAGCGCGTCGAGGAAGAAGAACTTGGCCACCCACAGGACGCCGAAGGCGGCGAGGTTGGCGCCGTTCACGACCAGGACGGCATCACTCCACTGAGCGGCGAAGTAGACGAGCAGCGTGGAGAAGGCGAGACCGAGGAAGGCAAAGGCCCAGAAGGGCACGACCTCGCGCCACACGTCGTTGCGCCCCCGCTTGCCCCACACCCAGGCGCGGTTGAGGGCGTAGGAGGGTATGGAGCCGATGGCCACCGCCGTCACGTTGGACGGGACCGGTGCCCAGTCCAGCACACCGTTGCAGATGAACAACACGAGCTGCGACACCACCACGGCCACCGCCGACACCAGCGAGTAGCGGACCGCCTTGCGGTCCAGCTGGGCGCGAGCAGTGGCACCCGGGGACGCACGCATTCCCCGAGGTTACCGCCACCAGGCGTGCCTCCATCCAGCGGGAGCGGGGGCGGGGCGGGGGCGGGCGGGGCGGGCGGGCCATGGCGTGGGACCATCACCGGGTGAGCACGAGGTGGACGGTCGCCGCTGTGGTCGTCGCTCTCCTGGGTGGGGCGTGCGCCGGCGGGGACGAGCGCTCGACTGCAACCAGCCCGGAGCCGACGGGAACGGTGGCCCCCTCGCCGCCGGCGTCCCCTCCCTCCACCCCTGCGCCGGAGGGCCCGCCGGCGGACCAGGCGACGCTCGCCGAGCTCGCCGGCGTGCGCGTCCGCCTCACCGAGGTGGCCACCGTCGACCGGCCGGTCGCCATGGCCGTGCGCCCGGGCCACGACCCGTTGTTCGTGGCCGAGCGGGGCGGCCGGGTGATGGTGATCGACGGCGGCGAGGTCCGCCCCGAGCCGCTGCTCGAGGTGGAGACCACGACCGACGGCGAGCGGGGCCTGCTGGGCCTGGCTTTCTCGCCCGGCGGCGACCGTCTCTACGTCAGCTACACCGACGCCGAGGGCGACAGCCGGGTCGAGGAGTACCAGATGGGCGAGGGCGCCGCCGAGATGGTGCCGGGCGAGCCCCGCACCCTGCTGCACGTCGCCCAGCCCTTCTCCAACCACAACGGAGGCCACGTCGCCGTCGGCCCCGACGGCCTGCTCTACGTCGGCCTCGGTGACGGCGGTGGCGCCGGCGATCCCCGGGGCAACGCCCAGGAAACCGAGACGCTGCTGGGCTCCATCCTGCGCATCGACCCCCTGGCGCAGCAGGGCGACGCGCCCTACGGCATCCCCGGGGACAATCCCTTCGCCGATGGCGGCGGCCGGGGTGAGATCTACGTCTACGGGCTCCGCAACCCGTGGCGGTTCTCCTTCGACCCGGCCACCGACGACCTTTGGATCGCCGACGTCGGCCAGAACGCCGTCGAGGAGGTGAACCGGCTCCCCGCCGCTTCGGCCGCCGGCGCCAACATGGGCTGGCCCGCCCTCGAGGGATCCCGCCCGTTCGAGGGCGACCCGCCACCGGACGCCGTCCCGCCCGTGTACGAGTACAACCACGACGAGGGGTTCTCGGTCACCGGAGGCTTCGTCTACCGGGGCGAGCGCATCCCCGGCCTGCGCGGCGCCTACGTCTTCGGCGACCTCGGGACCGCCCGCCTGTGGGCGCTCGGCACCGATGAGAACGGCGGCCTCGGCCGCCACGACCTCGGCGTGGGCGTCGAGGAGGGGACGCTGGCGTCGTTCGGCGAGGACGCCGACGGGGAGCTGTACGTGCTGTCGCTGGCCGGGTCGGTGCTGCGCCTGGACCCGGCGTAGGACCCACAGACCTCGGGTCAGCATCGCCTGGACCCCGCTCTCGGTGCGGGAGCGCTGGCGGGTGGTGGCCGCCACGCCGGCATGGGGCTCCTCGCCGTGGTGACCCTCTCCCGGCGGGAGGTGGCACTGGCCGCCTGAACCGCCGCCGGATCGGCGCGGAGGCCCGGGCCGGTCGGCCCGGTAGGGTCGATTCCGTGCCCACGGCGACCCTGCAAGGCACCACCGTGCACTACCTCGACCAGGGCTCCGGCCGGCCCGCCGTCGTCCTGCTGCACGCCTTCCCGCTCAGCGCCCGCATGTGGCAGCCGCAGGTCGACGCCCTGGCCGGCCGGGTGCGGGTGGTGGCACCCGACCTGATGGGCTTCGGCGGGTCCGACGCACCCGACGACCCGTCGGCCTACTCGGTCGACGGCTGGGCCGACGACGTGGCCCGGCTCCTCGACCACCTCGGGCTCGACCGGGTGGTGGTGGGTGGCCAGTCGATGGGCGCCTACGTCGCCTTCGCCTTCCTGCGCCGGCACCGGTCCCGGCTCGCCGGCCTGGTGCTCGCCGACACCCGCCCCACCGCCGACTCGCCCGAGGCCACCGAGCGGCGGACGCGCCAACAGGAGCAGATCTCGACCGGCGGCGAGGCCGGCAAGGCCGAGGTCGTGGATGGCCTTCTGCAGACGCTGCTGTGCGCCGACACCCACGAGCACCGTCCCGACGTGGTGGAGACCGCTCGGCGGCTCATGGACAACCCGTCCGCCGGCTTCGTGGGGGCGCTGGAGGCGATGAAGCGCCGGCCCGACTCGGTCGCCGACCTGGCGACGGTCGACGTGCCCACGCTGGTCCTCGTCGGCGACCAGGACGTGCCGTCGCCGCCGGACGTGGCCGAGACCATGCAGCAGGGGATCCCCGGGTCCGAGCTGGTCGTGGTGCCGGGGGCGGGACACCTCTCCGGACTGGAAGCGCCCGACGCCTTCAACGCCGCCGTGCTGGACTTCGTCTCCCGGCTGCAGGACCACGAGCCTTCGTCGGTGGCTCGTTGAGGGGCGGAAGCCGGCGCCTCCTCGGCCTCGTCCTCGCCGCCGGCCTGGTCGGCGGGTGCGCCGGCAGCCGCTCCGGCGACCAGGCCAGCCCGGCGCTGCATCGGTTCATCGGGGAGCGGCCGGCGTCGTCACCGGCGGCGCCGGGATCCGGGGTGGCGCCTGCCGGCCGGGGGCCCCTGGCGGCGCCGGCGCCGGCAGTGCAGGCGCCCACCCCGGTGGACGAAGCGGCCCGTGCCGGCGTCGACCTCGACGCCGTGCCCCGGGCGGCGAGCGATCCCGCCGGCCTGGCCGAGCAGATCCGCACGGCCGAGCAGGCCATCCGCAACCCGGCCACCACGGCTCCCGAGATGGCCTACTACGGCCACCTCCAGCAGGTGGCCTACCGGGCCCTGGCGGTGCGCCCCGACTGGGACGGCGCGGTGGCTGCCGCCCTGCCCGAAGAGCTGCGCCCGGTGATGGCCGCCAACGTCATGGCCGGGCGGGAGCTGCGCCGGCCCCACCGCAAGCCGCAGACCAAGCTGCCGGCGTGGCGCATCGTCGAGCCGCCGCCCCCTGAGGAGCTGCGCCGGTACTACGAGGAGGGCCAGGCCATCTACGGCGTGCCGTGGCAGTACCTGGCCGCGGTCAACCTGACCGAGACCCGCATGGGACGCATCCGCGGCACCAGCTCGGCCGGGGCGCAGGGGCCGATGCAGTTCATCCCCAGCACGTGGGCCACCTACGGCGAGGGCGACATCAACGATCACCGCGACGCCATCCTCGCCGCCGCCCGCTACCTCGCCGCCAACGGCGGCGGCAGCGGCAACCTCCCCAACGCCCTGTACCGCTACAACCCGGCGCAGTGGTACGTGAAGGCGGTGACCGCCTACGCCGAGCAGATGGTGGCCGACGAGCGGGCCTACCTCGGCTACCACGCCTGGCAGGTGTACTACCTCACCACCCTGGGCGACGTCCTGCTGCCGGTGGGCTACGAGGCCACCGCGCCCCGGCCCGTCACCCCCGCCGACGTGGCCGGCTGACCCCGGTCCGACGCCGGTCCGACGAGGAGGGCGCCGGCGGCGCCCGTACCGTTGGTGTCGTGGCTCGCATCGATCAGCGCCACCGCCGCAACGCCGACGGCCCGTGGTTCGTCGACACCCGTTGCATCGACTGCGGCACCTGCCGGGAGCTGGCGCCGTCGCTGTTCGCCGAGGCCGGCGACCAGTCGGTCGTGGCCGTGCAGCCCGCCGGCCCGGACGACGAGCACCGGGCCTGGCTGACCGCCGAGGCGTGCCCCACGCAGTCCATCGGGCGCAACCCCCGCACCCCCCGGCCGGGCGGGTTGTTCCC
>JAHWKL010000060.1 GCA_019347915.1 Actinomycetota bacterium
GGTCGGCGACTGGAACGGCGACGGGATCGACACGCCCGGTGTGGTGCGTGGGGCCACGTGGTACCTGAGCAACTCCAACTCCGGCGGCCACGCCCACATCGCCTTCGCCTACGGCAACGCCGGCGACCGCCCGCTGGTCGGCGACTGGAACGGCGACGGGATCGACACGCCCGGTGTGGTGCGTGGGGCCACGTGGTACCTGAGCAACTCCAACACCGGCGGGCACGCCCACATCGCCTTCGCCTACGGCAACGCCGGCGACAGGCTGCTCGGTGAGCGCCCCGACCTGCGCCTGCCCACCCTCCGGCCAGGCGACCGGGGGCCCGCCGTCGCTCAACTCCAGCACCGCCTCGAGGCACTGGGCTTCTGGGTAGGGGCCAAGGACGGCGTCTACGGGTCCCTCACCGAGCAGGCCGTCTTCGCCGTGCAGAAGTACCACCGAATGCCGGTGACCGGGGTGGCCGACCATCCCACCCGCCTGAGGATCGACCGGGGTCCGCGGGTACAGGCGGCCAGCGGTCACGGTGACGTCATCGAGGTGGACAAGTACCGGCAGCTGATCTTCGTCGTGCGAGGCGGTCACACGCTGTGGGCGTTCAACACCTCCACGGGGAACGAACAGCCCTACACCTCCGGCGGCCGGTGGTACAGCGCGGTGACGCCGACCGGTCGCTTCCAGATCTTCCGGCAGATCGACGGATGGCGGCAGTCACACCTGGGCCGCCTCTACCGGCCCAAGTACTTCACCACCAGTGGGATCGCCATCCACGGCTCGACGTCGGTACCGCCCTTCCCGGCTTCTCACGGGTGTGTCCGCCTGACCCTCGCCGCCATGGACTACGTCTGGGGCGCCAACCTCGCACCCATCGGAACCCAGGTGCTCGTCTACGGCTCGCTGCCCTGATGACCCCGGCGGGCGGCCAACGTCCCCGGCAGTAGTCGCACGAAGGAAGCGAGGGCCCGCAGGCGCACGGCGACGAGGGCCCACCGGGGCGGCTCGCCCCGGAGCAGTGGGCTCACCACGTCTCGGCGGGCGTAGGACGCGGTGACGAGCAGCGACCGGGCAGCGGCGGTGGCGGCCCGGCCGGGGGAGGCGTTCCTGGCCAGGGTCAGCAGCCGGTTGCGTTCGTTGCAGAAGGCGAAGAGCGTCGAGGTCTCGTCGCTGGTGGCGCTGTGGACGTGGCGCACCACCGACTCGGGGACGTACCGGTAGCGCCAGCCCCGGGCGCGGCCCCGCCAGGCCAGGTCGAAGTCCTCGTAGTACAAGAAGTAGCGCTCGTCGAACAGCCCGACGTCGTCCAGGTACGGGCGGGAGAGCAGCACCCCCGCACCCGACCAGGCGAGCACGTCGGCGGGGGCGTCGTACTGACCCCGGTCCTCCTCCAGGTAGCCCCGGTCGGCGCCGTACTCGCCGTCCACCAGCATCGACCCGGCGCTGTTGACGACCTCATAGGCGGGGCCGGCGAGAGGGACCCGGAACCACCGCGGCTGAGCGTCGACGGTCATCTCGACCGGGCCGGCCGACGACCGCAGCACCGCGGGCACGGGCCCGTCTGCCGCCAGCCGGAGATCGGCGGCCTCGGGGATGGGCCCGCCGGGTGGAACGGGCACACGCAGCTGCGCCCGCCCGCCCGTCCACCGGTAGCGGGGCTCCTCCGCGTCCCCGTACTCCACGTCCCAGAACCCGTCGACGAACTGCGCCCGGGGGTACAGGTCGGCGCCGTTCGCTCGCAGCCCGCTCATCCGCACGCCCAGGCGCCGGCGGTCACCCCGGCCCGGCACCCGGGTCTCCGACTCCAGGTGCACGTCGACGAAGGGAGTCGAGAAGAGGATCTTCGGGCAGGCGGCACCGAGCGAGCGCTCTGTCTCGAGTACGTCCACCAGCGGGGCGAGCCAGCCCGGAGCGACGGTGGCGTCGTTGTTCACCAGGGCCACGTACTCCGCCGACCCGAGGTGGGCGAGACCGAGGTTGCAGCCCCCGCCGAAGCCGAGGTTGGCGCCCGACTCGATGACCGTGACCGCCGGGTACCGGGCCCTGACGGTCTCGACCACGCCGTCGCCCGAGGAGTTGTCGACGAGAACCACCTGGAGCCGCTCGGGCGGCCAGGCGGTGGCGAGCAGGCTGCGCAGGCAATCGGTGGTCAGCTCGCCACCGTTGAAGTTCACCACCACCACCCCGACCAGGGGACGGCCGGCCACGCCCTGCCGACTCACACGTAGAAGCGGTTGATGCTGAGCAGCAGCGCGAACACGGAGTGCCAGGCGGCGGTCACCACGAGCACGACCCCGGCGGTGTGACCCCAGCGAAGGCCCACGCCGCGGGCAGCCAGCGCCACCACGGCGCCGTAGAGGGGCAGGAGGGTGAACAGGTAGCGGGGCTGCTCGAAGTTGACACCGGAGAGCGCTCGCAGGCGGTAGCCCGTGACACCGACGAGGAGGATGCCGCCCACCAACATGGTGGCGTAGACGAGCAGCTCGGGCCAGCGTCGCCGCAGCACCTCCCGGCTCCGGACCAGCTCCACCCCGGCGAGGCCGGCCACCACCACGAGGACGGCGAGACCAACCTGGTTGACCCACAGCGGAAAGCCGAACTGGAACCACCCGAAGCGACCGACGAAGCCCTGGATGTAGACGTCCCACACCGGGTAGTCGGGGTAGGCGGGGAAGAAGTCCTCCATGAACGGCAGCCGGGGAAGGAAGAACTGCCACAGGTACGAAAGCTGCCCCCCTAGCGTCGTCACCTCGTCCAAGGTTCCCGACACCATTCCGCCGGTGGCTGCCGCCAGGGAACGGCCGAAAACGACGGTGTCCACCGCCAACCAGGCGGAGATGACCATCCCGAAGGTCGCCCCAGCGGCGAGGACGCCTCGTGCCGCGGTCCGGCGCTCCTCCCCCGCCGCCCTCCACCACAGCAAAAGCAGGCCCAACCCGACGCCGGGAAGGAGTCCGACCATGGTGGTCTTGGCCAGCACGCCGGCGGCGGAGGCGGCGGCGATGGCCACGCCTCGACGCACGGTGAGTCCGAATCGGAAGGCCCGTGCCGTCAGCAGCAGCAGGACCGCAGCCGCGGCATAGACCATCCCGTCGTTGTTGACGCCCCCGGAGATGAAGCCCAGGACGGGTTGGAAGGCGACGACCAGCGCACCCACGGTCCACGCCCCCGGCGTGCGGGGAAGGAGGTCGCGCAGGAAGAGGAAGACCGCGCCGACGGTGACCCCGGCAAGGAGGGCGGAGAACAGGCGCAGCACGTACAGCCGCTCCAGCGCGGGCAGGGACGAGCCCAGCCAGGCGGGGACGGCCTCATAGGCGTAGTAGAGCGGCGGGTAGGTGACGGCTCCCCTGGCCGCATAACGCGAAGTAGGAGCCAGCTCCTGGTCGAGCTGCCGGCGCACCTGCTGCTCCTCGGCGCCGGACCAGGTCGGACGCCCCTCGGGACTGAACGGCAGGCCGGCGAGGAGGACGGCGTCCTCGCCCGTAGCGGGTGGCAGAGGGCCAGGCCACGGGCGCGGCAGACGCCCGGACTCGGCGAGGTACTGGACATAGCCCAAGTGCGCCGGCTCGTCAGGGACCTGGAACGGAGGGGTGACGACGGCCCACAGGGCAGCGTGGACGAAAGCCAGCGCCGCGCACGCCCACATCCTCGATCGGCTCACCCTTCCTCGTCCCTCCGCGGGTTCGTCGTGGGCACCGGTTCACGAGCTGCCACCAGAGCGGCTGCGCTCACCACGACGAGGGCCACGGCCAGCAGCGCCCACATCAGCCACGCGCCGGCGAACGCCGGCTTGAAGAGGGAGAAGCGACGGGCCACCTCGGGAGCCAACGCCCACAGCGACTCCTCCCCCCGGCGGAAGAGGTCGATCCGGATCTCCTCGCTCGCCGGGGTGACCGGGGGGACCCGGACGTCGCTGTCCGGGTCACTCTCGGCAGGCATGGCGGCACCCAACGGGGTTCGGTGACCGGCGAACTCCATGGCATCGGTCCCCAGGTTCTCGATGCAGACCTCGCCGTTGTCGATGTCGCGGCCAGGGGGCTCGACCGGCACGTCGAGCGCTCCGAGGGGGTAGCCGCCATCGACGTGGCGCCGGGTGACGACCTCGCCGGAGTCGGCGTCGGCGATCGACAACCGCAGCGGCTCTCGCGCCCCGCTCTCCGACCCGGCGTAGACCCGCACCATCCCCGTCTCGGCCGGGACGAGCTGCCCGCCCTCGCAGCGTTCCTGCCCCGGCGGTACGTCGAGCGCCACGCCGCTGGCCAGGACGCGGGCGTTGCTGGCGGCAAGACGCGGGCGGGCGTCGGTGACCACAGCAACCAGGAGGGCGGCGAAGATCATGGACGTCACCGCCGCCGCCGCCAGCGCCGGCCTCGACCACCGGGCCTCCACTTCTCAGCTGGGCCTGGTCGCCTCGAGGAGCTCCCGGAGACGCCGGCGGGACAGGTGCGAGTCGGCCCTGCCGCCTACCCCCCTCGCCCGGGAGATGCCCTCGGCCACGGCGAAGGCACGGGACCGGGCGAGGTGCTCCATCTCGCCACGGAGCCGCTCGAGCTTGGTCTCCAGGTCCTGGACCCGGGCGTCCAACAGGTGCTCCAGCTCGGCGGTGCGGGCCCACAGCGCTCGGTTCTCGGCATCGACGTCCCGCCGCTCCAGCCTGGCCTGGTCGACCACCGTGGACGCCTGTGCGAGGTGGTCCTGGAGCTCGATCACCGTGAGGTACAGCAGCAGACGGTTGTCCTCCAGGCGGGCCAGCAGGCCGTTGTCGGCGTAGGGGGCGAGGACGTCGTCGACCGACGCCGCCCACGGGGCCGAGGCGGGGTAGACGGCGCCCAACCCGAACACGCAGGGGACGGTGGCGAAGCGCAGCTCGCCGCCGTGAGCGGCGAGGAAGTCCTCCACCGCGGTGCGCACGCCGTTCTCCGGCCCACCCTCGTGGCGGGACCAGGCGAAGTGCCCGGCGCCCCGGAAGCCCCCCTGCACGACGCCGTGGTTGCCGGGGACCACCCCCTTCTCGTGGGTGTGGGTGTGGACGGCGTCCGGTGGGAGGCTGTCGGGGTCGTAGTACATGTCCCGCCGCCCCGACGGCCATCCGACGTCGTGCAGGAAGACCAGGCGGGGGGGGTCACCCCCTCCATCGAAGATGGCCTCGAGCTCGGCTCGCACGGTGACGTAGTTGTGGTCCCCGTCGATCAGGTAGATGTCAGCCCCTTCCAGCTTCTCGAGCGCACCAGGGCTGCGCTCCTCCACCAGGCGCAGTTCGGGCCAGCGCTCCGCCAGCTCCGTGATCGCCGGCGTGGGGAAGGGCTCCACGGCGTACACCGCCGCACCGTGGTCCCTGGCCCAGCGCAGGAGCTCCACCGTGAAGGTGCCGTCCTCGGCGCCGACCTCGACCAGGCTGCGGGGAGCGACGACGTCCAAGCAGTCGAAGATGATCTCCCTGAACTCGGCGAGCGAGTGCAACAACAACGGTCCGCTCAATGCCCGAGACCCTCCGGGCCGGCCTGCTCGCCGGCGACCTGCTCGGCCGACCGCCAGACGCCCCGCGCCCGGCCGAGGGCCCGGCGGGCCACCTTGCGGCCGACCTCTCGCACGACAGCGCTCCTCGACGCCGAGCCCGTGGGCACGGGAGCGGTGGGCAACCAGGCGTAGGCAACCTCGATCTCGACCCGGTAGGCGTCGTCGCCCCACTCGGAAGGGCAGCGGTAGACGACGGCGGGGGGGCGGTGGGCGCCGAGGACGAGGTTGGTCCCCAGCCGGGCCGCGTCCTCGTAGCGCACCTCGGCGAACTGCTCGGGCCACTCGACGTCGACCTGCGCCGGCTGCGAACGGCCACGGAGCCTGAAGACCAGCCGCATGAAGTCGATGCGGGCGGTCCCGGGGCCGTCACCGAGCACGATCTTGACCCCCCGGATGGGTTGCGCCCAGAGCTCGTCGCGCACGAACCGCAGACCAGTGCCGTTGACCTGGACCCTCCGCCCGCCGTCAGCGGGGAAGCCGGCGCCGAGGTCGAGCAGGACACTGGCGTTCCCCGGGTCGCCGCCCTCCAGCTCGCGGGCGTCGACCACGCCGGCGGCGATCGCCGCCGCCGCCGACGCCAGCGGCGGGTTGTAGAGGGCAGCCAGGCCGAACGGCCAGTAGACCCGGGTCATGGGCAACTCCAGGAACTGCGTGGGGGTCATGTACCGCAGGCTCCGCGCCAGATCACCGACCACGACCGGCTCATGGGAGCCGGACCCGTAGTTCTCGTCGTGGAACCAGGTGCCGAACAGGTTGGCCTCCTCGGCCGTCGGAGCGACGACGAAGCGGAGGACCATCCGCAGGAGAAGCTCGCGGGCACGCTCGTCGAGCATCCGCTGCGCCGTGGGAATGACCTCGGAGTAGCGCGCCCACGAGTGCTGGAACTGAAGGACGCCTCGCTGCACGGCGTTGCGCTGGAGGACCTGGACCGGGCCCTGGCTCGTCGCCCCCAGCACCGGCTCGCCCTCGGCGGTGAAGTTCTGGAGCGAGCCCTCGTCGTGCATGCAGATCTGCTCGATGATCTCGGGGCTGCGGATGACCCAGCGCACGGCCCGCTCGGGGAGGCCGCCGGCGGCGAGGAAGCCCTCGGCCCGCACCCCCTCGAGCAGGCGGTCGGCGGCAGCGTCGTTGGTGAGGAGGTACAGACCGACGGTCTCGAGGTCGGAGCCGGCGCCAGCCAGGGCACGATCGAGGTGGGCCTGGATCGTTGCCCCCCACCCGAGGTCGACGACCAGCACCCGCTCGGTGTCGCGCCCCACGGTCGTGAGCACGTAGTCCACCAGCCGCCGGCGCAGCTCGGCCGAGGTCGCCACGATGCTGGCTCGCACCTCCGGGCGACCGGAGAGGGCCGACAGCGTCCGCCGGCGCAAGTCAGCGTCGTCGAGGCAGCCGTCGGCCTGGTCGAACAGCTCCGGCACCTGGGCCAGACCGACACCGAGGGTCTCGCACAAGCCCCGCACCGTGGGGGCGTTGCGCCGCTGCAAGAACGCTGACAGCTCCTCGACTGATGCTTCCAAGATGGACGCCCGGGAGCACACCGATCGAGACAGCCACAACGGGACGGCGGTGACCTCGGAGCCGAGGTAATGGCGAGCACCGTTGAGCAGCCGGGACAGGAACTCGCCCTCGCGCATCAAGCAGTAGACGGTGGTGGCACCCTCGGCCTGCGCCCGCCGATGCACCCATTCGGCGAACCCGGTGAAGACGGGGCCGAGCACGAGAGAGCCGAAGCGCCAGTAGGCGCCGGTGGCGCTGAGGTCGGACGTACCGGCCCGGTGCAGGCACTTGGCCCGCAGCGCGGTCAGCCCCAGGTCGCCGCAGTGCGGGTCGACCGGGGCGACGGAGGTGTCCCGGTCTCCGGTGCGCACCATGGCTTCCGCCTGGAGCACAGCCCGGACGGGCTCGGGAACCTTCTCGAAGGCCACGGCGTGGATCCCCGTCCGCCCGGCGGCGGCGATGTCGGCGTCGGGGTGGTCGCCCACGTGGAGCACCTCCCCGGGTTTCACCTTCATGGTGTCGAGCATCACGTCGAACAACCCGGTGCTCTTGTTCACCTCGTACCGGCTCGAGGTGAAGACCTCGCAGATGGCCAGATCAGCCACGGTCTCGCAGTCGACGACGGTCCTCAGCTGGGTCGACGAGAAGTAGGTGTCCGAGACCAGGACGATGCGGGCACCGTGCTCGTCCTGGGCGTGACGGGCCAGGTGAGCGATGTCGAGGTCGGGGAAGATGATGTCGTGCTCGAGGGCCACCTCGTGGCCGGCCAGGGCCTCGGGCCCGAGACCGCTGAAGAGGTGCGGCGGCAGCTCGTCGTAGATCTGCTCGAGCGAGATCTCGGGCACCTTGCCCACCGGTACGCGGCTGCGGGCCTTGCGCTCGGCCCGCTCGCGGAGACGGGCGAACAGCTCGGCGGGCACGTGGGGCGAGAGGTGCCCCAGGTCGTGCAGGCGCTGGCCCAACAAGAGGAAGGCGTCGACCGGCTCGGGGACGATCCGCCACACCAAGGTGTCGAACACGTCGAGCGAGAGCACCGAGATCTGCTCACGTTCGAGGACGCGGAAGGCGTCCACGAGCCTGAGGTCGTCGCTGGTCTCCGGCTGCCTGACTGTCAACTCCACCCGACTCGCCTCGTGAATCTGATCACCGGCCACCCTAGTCCCGGCTCCACTCCGCGCCAGGCGCCAGGACACGCCACCATCGCCGGAGCCGCCGATTCGCCCGTCGCCGGGAGCGTCGTGGCATCATCGGCGCTCCTCGACGCGGGGCGTCGACGCCGCATCCCCTTGCGGGCCTCGTCCCCGGAGAACGCTCATGGCCACGCTGACCGAACTCTCGAACGCCCGGGAGCTCATGGTCAACCTCACCCTTCGGGAGCTGCGGGGCAAGTACAAGCGCTCGCTCCTGGGCTGGACGTGGTCGCTGTTCAACCCGCTGGTCACCATGGCCATCTTCACCGTGGTCTTCCTGGTGTTCCTGAGGGTCCGCATCCCCCCGGGTGACCCCAGTGGGATGAACGTCTTCGCCTTCTACCTGCTCTGCGGCCTGCTTCCGTGGAACTTCCTGGCCAACGGCATGAACGGGGGGATGACGGCCCTGATCAACAACGCCACGCTGATCCAGAAGGTCTACTTCCCCCGGGAGATCCTGGTGGCCGCCAACGTGGCGTCCTGGCTGGTGTCGCTGTTCATCGAGTTGGCGGTGTTCGCCGTGGCCCTCCTGATCGCCGGCAACATGGTGCTGCCGTGGTTGCCGGCGGTCGTCGTGCTGGTGGCCGTGCAGGCCGTGTTCGTGGTCGGGCTCGCCCTGCTCCTCAGCGTGCTCAACGTCTACTTTCGTGACGTGCAGCACCTGATGGCGATCCTCCTGCAGCTCTGGTTCTACAGCACGCCCATCGTCTATCCCCTGACGGTGGTGCCCACCACCGTCGAGCTGTTCGGGTTCGACCTGCCCCTCAGGGCCATCTACGAGCTCAACCCCATGGTCGGCTTCGTGGAGGCCTACCGCGACCTTCTCTACGACCTTCGGGTTCCCGCGGTCGGCGAAATCGCCTACTTGCTGGCCGTGTCGGTTGCCGCCTTGGGCGTCGGTCTGGTGGTGTTCAACCGCCTCGAGCCCAAGCTGGCCGAGGAGCTGTGACCCGTCGGCCCCCACGGCGACGATGAGCGCCGCCGTCACCGTCGATGCCGTCTCCAAGCGCTTCCGGCTCTACCAGGAGCGCAACCAGAGCCTGAAGGCCACCCTCATGCGACGGGGCCGCAGCCGCTACGAGGAGCACTGGGCGCTGCGCGACGTCTCCCTGGAGATCCCCTCGGGAACGACCTTCGGGTTCATCGGCGAGAACGGCTCGGGCAAGAGCACGCTGCTCAAGTGCATCGCCAAGATCCTGCGGCCGGACTCGGGGCACATCTCGGTCGAGGGGAAGGTTTCGGCCCTGCTCGAGCTCGGGGCCGGCTTCCACCCCGAACTGTCGGGGCGGGAGAACGTCTACCTCAACGGGTCGATCCTCGGCCTGGGCCGGAAGGAGCTCGATCGCAAGTTCGACGACATCGTCGCCTTCGCCGGCCTCCAGCGCTTCATCGACAGCCCGGTCAAGAACTACTCGTCGGGCATGTACGTGCGCCTGGGCTTCTCGGTGGCCATCAACGTCGGGCCGGACGTGCTGCTCGTCGACGAGGTCCTGGCCGTGGGCGACGAGCAGTTCCAGCGCAAGTGCAACGAGAAGTTCCTCCAGCTGAAGGCCGACGGCATCACCATCGTCATCGTCACCCACGACCTCGCCTCGGTGCGCTCGCTGTGCGACGTGGTGGGCTGGGTCGACGAGGGACGGTTGCGGGAGGTCGGGGCCGCCGACGAGGTGGTCGACGCCTATCTCGATCATGTCCATGTCGGGCGGGCCGACGAGGGTGGACTGGGTTCCCGCTGGGGGTCGGGTGAGGTGGTGGTGGAGCGGCTGGAGGTCCTGAACGTCTCGGGCGAACCCGTCACCAGGGCCCGTACCGGCGACCCCGTCACCTTCCGCGTGCACTACGCCGCCAACCAACCCGTCGAACGACCGGTGTTCGCCATGGCGGTGCACACCCTGCAGGGCGTCGAGCTCACCCACCCCACCACCCGACAGTCCGGCTTGGTGCCGGAGCGCATCGACGGCAACGGCGTCGTCGATCTCGTCGTCGACCGCCTCCTGCTCCTCCCCGGGACCTATGACGCCTCTGCCGCCGTCACCGACTACGCCGCCCTGCACACCTACGATCATCGCCACCGGGCCGTCCGCTTCGACGTGGACCCCGGCACCCCTCACGAGACCGACGGCGGCCTGGTGTCGCTCGGGGGGACGTGGCGAGTCGCTCCCCTGCGATCTGATCAGTGAGCGCCCCGTATGTGGAGGTACGACGGCGAGGTGGCATCATCGTCCGTTGCCTCCGCGCCACTGGCGCCGGCCGGATGAGGAAGGTCATGCACCCATGTCAGCACGGCATCGAGATCATCACGTTCGTCGACTGATCTCCAGGTCGCTTCCCGTCACCATGGTGGCGACCCTCTTCACCACCGGCCTGGTGGCGGCACCGGCGCAACCCCGGCCGGTGGTCGAGGCCAAGACGACGCCGCTGAGCGCCGACGTGGCGGCTCAGGGGTGGGCCCGGCGGGTTGACACCGGCATCGACGCCGAGATGATCGGGTTCGACTGGGCGGGGCGGACCCCCGGAGAGATGCAGATGCGGGTTCGCCACCAGGTCGGTTGGAGCGACTGGATGCACGTCGAGGGCGGCGTCGACGAGGGCCCTGACCCGGACTCGCCGGAACACAACGCACGTACGTCGGCCGGTCCGGTGTGGGTCGGCGACGACATCCGGGACGTCGAGGTGCGGGTGGACCACGGGCGGCTGCGGGATCTCCAGATGCACGCCATCGACAGCGAGGAGGTCGCTGGGTTCGGAGCACGGCCGGCGGGGGCGGCCGTCGAGCAGCCGGGCATCATCACCCGCAGTCAGTGGGGTGCTGATGAGAGCTGGCGGACTGTGGCCCCTGACTGCGACGGCAAGCCGCGGTACGCGACCACCGTGCGCAACGCCATCGTGCACCACACGGCATCGTCCAACACGTACTCGCGGGGTGATGCCGCCGCCGCCATGCGGGGCATCTACTACTTCCACACCCACACCAACCAATGGTGCGACATCGGCTACAACTTCGTCGTCGACCGCTACGGCCAGGTGTTCGAGGGGCGCGCCGGCGGGATCGACCGTGCCGTCATCGGCGCCCACGCCGGCGGCTTCAACACCGGCAGCACCGGAGTGGCCCTGCTCGGCTCGTTCCAGGACAGCGCCCTGCCCGCCGACGCCTACACCAGCCTGGTCTCGCTCCTGAGCTGGAAGCTGTCCCTGCACGACGTGCCGGCGGACGGCACCGTCACCGTGACGTCGGCCGGGAGCTCCCGCTACCCCTCCGGCACCCAGGTCACCCTGCCCACCATCAGCGGCCACCGCGATGTGAGCGCCACGTTGTGTCCCGGCGACCTCGTCTACGGGAGACTGGGACAGCTGCGCACCGACGTCCGTGCCAGGCAGATGTCCGCTGCCCTCCAGTTCTCCTTCGGCGATCCGGACGACCTGCCGCTGATGTGCGACTGGGACGGCAACGGCACGGACACGCCCGGCGTCTTCCGCCGCGGGCGGTTCTACCTCCGCAACGACGGGCCCGACGTGTGGGCGTTCCACTACGGCAACGCCGCCGACGTCCCTCTCTGCGGCGACTGGGACGGCAACGGCACCGACACCGTCGGCGTGAAGCGAGGCGGAACCTGGTACCTGCGCAACCGCAACAGCACCGGCATCGCCGACGTGAGCTTGCGCTACGGCAGCCCTGGTGACACTCCCGTCACCGGGGACTGGGACGGCAACGGCACCGACACCGTCGGCGTGAAGCGGGGCGGTACCTGGTACCTGCGCGACCGCAACACCACCGGCATCGCCGACCTCAAGTTCGACTACGGCACTGCCGAAGACGTCCCCGTGACCGGCGACTGGAACAGCAGCGGGATGGACGACGTCGGGTTCAGGCGCGGCATCACCTGGCATCTGCGTGGCTGAGGAACGGGCGGCCGGCCCCCGTCGTCTCGCCTCCGCCTTGCTCGTCTTCGTCGGGCTGGTGGTGCTCGGCGTACCCGCGGCCCACGCCTACCCGTCGCCGACCGTCGAGGTCACCGGCCACGGCTGGGGCCACGGCCGGGGCCTCGGCCAGTGGGGGTCGTTGGGTTATGCCCTCGACCACGGGTGGACCTACAGCCGCATCCTGAACCACTACTACGGCGGCACCACGGCGGCCTCCCTCGGCGGCGACGTGCCCATGACCGTTCAGCTCCGCCGGTTCGACGGGCGGGAGACGGCGGTGATGCAGGAGCGGGGCCAGCTCGGCACCAGCGCCGCCGGCGGCTCCTTCGCCGCGCTGCGAGCCCGCCGGGTCGGCGCCAACACCTTCGCCGTGGAGCGGGCGGCCAGCTGCGCCGGTCCGTGGGCGCCCCTGACCCTCGTGGCCGGGCCCGTGACCTTCGGCCCTCAGGCGCCCGCCGGCGACGACCGCGCCTCGATGATCCAGGCGTGCGAGCCTGACGGCACCCGACGGTGGCTCCGCGGGCACCTCCAGGTGGTCGACCGTGGGGGGGTCTCCGTGACGGTGAACCACCTCCCCATGGAGTCGTACCTGCGAGGCGTCGTCCCCCTGGAGTCGTCCCCGTCGTGGGGCAGCCTCGGGGGCGGCCTCGGCATGCACGCCCTGCGGGCCCAGGCGGTGGCGGCCCGCTCGTACGCCCAGGCCGAGACACGCTCGGCGGTGGCCAAGACGTGCGACACCGCCGCCTGCCAGGTCTACGGGGGAGTGGCGACGCTGGCGCCCAACGGCACGTTCAAGAGCGTCGAGCACGCCAACACCGACACCGCCGTGCGGGAGACCGCTGCGGAGGTCCGTCGCATGCCCTCGGGCGCCGTGGCCAGGACGGAGTTCTCCGCCTCGACGGGAGGATGGACGGCCGGAGGCACCTTCCCCGCCGTGCAGGACCTGGGCGACACCCGCTCGCCGCTTCACAGCTGGACCGCCAGCATCCCGGTGACGTCGATCCAATCGGCCTTCCCCACCATCGGCGTGCTGCAAGCGGTGGACGTCACCCGGCGCAACGGCCTCGGCAGCGGCGGCGGGCGGGCGCTCGACGTCGTGGTGCGGGGCTCAGCCGGCTCGGTCACGCGGACGGGCGCCCAGTTCCGATCGCAGTTCGGCCTGCGCTCGGACTGGTTCTTCGTGACCAACCCGGCGCCCCCCCCGGCCGCCTGGTTCCTCCGGAACACCGTGACGAGCGGCACTGCCGACCTGTCGTTCCTCCACGGCGAAGGCAGCGATCACGTACTGAGCTGCGACTGGGACGGGGACGGGATCGACACACCCGGCACCTTCCGATCCGGCCGGTTCTCGCTGCGCTCCTCCAACGGCGTCACCTCCACTGACGTGACCTTCTCGTACGGAATGACCAGCGACATGCCCGTCTGCGGCGACTGGGACGGCAACGGCACCGACACCGTCGGGGTGAAGCGGGGCGGCACCTGGTACCTGCGCAACCGCAACAGCACCGGCATCGCCGACGTGAGCTTGCGCTACGGCAGCCCTGGTGACACTCCCGTCACCGGGGACTGGGACGGC